>JAYGDO010000161.1:0-3601 GCA_046582885.1 Pirellulales bacterium | reverse complement strand
TCCGTCAGGAATGCGTTCATGGCGATCCATGATCCGAACTTGGCGGTCTTGCCGTCGCCGGGGTATTGCTTGGCAATGTAGTTTCCGATCACTGCCGCGTGGATTTGATCACCGCGGTCGTAGAACAGGTAGCAAAGCGCTTTTTGAGAACTCTTAAGTTTGCGGATGTCGGGATCTTCGCCCGCGAAGGAAACAGCCATGCGGAAGTAGCGGAAGGCCTTGTTCGCTTCTTCCTGCACGCGTTTCTCCAGCCCCGGTTTTCGCTCCGCGTCGGCCGTCTTGAGGCTCGCCTTAGCCAGCGACCGCTTCTGCATCGCGGCCACCGCTAAGTCGTACGCTTCGTCAAAGGTTCTGGGCGTCTTTTCCGCGATCGTCGCACCGAGATTATCGAGCAGTTTCCTGGCTTCTTTTTGAATTTTCGGATAGGGCTTCGCCTTGGCAATGACCGCTTTGGCGCCTTTTTCGGCCCTGGCCAATAGGTTGTCTTTGGCCTTCTTTTGTATTTTATCCCGGATGGTATCGGCCTTGAGTTTTTGGGCGATGGCCTCTTGCAGGATAATGTCGAGCCCCGTTTCCGTGATGTCCTCACCGGGTTTCAACTCGATTTCCATTTTCAATAGGGCATCGTCATAATTTTTCTGTCCGATCCAGGCCTTCATCGCGTAGCGGAGCGCCTCGAGTTTAAGACCGCGAGCCCTGGGGTGCTTGTCGTATTCATCGACCCAAAGATCGGCAAAACAGTTGTGGGCGTTCTCGTACTGCGCCATGTCGACGTAGCAGCGGCCTTCTTGGACCCTTGCGTAGAGGCCCGCGCCTCGAGTCCGGTGTTTTTCGTAGAGTTCACCGTATCCCTTGGCGGCCTTGGCTAGCTGAGTTTTGTAGTTTTCGGAGCCCGCTTCGTAGGTGCTCGCCAGTTTGTAAATCACCAGCGCCTGCGCCAATTCGGCGACGATCCAATCGTTTCGAAGTTGCGTGCGGAGTTCTCTCAAATCCTCGCGGTTTTTGGGGATCTTATCCTTGCCGTCCTTGTCTTTTCCTTCGAGCGGTTTCCGCGCGGCCTGGATGAGTTTTTCTGCTTCGGTCAGTTCTTCGAGCGCTGCGTTGAATAATTGTCGTGCATCGCCCAACAAGCTGGTGCGATCGGCGGCGGGCTTGTCGGCATCTTTTAGCTTGGCTTCGGCCAAGGCAATATAGACGTTGCCGATCTGCATGCGGACGCTGTTGACACGAGAATTTCCGGGCCTCTCTTTGGCAAATTTTTTGAACTTATTGATGGCCTCCATCAACTTGGCGTCGCGTACACGGATGTCGGAAATCGTACGGGCTTCGGAAACCAAATTCAGGGCTTGCTCGTAATCGACCGCCTTCTTGAAGTCGTCGTCGACCAGGTCGGTCTTGCTGATAGAATCAAGGTATTCATTGGCGGTGTCGTAGTAACCACGCGCCCGCAATTCAGCCAAAAACGCGCTGGCTTCTTCGGCGGGCTGCAGTTCATTGGCAAATCCCGCGATTCCGCCCGCTACCGCGACCGAAATTGAAAGAACGATCCGTCGCCAATGTGAGTTGGTCCGTTTCATGGTCATACCTGAGTGTGCATTGGATTTATCGGTCTGTTCGCAACCCGAACCGGTTGTCGCCCTGTGACCGATTCGAGGACGCGTGCCGGCTGGGGCAATTCGGTTGCCAGGTAGATGATTTGGCTTGAAAAGCGTCGTGAACCGCCCATCCCCCTCCCTAATAAACTATATTCTTTCCGGCCTTCTATCAACCGTTCGTTTTACGGGCGTCCTTATATTCCCGTGCTCCGCGACGAACCTCGGGTGGATTGCCGGACCGGCCCCGCTGCGTTCATTCTACCGGCGAACGACGGCTATCGTAGGCCAATTTGTAGAGCGCGGTCGATGAAGCGAACGAATCGCTTGAATGAAGGAGCCTCGGCCATTTCCAAATCGACTTGATCAGCCAGATCCCGGACCGCCGCTAAAGACGTTTGCGGCCGATCGGCATAAGGCGAACCGCGCAACAGTTCCGCGGTTTCGGCGGCAATTATTGCCGCTTGGACCGGCATGGGGGCCTCGGCGAAGGTCTGAGCAAATTGAATTCGGCTGATGCGCCGACGCTGCGATTGTCGCGTTCCGTTTTGCGGATCGGCCTTTGTGCCGCGCCACGAAATTTCGACCCAGCCGACGTCATTGTCACCTTGAGGTATTAAGTTGATTTCGAATAAGCCGGCGGCCGCCTGATGGGCTCGCAGATCGATTTCAACAGGGCGATCATCAAGGATCGAAGTCGGCTCGTGTCCCAGTAACCGATAGGAAGACACCGCACTAGGATTGAAATGTACGGTTACTCGAACATCCTCGGCGACGACCGGTCGGCGGCGGCCAACGGCGGCTCGCAAGGCATCTACCATTTCTTGCCGATGGGATACGCGGCTCGAACTTCCCCGTCCCGCCGCAGCCAGCCGCGGCAGCAGCGGGTCGTGCAGACCGGCTTGCGTCAAATCTATTACGGCAACACGGATGTTGTCTTCTGCCAGATGAGATAGCACACGCGCAATCTGAGCGGCACTTTTTGCGGTCACGAGTCCAACCCCGTCGGAGATGACCACGAGGCTCTGTGGCATCTCCAGCTTGCCGATTCGTTTTAAGGACAATGCAGCCAGTCGCATCGCTTCGCCGATGTTATTGCCCGATTGTGGCTGCAGTTGGTCAACCGCCGCGAGAATTTCCAACTTGCGATCCGCATCGGCGTGGTTGAGCAGCACACGGGCCGTTTCGCAATGCGCGATCAGCGACACGCGGTCCCCGGGTCGCAGGGTTGCGACAAACTCTTTCAGGGCCTCGCGGGTGCGGCTCAGTTTGTTGTGTTCACGCATGCTTGTCGAAATGTCCACAACCACCGTCACATCCGCCGGCGTCCGCCGATCGGCGGCGGATGCCGACTTCCCGCCCTGTGCGATGACTTGCAGTGTGCGGGAATCGATCGCCCCGAAGGGTGACGGTCCGCCCAGTACGTGAAGCGATACGGGCGAGTTTGCCGCCGGTACGCCGTAATCGATGGCCTGAATAAATTCCTCGGTCCGCACGATCTGCCGCAACGAGTCTTTCACGGCCTCCGCACTGGTGCCCTCGCGATACAGTTCCTCCCAACTGTGGTCGAAACTGGGCGCGGCGACGACCAGCGGTAACGGGCTTCGAAGGAATGTCTGGCCTGCGGCGGGCGAAATGAACGGGTGGACTTCATGGACCAATAGGAACTGCAATAAATCGGCCCGAACCCAATTCGGCACGATCCCTTGCGGTTTGATGTCGTCAACGGACCGCAACGGTGTTGCGCCGTCGTCCGGCGCGGTAAACGGTCGGTGGTTCTTAAACGGCGCTTTGGCGAACACTCCTTTATGATCTTTGCTGCTGTTGAACCGATGCCGCAATTCATTTTCGGGCAGTTCCGCCCGCGGGGCGATTGTCCAGGGTGGAACCACCGGCCTGTGGAGATCGCTGGCCGGGTCGAGTTCGGGTAACCGCTCGAGAGGTAGGTTCACCAAGGGGGCGTGTGGTTCGGCGGGCCCAAACTGCAACTCAATTGCTGGTTCTTGGAG
>JAYGDO010000109.1:0-5897 GCA_046582885.1 Pirellulales bacterium | reverse complement strand
AGGAAGTTACCGTTATTTTTCTCCGGGAACTGGGTGCTGGAGAGAATCCCGTTGGCGGCCACGGGACGCACGCGTTTCTTGAACCATTGGCGATTGCCGATGCCCTTGCCAATGTTGACGTAGGACCCGGTGCCACTGGTACCATCGTTAGCGAATTGGAAGCCCCATTGATCAAAGACATCACCGTGCGGGTTGGGCCCGATCGGGAAATGAAAGCTCATTTCAAAGGTGCGTGGGTCGAACCGGTGAACACCGGACTTGGTGGAGCGGTAAGTCTTGGTGGGAGTTTCCATGTTGGCCACGTTGAAAATACCACGCGACCAGTACAGTCCGCCGTCGGGACCGATCACAAAAGCATTTGCCGAGTGATGGGTATCGGCGCTGGAAAGCCCCTGGAGCATGCGGATTTTTACGTCCGCCTTGTCGTCTCCATCGGTATCCTTGAGGAACCAGATTTCCGGGGGTGCTGCCACCAGCACGCCACCACCCCAGAATTCGAAACCCGTGATGCTGTTCAATTCGTCGGCGAAAACGATGCACTCGTCCGCCACGCCGTTGTCGTCCTCGTCGGGCAGGATCACCAGCGCGTCCTTGCGGGGTTCGGTAGGATTCCAATGAGGATAGGACGCCCAGATCGAGCACCACAGTCGGCTATCGGTATCGACGGCAATCTGCACCGGGTTGATCAGGCGGGGAAACATTTCTTCGGATGCGAAGAGGTTGACCTGCAGGCCCTCAGCGACCTTCATCTTGTCAATCGCCGCCGTGCCGCCGAGATATGGAAACTTGCCGCCTTCGAGCGGACCTTTTTTGTTCGTCTGGACGACGAGTTCCTTCGGTAGATTGTCGTCTCGGACCTTTAGATCGCCTCCTTTCGCCACGGCAATAACGCCCGCGTCTCGATTGGCGGTCATCACGTCGAAGATTTCCATCTCGCGCCGCATGACGTCGGCATTCGATTGCCCATGCCAAGCGAGTTTCGACCGCCCGCCATACACATTGTAGCCGTCGACGACGCGGTAACGGCTAAACCAGTGGTAGTTCTTGTCGAGTACGGCGTCGTGGAGCTTTTCGATGTTGGCCGCTCCGGCACTAGGCTGTCCGCCAAACACCGCCTCCATGATTACCTCAGCGACAGCCTCGTTGCCGTGGTCAAGCAAATGAATGCCGTTCATCGTCAGCGGTTTACTGGCGGTGGCGTAAAGTTTTTGAGAAGCTGCAAACAGATCGACAAATGGGATGCTCTTGGCCGCGCAGACTTTTCTCATCGCGGCCGTGTATTTAACAAGGTTTTGGTTGTTTGCTGACCCGTCGGGTAGATTCGGAGTTTTTAAGTCTTCGTGTGCGATGGGAGAAAACATCACCAAGCGTGGCGCGGATGTGCCGTTGTACTTTTGCCCCAGCATGCCGCCAATCACGTCGTTTAAGTCCTGCTCAAAGCCAGTCAGGCCGCCTTCGCCCCGCAGTGCTTCGTTGTAGCCGAAGAAGCAGAAGATGACATCGGCTTTGCATTTCGTCAGCCACTGATCGGCGCCGCCGAAATTATTCGATCGTGAACGCGTCTTTAGTTCGTCGCCGGGAAAGCCAAGATTTCGAAAGATGAGTTCATGCTTGGGGTGTTTGGCATGGATGAACGTTTCCAGCCAGGCGTGATGCTGCATGCGGTCTGCCGTAGTGTTGCCGATGTAGCAAATGTGATCGCCTGGCTTGAGCTGCACGCTCTGGGCGGTTACGTCCGCGCTGGGCAAGCAAAGTGCGACCAGGATGAACATGGCGACGCTGATGATCGACTTTGTGCTTCTCCTGAACATCGAGAGTTTTCCCTTCGAGGAACTAAGGCAAGAAGTTTGGGCCGGGTAGGCCGTCCCATTCTAATTAATCAACCCGGCAGCGTCAGACGGGAAGCGGGGGGGCGGCGTCAAAAAATCTCCAAAATCCACTGTCCGCAGTAGGAATGGTCTTGCGAACGAACCTTTAAATCGCAAGCGGCGGATGCCCGGACAGATTTCCGCTTGCGGATCAAAGTGTTTTTAGGCAGCCCGCTAAATACGCACGCGACCGATTGATTTCAGCAGAAACTGCCGTGGCCGTTTGGAGAATCGGAATCCCGCGGGGTACGGGGTGCATGAAAATTTCCGTCCAGCCCCGGTAATGGATGTCTTGCAGGGCGGACAGCAACGGCGCGAAGTCCAGCGGTCCGCGACCGGGCATCTGTAGAAGCTCCTGTTCTTTGGGAAGTTTTTTCATGCAGCCCATGCCATGCTGCCAGGCGTAAAACACGGCGATACTGTCGCCTAACGAACGGATCAAATCGGCGAGCAATCGTTCATTTTGAGGCAGGTGATACGGTGCCAGTGCAATGCCCAGATGTTTTGATGGCCTCAACTCGGCGAGCCATTTCAGCGCGTCCGGCGAATCCACGAGGTTGTGGCTGTGGTTCTCAATGGCAATCGTGACGTGATTCTCTTCGGCGACGGCCAAGTGAGGTTTCATCTTTTCGACGAATCCCGCCATCGCCGACTTCAATTCACCGCCCTGCAGTCCCTTCGGGCCTTGGCCGCCGGTGACCATGGTTCGGCAGCCCAGACGGCGCGCCAGTTGCATTTCCTTCCGCAACCCAAAGGGTCCCAATTTGTACTGGGTGATGCAGCCGAGCGCAATATTATGTTTGTTAAGCAGCGCGGTGAACGCGGTTTCACCCATCTCGTCGAGTTGCTCGCGCTGATTGCCGTGTACTTTCGGCCAGATATCGATAGCCGTAGCACCGATCTCTCGGACCTCCGGCACAATTTCCGCCAGTTTCAAGTAGCCGTACATGCAAGATGCCAAGATGTAGCGAGGTTTAAATTTCGGCGCATCGTCCGCTTGCACGACGGACGGGAACGCCAGGGCTGAACCGGCGCTCGCTATCAGGGAGGTAAACTCTCTTCGGCTTAGGCTGCGCTCCGCGTGATTCATGCTTAACCGCCTGCTATTGGTGGACCTTAGTGCTGCCGGGAATACCGGGCTCTCGGTAGTGTCTTTTTCCTGGCCGAGAGTCCGGACAGCGGCTACTCGACTAGTTTTTTGAAAACAAATCCTGGAACGCGGTTGTGAATATTGATGCGGGGGACGTCATTTTTCTGATTGCCGCCCGCCGTACTGCGGCCCGTGGCAATTTGTTTGTCGAGGATCGCAAAAATCTGTTTGACCAGCTCCGGGCGTTTTGTGGCGAGGTTGTTTGACTCGGTCGGGTCGTTCGCGAGATCGAAAAGTTGCACAAAGGCCGGATCGCGCAGGTCCTTGATGGTCGGCGCGCGGCCAAAGGTGCTGACGGCCTTTTTCCAGGCGTCGGCCGAGGAGGGCACGTTGCCGTGCTTCCCGGACGCGCCGCTGCCGGGGCAGACGCAAAGTTTCCAGCGGTTGTGGCGAACCGCAAAAACACTGGTCGATTGCAAGATCATGTTGCGGCGTGGAGCTGGTGCGGTCGGATTCTTCAATAACGGAAGATAGCTAATCGAATCGGGCGCCTGGTCGGGCTGCAAATCGACTTCTAACACTTCGGCCAACGTTGCCATCAGGTCATTCAAACCAATGAGTTGCCTGCAGGTCGTTCCGGCCGGAACAACGCCCGGCCAGCGGGCAACCAGCGGAATTCGATTGCCGCCTTCGTAGATCGAGAATTTATAGCCGCGGTAGATACCGCTCGGGTAGTGCCCCTTCGCTTCGAGAGTTCGTATCTGCCCGGGCGTCGCTTTGCGAATGTTACCGGCGTACGAGGCCGCGCCATGATCGGAAGTCGCAATGAACAGCGTGTTGTCGGTCAAGCCGTGCCTGTCCAACGCTTGCACAACTCGGCCGACACAATCGTCGGTCTCCATGACAAAGTCTCCATAGAGCCCGAGACGGCTTTTGCCTTCGAATTCGGCCCGCGGACTAATTGGCGTGTGGGGCGATGTCAGCGCCACGTAAAGAAAGAACGGTCTACCGCCCCGGGCGGCAGCGGCGTGTTGAGCGATAAAGGACTCAGCCTGTCTGGAAAACGTGTCCAGCACTTTGACGTCTTCAAAATCCTCGGCCGCCGGCCCAACGCGATTAAAGGCACTCCAGCCTTTTTGCGAGGTTACTTGTCCGACCCAACGCCCATCTTTCACGAACGCATACGGATACATGTCCAACGATCCGGGCAATATGAATGTCGTATCGAATCCGAACTGGGCTGGCCCGACTTTTAAGGGTTTGAGGTAGTCGACGTTGGTGGAATTTTGGTTGTTGCCGTCGCGGGTCGCCATCAGCGTGCCGAGGTGCCATTTGCCGACATAGCCGGTTCGATAGCCTGCTGTTTTTAACATTCGGCCCAGCGTATACGCGCTCGTTTTCAATCGCGGATTTAAGAACCCCCACGGCCCGCTTGGCCGCGTTCCGGTTGACCGCCAAGGATAACGCCCGGTCATGATCGCCACCCGTGAAGGGACGCAAACGGCCGCGACACTGTGGGCGTCCGTGAACATCATGCCGCGGCGGGCGAGGGCGTCCATGTGCGGCGTGTCGATCAGACAGCGTTTTTGGCCGAAGCACTTGACGTCGCCAACACCCATGTCATCGGCGAGGATAAAAACGACATTAGGTTTGGCGGTTGAGTTCGAATGAACTGCCGTCACGAAGACAAGCTGCAGGGCAGTCGCCGTCACGGTCGCGATTTTGATACGACTGATGTTCATCAAAGGACATTGAGCATTAGGCCAAAACCTCTTTAATGACGTGGCCGTGCACGTCCGTCAATCGCATATCGCGACCGGAGAAGCGGAACGTCTGTTTGGTGTGGTCGACGCCCAGCAGATGCAGCATGGTGGCGTGCAGATCGTGAATCTCCAAGCGGTTCTCGACGGCCTTGTAGCCGTAGTCATCGGTAGCGCCATAAGTCATTCCGCCTTTGGCGCCACCGCCGGCCAACCAGATCGAAAAGCCGAATGGATTGTGGTCGCGTCCATCACCGCCTTGGGCAAACGGCGTCCGTCCGAATTCGCCGGCAAAAATGACGAGCGTCTGCTCAAATAGTCCCCGCTGTTTCAGATCCGTCAACAATGCGGAAATGCCCTGATCGACAGAAAGGGCGTTCTTGGTGTGACCGTTCTTGAGACCGCCGTGTTGATCCCAGCGATCTCCGTTGCCTCCCGTGCAGGTGAGTTCGATAAAACGTACGCCCCGTTCGACCAATCGTCGCGCTAGCAGGCAGTTGCGCCCGTAGGTTCGCGTGTTTCCAAACTTTGCATTTTGCCCGTACATGTCCAGGGTCTTTTGCGACTCGTCACTCAGGTCCATTAAATCCGGAACCGCCACCTGCATGCGGGCGGCCATTTCGTAGTTGGCAATGGCGGCTTCCAGCGCGTCGAGTTCGCCCATGCGATCCAAGGCATGTTGATCGAGGTTGCGAATCAGCCGCATTTTGTTCATTTGCAGTTTGGCGTCGGTCTCCAGTCGTTTGATGTTCGACACCACCGGGTCGCTCGAATTGAAAATAGATGCCTGATAGGTCGCCGGCAGGTAGCCGCTGTTGAAGTTATCAAGTCCGCCCGGCGGTGTTAGGCCGCCGTTTAAGACAACGAAACCGGGCAGGTCTCGGCACTGGCTGCCAAGCCCGTATGTAATCCAGGCACCCATGCTCGGCCGGCCCTGAATGCCGTGCCCGGTATGCAGGAAGTAGTTGCCGAATGTGTGTTCAGAAAAATTGGAAGTCATGGACCTGACAACACACATATCGTCGGCGTGTTTTGCCGTCAGTGGAAACAGGTCACTGATCGGTAAACCGCTCTGGCCGTACTGTTTGAATTTCCACAGGCTGCCGAGCGTCTTGCCGATGTTATTGAATTGCGTCGGCTCAATTGTGTCACCGAAGGGCTTGCCGTTTTCCTGCGTAA
>JAYGDO010000016.1:0-5133 GCA_046582885.1 Pirellulales bacterium | reverse complement strand
GGCGATGCTTCGTGTTTGCGCGAATTCCCGACGCCGCGGTGACATCCGTAAAGTGTGCAGCGGCCTCCGCCCAAAGTACGGCTGGCACGGAGAAGATTAAAACGAGAAGCGTTTGGCGCGCTCGGTTCATGGGTTACTCCTTGAGTCCTACTCCCTGACCGCCACTTTCGACGGGGCGTGCAGCAAGGTGTCCAATTGCATCAGCGCTGCCGGCAAGTGTAACCAATTTCAACGCTACGGGCGATCATCCGGCAGTGGCTCAACCTGCCCGGCGGCGTGATATTCCACTTTTTGCCGGGAGCCCGCTCCGCGCCAGCAAGATTTACGTCGATCGCTGCGGCTCCGGCTCTTTTTCTCCCCCTCCATTTGACGCCCGCCAGAACGTCGACTTGCGAGCCGCTTGATAGCGGACGCCCATGTAGGGTGTTTCAACGCGCTTGCCACGGGCCAGCGACTGGACGCCGGCTTCGACAAGGCCGCTGGTGAGCAACGTTCGCTCGACCGGATAAGGGGCCTTTCCGCTGACGAACGTCTCTTCGGCTTTTGACATCAATGCGGCTGAATAAGTGACATTCGGATTCGGCGGCAGATAGAAGAGGGTCGAGAGCGGCTCATCTTGGCCCTTCAACCGCGCGGCGAACGTGAAGTCGCCGACGAGGCCATTCATCAGCAACATCGTTCCTTTCAGGCCGTCGTTGTACCGGAAGCGATAGACGATCGGATCTTTCACCCACTGACGCATTTGCGCCTCGCTGGGATATCGATGGCTGAAAGTCTTCGGCTGCGCCAATGTCTGGCTACGGCAGAGGCACGCATGGAAGAGTTCCGGATCCCAACCGCCCTTCTGCCATGCTCCCGATTCCATCGCTTCCCAAACATGGTCGCCTCGCATTGCTTCAACCCACGAGACGCCTGTCTCCCCTCCTTGGCGGCGTTCGGCCATGCACTGAATTGTTTCCAGGGCATGGAAGTCATAGCTGTCGATGCCCCCCATCGCGACACACATGACTTCATCGACCGCCGCTCCGTACGGTATATCGATCGCCGGCATCCGCCACGTCACCGGTAACGATGAACCGGCGAGAAATGGAAAGTTCATCTTGCGGGCCGTCTCGGCCATTTCCTTCGCCCACGACCACTTCCACGACAGATGTTTGTCATTAAATACGGCCGCCGTCTTGTCATCTTCCTTAAAGACATTCACGATCTCTTTGAAAAACTCGTAACGGGGGTAGAGTTTCTGGCCGAAGTCGTTGCGCGGATAGTTGCCGTGCTCACCGATCACAAGCACTGCGTCAACGGCCAGCTCATTACCGCCGCAACGCAGAGCCTCGGCGATGGTGGGATAAATCGGAAAGCCGAACTCCTGCGAGCGGCTGCGACTGAGGTCGTTTTCGGGCTGTTGATCGACGTAGGCCGCAACCACGTCCAGCGGCGGGCGGTGCCAGCGTCCGTTAATCGGGTACCCAACGAGGAACCTTTCGCCCATGTGCCAGGCGTGCGAATGATAACGCCACTCGGTGGTGACGACCGCCAGCCGTTTGCGCTTTGCTTGGTTTGCCGCCCATGATAACGGCGTCGCAGCCAACCCGCCGCTGACGGCACCCAGAAAAGCTCGTCGGTCAATCATGATGTCTCCTATGGCATTGTCTTTCAGATCGAATTGAAACCAGCTGTCATCATCGGGCGAGCGTCGCCGATCCCAGCTGTTGGTGAGGTACGGCACTTTAAGAGATTCGTCAGCCCTTCCGTTTCTCAAGGGCCCGGATCACTTCGTCGGGTGTCGGCCCGGCCGAAACCGGCGTCGCGGCCAGCAACAGCGGACCCGCCGGCCGCGCCAACGTTGATCGCAGTTTCATGCCGTGGGCTCCTTGGACGCAGAGCGAGTGCAAACCAGGCCGCCTTGCAGGGCATTGTCGCGGTGGCGTGGCCAGATTGCAAGAAACGGTTGGCGGCGGGGTAAGGCTCAGTTGGCGAGCATTCTGTCGAGTTCGGGCCCAATCGCTGCGGCCCAGATTTCGTGGCCTTTTTCGCTCGGGTGGGTCGTATCGGGCATCATCTCTTTCGACAGGAAGCCCTTCTCGTCGAGAAACTTCGGTCCGATGTCGAGGAACTTCACGTTCTTCAGATCCTTGAGCAGAGCGGGCAGGTAGGAATTCAGATCGATGATCTGCTTGCGGTGGGGATGGTCGAGCTTCCGCCTGCGGGGGAAGACACCGAGAACCAGAATCTTCATCTCGGGGTAGAGCTCGCCGAGCTTGCGCGCTATGGCCTGTACCCCCACGGCGGCCTCTTTGGGCTTGTCGCTACCCCAGCAGATGTTGTTCGTGCCGATTAGAACCACAGCGGCCCTCGGCGCTTCCTTCAGCTTCGGCAAATGGTCCAATCTCCACAATACGTGGTTCGTACGGTCACCGCCGAATCCGAGGTTGATCGCTTTTCTCGGCTCAAAGGACTTTTTCCAGACCGCGGCGCCGACGCTGTCGAAATTGTTCGTGATCGAATCGCCGACCATCAGGAGGTCGATATCGCCCTTGCTCATCTCAGCGATCTTCTGGCCGTGACGGGCAAACCACCACTCGACGATGCGGGGCTGAGGCGTGACCGCAGGACTCTTCTCGGCGGGCTGCGCTTTAACTCGTTCGACTTGAAGTACGGTCGCCATTGCGATAAAGATAGCCAGATTTATCATGATGGGGCGCAACATGTTCAGGTTCCTTTTTTCCATGGAGCGTTGAAACAAGCGAACCACATGACACGCCCGTTTTCCGTTGATTTCACCGGTACTTCGATCTGTCGGGACGGCTCACCGGCGTCCAAAAGGATACGATTCTGATCCCTTGATTCTAGGCGTCGGTAGATGGGGGTGCCACCAGCCAATTCGCCTCCACCCGTTTCTCGTAATCCCGCCACGCCGCCGCATCCGACAGGCTGGTCAGGCCGTCGAGATAGAGTTCGCCTTTGTGTTTACTGAGATTCTCGGCCGCCGAACCGACATCGATTGCCGATTTCGTTTGGGCGCGTCGGTCGCGATCACCTTTGCAGGTTGCGATTCCGCTGTGTACCATGTCCGACTGTGCGCCATAGCGAGGATTGGAGACGCGCAAGTCCACGTTGTATTGAAGTAACCAATGAATGCTGCCACAACAGCCACAGCGATTGCGATCGTCTTGTCGTTTATCTGGAACTCAAGCTCAGCCGATGATCCCGCGGCAAAGAAGCCCACGCGAAAGCCCGTGAAACTCCCCGGCATGGTGATCGACTTCGAGAAGCGATGTGTCGATCTCGAAGGGGCCATTTGTCTCGAAGAAGGTTGCCTCGAACTGATCGCCTGCAGGAAAGGCAGTAAGGAACACGAGTCGATTGTCGCGTTGTCTGCCAAGGCCATGCACATCCACACGGGGCTTCTGTTGCTCGGCGCGAACAATGGAAACCCTGCGATGCGGAAACCGGTGGACGAAGAGAAGACGCGATGGGTCAACGTTCGGCCGCGAGGTGATCCGATCGATGTGTTTCTGGTCACGACAAACAAAGGCGGAAAGGCGATCGAACGACCGATCAGCGATTTCATTGTCCGTTCCAGTGAGCGGGTTGACGAGGTTGATGGTGCCGTCATTACCGCACCCAATCAGACCGAAAAACGCGGTGACGAGAAAGAAGCACGTTTGCCTCACACGTTTCTCTTCGCCGGATCGCACCTTCGAGACAACGGTCCCGGGGCGCGTCAGTATCTGGCTGAACTGAGCGGCAATGTAATTTCGATTGCCACGTTCGGAGACGAACTACTTTGCCTGCCGTTTCATCAGACTCAGAAAAACGACGCCTTGATGTGGCAGGTCAAGCCAGGGTCGCTGCCTGAAGTCGGAACGAAAGTCACGCTGCGTCTGCGTCCAAGCAAAGGTAAATCGTCAAACAAAGATAATAGAAACGGAAACAAGCCATGACACGACTTGCCTTCCTGGCATCCATTCTCATCGTCGCTAGTGCCGGTGCCGACGAAGGCTCGTTCTACAAGAATCCTCGAGGTCTGTTCTCGACTCGGCCAAGCGAGACCAAGTCGCTTACCAACATCAAGCGATTCGGCCCTGTCGGCATGGGCATCGACCTGATCCAACCGGCGTTTGTGATGCGGCTCAGCCACATCGAGGAAGATTCGCCTGCCGAGGCGACTGGCAAGCTGAAAAAAGGCCAGATCATCGAGTCGATTAACGGACAGAAGCTTGCCAACATCGACCCCCGCATTCAGCTTGGTCAGATCCTGGCGAAGGCCGAAGCAACCGACGGCGTTCTCAAGTTTTCCATCCAGGGCGAGGCCGAGCCGGTTACCGTAAATGTCCCCGTGCTCGGTGCGTACAGTGAGACCTGGCCGCTGAACTGTCCGAAGTCGGATAAGATCGTGCGCCAGGTGGCCGACTACCTTGCTAAACCCGAGTCAACCGAAGGGCTAGGCGGCATCGGCATGCTGTTTCTGCTCTCTACGGGCGAGGACAAGGACTTGGACGTCGTGCGTAACTGGGCACGCAAGGCACCGGCACATACCTACCCCTGGTACCTCGGTTACGGTGGAATCCCGATCACCGAATGCTACCTGCGAACCGGCGATGAGGAAATTCTCGCGAATATCCAGCGGTGGGTCGATAACGCGGCCAAGACGCAGCATAACGATGCCTGGGCTGGCCGGGGCGGCGCCCTTACCACCTACGGTAATGGGCACCTTAATGCGGCCGGCACTCACGTGGTCACATTCCTTCTCCTCGCCAAGGAATGTGGCGCGGATGTCCCCGATCACGCGCTTCTCGGTGCGCTGAGACATTTCTATCGGTACGCCGGCCGAGGCGGTAACCCCTACGGGGACGATCGCCCGGAGGTCGGCTTTGTTGACAACGGCAAGAACGGGAAACTCGCCTTCGCCATGGCCGCCGCCGCCGCGGTCACACCGGATGGTGAGAACTCGGTTTATGCCAATGCACGAGACGTCTGCGCGATGCAGAGTTTCTACACGACCAGCTTCATGCTTCACGGCCACACCGGCGGCGGTATCGGCGAAATCTGGCGCAGTGCCGCGATGGGACTGCTGCACGACAAAAAGTCCAGGCAGTACCGCGACTTCATGGACAATCGTCAGTGGCACTA
>JAYGDO010000114.1:0-1677 GCA_046582885.1 Pirellulales bacterium | reverse complement strand
GGATTGGGTTAACTTCGACGCGACGCTCGAGCAAATTACGCATCTGCAGCCTCATTTCGTCAAGGTCTGGGATTTTCAAAGTCACAACGTTGCTTTTAACATTTCGGTGAAATTCGACGACTATCGGGACCGTTATCGCTACGTCATCAAGGGCTTCAACTTGCTGCGGAGGGGGATTAGCTACAACGAAGAGCGTCACAAACTGCCCCGTGCGCTGGCCGGCTACGTCAGCCTGAAGATTGGTCGATCGGACGACAAAGAGTTTTTCCGCGTCCTGTTTCGCAACGACCACGACTACCACGCGCCGCCACGCGACCAAAATTACTTAATTGGCACCCGCTACGAGGGACGGCCTGAGAATCTGACCGATTGCTTTTTGGTCAGTAAGTGGTGGTATCTTGAAGCGGAACGGCTGGTTGACGAAGGCCTCGCCGAATACGGCCTGGTCTATCCGGTCTTTTTTCACAGCAGTTCGCCACTGCAGCAGATGAACTACGCCAAGACGCTGGAAGAAGAGGGCATTTTCGACGAGCGCCCGCGCCAGGCATGGAAAGAGGCCGCCGAATTGTGGCGGAGTTTCAGCCAGCGATCCTACGAGTCCTCGCTTGGATTCTATTACCGCCTGACGGAATTCGATGAGGTTCGCAAACAGCGCGACGAAATTGCTGATCAACTATTGGCTGAAGAGCCTGGATTGCGGGAAAAGATGCAGCAGAAGGTTTTGAATGATTTGACGGACGAGGAACGCACGGCCTACAACAAAGCTCACGCCGAGCGGACACCCAAAGAGGTGTATCTCATCCGGGAAATTAATGATCGGCTAACCATCGGTGCGCAGGAATTGGCCGAAAAAATGCTCGAGAAAAATGTTGTCAAAGGTCTGCAACTCGCCGACCGCTACTACCAAACGCAGAGGCGCTACAGCGCGATTTACAACGGTCGTGACACCGTCAATTACAATTACTGGGATCACCGCTGCCGGATCGAACAGATGCCCGAAACGGTCGCTGCCCGCAAAGCAGTTTATCTGGCCCGCGAAGCTTACGAAGATAATCCGCCCGAGGCGCTGGCCAAGTATGAAGAGGCATTAAAATTGTGGCGGAAAGTACTCGACGAGTATCCTGTGATGGCCGAGCAGGAAGTGTTCGTCCGCGACATGGTCGACATGCTCGACGGCAAACAGGGGTACCGGGACACCCTCGCTCAAAATCGGGAGGACCGCGGCCGAGATCTTCCCGAGGACTTCATTCTTGACGACTTGCTCAAGCGGTGGGATGAAATCCAGAAGCAATACAGGGTCGGCGGCGGTTGATGCTTCTGGGCAAAGTAGCTGGATTCGCAAGAATTAGCCGGGTGCGGATGCTCCACCCATAATGGTCGGGCCGCAGAATTTAGTTCTGCGCAACGACGACCGGCCGAATGACATTGCATTTTATCGCCGCCAGCGTGCTTTTCAGAAGCTGAAAGGAATCTTCGTCCGGGCACGTCCCGATGATCGCGCCGCCGGATCCCGCGAACTTGGCGCTCACGCCGGTCTGCCTCGCGGTATCCACCATCCGCAAGTGATTCGCCGAGATGTCGCAAATCGATTGGCGTTTGTCGAAATTCTGATCCATCAACAAACTCAGGCGGGGCACGTCACCGGAGGCTAACGCCGCCCTCGCGGCCTCCGTGAAC
>JAYGDO010000484.1:0-2643 GCA_046582885.1 Pirellulales bacterium | reverse complement strand
CGACCTGCGAGCTAACCGCGCGGATGGAATTGCTTGTGCACACGCTTCAACCGTGATGAATCGACATGCGTATAGATTTGAGTTGTCGCGATGCTGGCGTGGCCGAGCATTTCCTGAACTTGCCGCATATCGGCACCGCCCGCCAAAAGATGCGTGGCAAAACTGTGGCGGAGTGAATGAGGGCTGATCGACTCGGACATACCACAGCGGACCGTGTATTTTTTGACCAGTTCCCAGACGCGTTCGCGGCGCAATCGTTTTCCGCGCAGCGATAACAGCACCCACGACGGCGATGGCGAATGGCGGGCCGCGAGTCCGGGACGCTCTTGATCCAGATACGACCGCACGGCGGCAATCGCACGGCGGCCAAGCGGCACCAGCCGCTGCTTATCCCCTTTGCCGTGGCAGCGGCAATAACCTTCGTCCAGGTGCATGTCGGGCAGTTTCAGATTGGACAACTCCGACGCGCGGCAGCCGGTGGCATACAGCACTTCCAACATCGCCCGGTCGCGGCGCCAGAGCGGATCATGACTTGCGGGACTTTCCATCAACCGCGCGACAGCCTCCGGCGAAAGCACCTGCGGCACCCGCTGCCAGAGCTTCTGGCTGCCGAGCAATTCCACCAGATTGTCGCGCATGACACCTTCGAGTTGCAGATAGCGAAAAAAGATCTTCAGCGAGACGACATGCCGGGCGATGCTGGACGGCGCCAGTTTTTGTCCGTGCAGCCACGCCACAAAATCGGCAAGCTGTCGGATCGTCAGCCGCTGAACCGATTTGCTGCCCAGCCAACGAAAAAAACGGGTCAAATCCCGGCGATAGGCGGCAACGGTGTTTTCCGCCAACTGACATTCCGTCCGCAGGTAGTCGAGCCACGGCACGAGGAACCGTTGGCTGGCACTGCGGGCCGTTGCCCTGCGGCTGTTCGATTTGAGCTGTTTGGGCGGCATATCTAACAAAATCGGAAGTCGCCCACCACCATCTTCATTCGTTCTACAACAGCCATCGCAACCCGATATGTCGACCGGAAATATGTCCGACAACCCGAATTTTCCCGATGACACCTCGGATTGCGGTACGCCGATTGAAGATCACATTGGCGCACGACCGAGTGGCGACTAAATTCTCGGCATCATGCAGAACCTGATCGTGGTGAAGCCTTACGAATTTGTCTCGCCCAACCAACGGGTCTGGGTGCAATCGCTCGTGCTCAAGTTCCTACCGTCGTATCTCCGCAGGAACTACGGGCTGGCCTCCCACGAAATTCGCCATCTGGATCGCCTGCGAGACTCCCTGGATGCCAAACACGGCATCATGATCACGGCCAATCACGCGCGGCCGTGCGACCCGATGGCGTGCGGGTGGATTCGCATCGCTTTAGGTTCGCCCATGTACTGCATGGCCAGCTGGCATTTGTTTCACGAATCCAGATTCCAGCACTGGCTAATCCGCGCCTGCGGTGGATACAGCGTCCACCGCGAAGGCACGGATGCGGCATCTGTCAACTTTACCGTGAAAGCGCTCAACAAGGCGGTGCGGCCCGTCGTTATTTTTGCCGAGGGTGCGATAACCCGTTCGAATGATGTGGTCTTTCCCGTACCCGAGGGGCCGGCATTGATCGCGCGACTGGCGGCCCGGCGGCGGGCAAAACAGTCGCCGCCGGGCAAGGTGGTCATTCACCCCGTTGCTTTCAAATACTTCTTCATGGGCGATCTGGAAAAGACCGTGGCTCCGGTGTTCGATCGCATCGAGCGCGGGCTATCGTGGCAAACTTGGCCGAATCTGCCGCTGCTCGAACGGCTGGAAAAACTGGCCAACGCCCTGTTATGTCTGCGCGAGCTGGAGTATTTTGGCGCTCCACAGGCAGCCGACAACGGGCTGCCGGGGATTCAAGACCGCATCGAAAGTTTGATTGAGCAGATCATTCGTCCGATCGAGGAAGAATGTGCGGCCGGCGAGCCGCCGCCGGGGGGCGTTTATGCGCGGGTGCAGCGATTACGCGGACGGATCGTGTCCGACATGATCGCCAGCGGCGTCACGGAAGACGAGCGCGGGCGCCGCTGGCGTCAGCTGGCGGACCTTTACGTTGCCGGACAGCTCGGCTGCTATCCTCGCGACTATCTGGCGGGCGATCCGTCACCTGAACGCATACTGGAAACGGTAGAAAAGATTGACGAAGATCTGACCGACGATCCGGCCGTCCACCGGCCACTGCACCTGGTCATTCAGGTCGGCGAGGCCATCGAGGTTTCGCCCAGTCGCGACCGCGGCTCAACACAGGACCCGCTCACCGAGCTTTACCGGTCTCGAATCGCCGAAATGCTCGACGACATCAATGCCCATCCGCCGGCGGGAGTGCGTTCGCGATGACGGATCCAATCAACGGCGGTTCAGACCCGCAAACGCGGCGCTGGCTAAAGGCACTGTTCGTGTTTGTCGGCCTGGGATTGTGGTTTTTCACGCAGTGGCTGATCTCACAGCGGGTACTCGAGGGCGCGGGGATCGTTGACGTCCCACACCGCTGGACGGCACCGCTGCACGCCTACTTGCAGGCAAACCGGGCGGCCGCCGACGCGCTGCTGATATTCAGCTCCTTGGTTATCGATTGCCTCGGCGTCTTTCTGCTCGCCTGGTCGATCTTCG
>JAYGDO010000439.1:0-4257 GCA_046582885.1 Pirellulales bacterium | reverse complement strand
CTGCGCAAAGCCGTCCGCCGCACAGACCCCCATAAGGCCCGAAATGGCAAGCATTAAAACCCGTCCATGTGTCGTCCGCATGAATATTTCCTTGATCCGGAGTAATAAACTGCTTTATCCTAGACTTGGTGGCGGCTCGTTGACGCCCCAGGTATTTTTCGGGCTACCGCTCGCATTTCAAGGCCTCTTTCGCTTGAATCGAAACAAAGTTTTTAAAAACTCAGGTTTGGAGCTGAATTCGCCAGAATTCAAATCGACCGCGGCCGACGTATTTACAACTCCAACTCCGTAAAGGCTGTAAAAAAATGCATCGTCGACTATTTTTTCCTGCCGCCGCCATGTGCGTGGCCATCATCTTCGCCGCAGTCGAACCCGCCGCGGCCCAGACTGCATTGCGGCCGGTCCAGCCCCCGGTGCGGGCGCCGTCGATCGACGGCGGCACAGCCTGGCTAAACACGGCCGAGCCTCTGCGGCTGGAAAAACTTCGCGGAAAATTCGTCATCCTTGAGTTTTGGACCTACTGTTGCATCAACTGCATTCACCAAATCGCCGATCTGAAAAAGCTCGAACGGGCCTATCCCGAATCGCTCGTCGTCATCGGCATTCACGCCGCAAAATTCAAACAGGAACGTGAACTGCAAAACGTCCGCGAGGCGGTCCTCCGCTACGAAATCAACCACCCTGTTGTCAATGACGGCAGCTACAAAATCAGCCAGCGCTACAAGGCCAACGTCTGGCCGACATTGATCGTAATCGATCCGGAGGGTTTCGTGGTTGCAGGCCAAACCGGCGAAGTTCGCTTTGCAGCACTTGACACTTTTTTAAAGAGAGCGATCCCCCGCTACCGGGGCCGTGGAACACTCCAAACATCCCCCTTGCCACTGCGGCCCGAACAGGACCACCACAGCAGTTCGCCGCTGAAATTTCCCGGCAAGGTTTTGGCCGATGAAGCGACTCGGCGGCTGTTTATCGCGGACAGTAACCACAATCGCATTGTGATTTGCACCATGGACGGCACCGTGACCGGGACGATTGGATCGGAAAAGATCGGACGCGCCGACGGAGACTTTTCCAGTGCGTCGTTTTTTCACCCACAGGGCCTCGCGCTGCATGGCAACACGCTTTATATCGCCGACACCGAAAACCATTTGATTCGAATGGCGGATTTGAAACACCGCAAAGTGGTTACGCTTGCCGGCACCGGCCGGCAAGCCGGACTCCGGCCCAAGTCCACGAGCCGCGATTTGAATAGCCCCTGGGATCTTTGCGTTCACCAGAATTCACTTTATATCGCCATGGCCGGCGCCCATCAGGTCTGGAGCATGCCGCTGGGCGGGCGGCGGCCCGCCGTTTTCGCCGGCAGCGGCAGCGAAGACCTGATTGACGGACCGCTACGGGGATCACCCAGCAACAAAAAAGTCTCCGCATTCGCGCAGCCCAGCGGCTTTGCCACGGCGGACCAGCGGCTTTACGTTGCCGACAGCGAGGCCAGCGCCATACGGGCCGTTCCCTTCCACAGCCGCCAATCCGTCCGCACCGTGCTGGGCCCGGTCGACCGCAGCGAAGATCGGCTGTTTACGTTCGGCGACCGTGACGGCCCTGTAAAAACTGCGCTGCTACAGCATCCCCTGGGAATCGCTCATCACGATCACCATATCTACATTGCCGACACTTACAACAACAAGATCAAAGAACTAAACTTGGCGGAGATGACAATTCGCACGGTCGCCGGCGACGGCCGCGCGGGCGGCACGGACAAACCCGCGCGATTTAACGAGCCTGCGGGTCTATCGATCGCCAACGGCCGGTTGTACGTCGCCGACACCAACAACCATACGATTCGCGTGATCGAGCTGGACAACGATTACAAAGTATCGACTCTCAAGTTAAGCAGCCTACCGGACCCCTAAAAGCAACCGACATGCCGAATTCCACTCTGCGGTCCCGCTCCGCACTAACCTCAATTCATTCCCTGTTTATTGTTTTCGCGATTTTGGCCGCCGCGACGAATGCACTGGCGGCAGACCGGACACCGCACGTCGTCTTCGTGACCGGCGATGAAGAATATCGCTCTGAGGAATCGATGCCGATGCTGGCCAAAATCCTCTATCGCGATTATCGCTTTCGGATTTCGATCGCCTATTCCTTGGACAAAGAGGGCCACATCGATCCGAACAACACGACCGACGCAACCGGCATCGAGGCGCTGGCAACGGCGGACTTGATGGTTTTATTCACGCGGTTTCGGCATTGGCCGGACGACAAGTTTCAACGCTTTCTCGACTACGTCGCAGAGGGAAAACCGATCGTCGGATTCCGCACCGCGACCCATGCTTTTCGCTATCCGGCCGACCATCGTTTTGCCGTTTGGAACGAAAACAAAATCGCTCAACTCGTCGGCCAGAAATGGATCACCCACCACGGTCACCATGGTACACAAATCTTGACCAAGATTCGCCGCGTCGAGGCGATGAAAAAGCACCCGATACTGCGCGGCGTTGAACCGTTTGATGCCTACTCGTGGCTGTATCACGTCCAAGGCGGCGTCGACCAACTGCACGGCGATTCACAACCGCTGATGATCGGGCGGGCATTAAAATCGAAGCACCTGCGCGCCGAGAATACGGAACGGTTTCCGCTGGAGGGTCCCGTCGCCTGGATCAAAACTTACCGGGCGGCAAGCGGCAAACAAGGTCGTGTTTTTTTCAGTACCGCAGCCCACCCATACGACTTCAAAGCAGAGGCCAACCGCAAACTCGCGCTGAACGGCATCCTTTGGGCGCTCGGATTAGAAAAACAGATCCCTGCAGCCGGCTGTAATACCAATCTGGTTGACGAGTACGAGCCAAACGACGCGGGTTTTGGCACCAAGTTCAAACAAAACCGCAAACCGGAAAAGATCTAACCGGGAGAAAATCCGTGCAGGAACCGCCGCAATCCGACGCAGGATCGATCGCACCATCGTGGCGACCGTTATCTGCGAGCGAGCGACGCGTAGCGGGCGCGCTGGTCGAAAAAGCAAAAACCACGCCCGCCGGATATCCGATGACGCTGAATTCCGTGCGGGTTGCTTGCAATCAAAAGAGCAACCGCTTTCCGCTGATGCAACTCGACGAAGAGGATGTCATACAATCGCTGGACAGCCTGCGAAATCACGGCGCGGTCATCGAAGTTCACGGAGATGGCCGTACGGCAAAGTACCGACATCAGCTTTACGACTGGTTCGGCGTCGATAAAACGGAAATCGCGGTACTGACCGAACTTTTACTTCGCGGCGCGCAAACTGTAGGTGAATTGCGGGGCCGAGCCGCACGCATGGAGCCGATCGTCGATTTAGCGGCTCTGCAGCCTGTTCTCAACGCGCTGGAAAAAAAGAAGTTGATTGTTTATCTCACGCCCCAAGGGCGTGGCTGCATCGTCACGCACGCGCTGTACCAGCCGCAAGAATTAGCAGCGCTGCGCCGCGCACACGGGCCGGCGGCCCCCTCCTCGCCGCAACCTCCGCCGGCACCCCCATCAACCATCTCTGCGACGGGGCCGCCGCCAGCGACGGCATCTGCTGAATTCAGCACCATGGACGCTTTGCGGCGCGAAGTCGACCAACTTCGCGCGGACAACGGCGAACTGCGAGACCAAATTGACCGGGTCGCCAGCGAACTCCGCCGCGAAGTGTCCGAAATACGTGAGCAGCTGGGAATACTCTAGCCGGCACGGCAATTCCGCCGAGGGCCCGGCAGCAACCTCGCTCGGCAGACCGCAACCGCGTAGCGCACGGCTGATCACCGCGGAAGTTCTAACGCTTTTTGTTCCGTATCGATTTCTGCGTCACCTGCTGCCGCGTTCTTTGGTTTCGGCTTCTCTTTCGGCGCGCCGGGATCGAGGATTTTCCGTTTGACCAGGTCATACGAGCCACCGTCGCGGACGATTTCAAAATCTGGCTGGCCTTTTTGCAGCGGCTTGTTCCGGTCGTAGAAACAGACGTCGTTCTTGCCGACGATTTTTGCGATTTGTTTCTGTACGACAATGGCCGTTGTCTCGTCGAGGCCGATACCCAACAACTGCGGGTACGCATCGACCAGTTCCGTCATGTCGCGCTGCCGTCCGCGCTGCGTGAAGTGCTGGTCGATAGCGACGCCTTTCAAAAAACCCAGGCCGCGTTCATAACCTTCTGCCATGATATTGAGATTGCCCAAAGGATCGCCGCGGGCCATGTACTCGGCCTGGATCGAGGCGCCCGCCGAACTGCCGGCAATCACG
>JAYGDO010000339.1:0-10401 GCA_046582885.1 Pirellulales bacterium | reverse complement strand
CCAAAAATGAAATTAGCACCTTCATTGCTGATAAGAATCCTACCTTACCCTCCTGATACAGAGAAGTTCAATCCTTTGGTTGATCCCACAGACGATGGGGATCGCCCAGCCGTTTCATCTCCGAAAGCAACAACGCCTCCATTTCCTTGAGCTTACCACCGTACTTCGGATCGGTTGCCAAGTTGCGCTGGTTGGGCTTCGGATTGGCCTCCGATTGCGCCTTCACCTGGGGTGCATGATTTTGCACGAGATATTCGTGGGGGTTATCCTTCAGGTTAAAAAGCTGAGTCTCCCGCACCTTGCCGTCCATGACGTCGTACTTGATCAGCTTCCAGTCACCTTTACGCACCGAGCGCATACCAGGCTTAGTGCCCCCGCAGTAGACGCCATAAAGCACCTCGCGGGTTGTCTCCTTCTCCCCCATGAGAACGGGCTTGAAGCTGATCCCCTCACAGGTGACCGGCGGCTTGAACCCGGCCAAGTCACAGAAAGTCGCCATGACATCAAGCAGATAAATATTTCCGGGAGCCCGACTGCCGGGCTTAATCCCGGGGCCCTTCACGAATAGCGGAACTCTCCAGGTATGTTCATAAAGGTTCTGCTTGCCCTGCAACCCGTGACGGCCGATGGCCATGCCGTGGTCGGAGGTGTACAAGATGTAGGTGTTGTCGAGCTCGCCCATGGCTTCCAGCTTTTTGAGTACGCGGCCGACCTGGATATCGATGTTCTCGCCGCAGGCGAACTGGCGGCCGATCTCGTTGCGGATCGTGATCTGGTCGCGACGATCCCATACCCCGCTGACCGACACCTCATCACGCAAACCGGGATGGCCGTGGTGAAAAGGGTGCTTGGACAACCAGTTCAGCGGCAGCTTCGGGGCCTGCGGATTCGCCGAAGGCAAGGACTGGCGATCGCGATGATTCACCGCCCCGTATTTCTTGAGCAGTTCGGGCGTGCCGTCTCGGGTGTCATGTGGATGGGAGAAGCCAAAGTAGATAAGGAAGGGATCGGTGTCCCTGGCCTTTTCCCTCGCGCTCAGGTAGTTGATCACCTGCTGGCCGTGCCAGTGACTGCCGGACTCCTCCGTGCCTCCGCGCTTGGTGGCGTCATGACGCACCGTGAACTGGGCGTTGGCTCCGTTGTGACTGTTGCCGTTCTTGCAGGTGCGGATGGTGTCGTAACCGGCCGCGTTGAAGATAGCGGGCAGGCAATTCTCGATCGGATTCTCGATGCCGGACTTTTTCTCCTTTTTCTGGTTCTTTTTTCCACCGGTTCCCTGCAAGTGCCAAACCGTCCGGCCCGTCATGATCATTTTCCGGGAGGGGGAACACACCGCCCCGGACATGGATCCCATGTGGTAGGCCTGATCAAAGGTCATGCCTTGAGCCGCCAGCTTGTCCAAAACCGGAGAGTCCAGTGCCGAGGCGGGGTTGTAGGCCTTGAAATCAAACGGCGACTGATCGTCGGCGATGATGAAGAGCATGTTCGGCCGTTTCTTCGCCTCGGCCTGCGCCACCATGGGCCACAAACCGGCCAACAGAATGAACAATAATTTTTTCATGGATTTTTCTGGGGCTTCTTCGGCTGCTTGTTCTTGTTTTTTTCCCGAATGATTGGCACGGGTAAACCGTCATCGGGCTGATTCCAAAAACGGTACGGATCGTCAAGGCGGCGCATCTCGGCCAGCAGCAGGGCCTCCATTTCCCGGAGCTTCGCGGCATACTCGGGATTGTCGGCCAGATTCACCTGATTTGGGGTCGGCTTGATGCCGGTCAGCGCAACCAGCTTGGGATCATGATGTTCCTTGAGGAACTCATGCGGGTTTTCCTTCAGGTTGAAAAGCTGGGTGTGCCGGACCCCGGTCTTCTCCACCTGGTACTTCGTCAATTTCCAGTCGCCCTGCCTGACACAGCGCGTCCCCGGCCGGCCACCGCCACAGTAGACACCATAAAGGGCGTCCCGTACCGCATCCTTTTCCCCCTCGAGCACAGGCTTGAAGCTGCTGCCCTCCGATGTGGCGGGAGCCTGAATGCCGGCCAGATCACAGCACGTAGCCAGGACATCGAGCAGATAAATATTCCCCTTTGCCCGCGACCCGGGCTTAATGCCCGGCCCCTTCGCAATGAACGGAATGCGCCAGGTGTGATCATACATGTTCTGCTTGCCCTGCAGACCGTGGCGGCCAATCGCCATGCCGTGGTCGGAGGTGTAAAAGATATAAGTGTTTTCCAGTTCCCCCATCGCCTCGAGCTTTTTGAGAACACGACCGATTTGGATATCAATATTTTCACTGCAGGCAAACTGCCGGCCGATCTCGTTGCGGATGGTGCGTTCGTCGCGCCGGGCCCAAACGCCCTTCACCCCCACTTCATCACGCACACCGGTGTGACCGTGGTCGAAAGGATGTTTCGGCAGATAATTGATGGGCAGCGCAGGCTGCTTGGTGTTGGCGGGCGGGATGGTTGCTTTGTCCGCATGATTGACGGCCCCGTACTTGGCGAGTAGTTCGGGTTTACCGTCACGCGTGTCGTGTGGATGGGAAAACCCGAAATAGATCAGAAACGGATCGGTGTCCTTCGTTGATTCGCGTTCGTTTAGATAATTCAGAACCTGTTCGGCGTGCCAGTGGCTGCCCTTCTCATCGGTGCCGCCTCGGCGGGTGCCGTCATGGCGCACCTGGAAAAGTTTGTTGGCGGCATCGTAGCTATTTCCATTCTTACAGGTCCGCGTGGTGTCGTAGCCTGCCCGGTTAAAAACCGCCGGCAGCGTGTACTTAACCAGATCCGTCGGAACCATCTTAGGGTTGGTCACGTGCGGATTCATGATCCGCCCGGGCTTGTCAGGAATATGCCAAACGGTGCGGCCGCTCATGATCATGTGCCGCGAGGCCGTGCACACGCCACCGACCCATGAGCCCATCTGGTACGCGTCGTCGATGACCATACCCCGCGCCGCCAGCTGGTCGATGTTTGGCGACTGGAGTTCCGACCTGGGATTGTAAATTTTCAGGTCAAACGGTGACTGGTCATCCGCAATAATGAAAAGAATATTGGGGCGGTCGCCGTCCGCATTTGCCGTATGCAGGGCGCCGAAAAAGCTTAGCGGCGAAAAAAAGATCGACGCCACTGGATTTGAGTGAGCAAGTGACGTTTTCGCCATAAGATGCATTCCTAGAAACCAGGGGGGAGATGTTGTCTCAATCGATAATGCACAACGCGTTATGCCAGGCCGCTGAATTTGATCGTTTCAAGACAGGCCGTTTTATCTTTGCGGTTGCCGATCAACCGTGCTCCGAAGTCGGCGTCGCCTTCCAACATTATATCCGGTGGAAAACTCGCAGGCGTATCTTTGGGGGCAACGTTTATTTCGAGGACTTGTCCCGCCGCCGTGAGGTCGACTTTTCGATCTGGAAATCGGGCAGTGGCTCCCTGTAACGGAACCACACAGCCGGCAATCATTAGGTTTGGCCACCGCGCAGCGACCCTGTTCGAAGCCGTCTCGAGGGCGAACGGCAGGCGGTATCGACGCCCCGAATCGCGAGCAGCACGACAACAGCCGGTTATCGTTTTGTTATCGAGCGTGATAGCATTCGCGACTGCCGACACAATTGCAGCGATCGACCGGCGCATCGTCCGGGCCGACAATGTGCTGCGTGAGGTTGCACCAGCAATAATGGCTTCCAGCTTCGTCGAGATGCGATGGATTCAGGTCGCCGGTGACATACATCGCCTTACTGCGCAAATGAACGCAGGCGGGCCCGGCAGTCAAATCACTTTCGTTTACGGTCCGCTGGTAACTCATGCGTAGACTCCTCCCGTTGGCGCGGTGGTAGCTTGCAGCAATGCACGTTTTACGGCGACTTTTGCCAATTGTACTTTGTATTCGTTTTGGGAAAGCGGCAATGCGGCGGATACCGCAGCTAGGCCTGCGGCCTCGGCCGTCGACTCGTTGATTGGCTGACCGACGATATCTTGTGTTGCTTCCGACGAAACCCAAGGTATCGGCGCGACTTGACCGAGCACGATTTTGGCCCGCTCAACTAGGCCGCCGCGAAGCGAAACAGCCACCGCCGCTGCGGCGAGCGGATCGTCTTGCCCTTGGCCGTGGTGGACTTCGTAGGTTGCGCTGATCACGGTCGGCGAACTAGGAATCACGACCGCCGTCACCACCTGGTTCCGCTTGAGCACGTTTTCGCGTTGCCCTTCACGGCGTGGGGTTTGATACAACTCTTCGAGCGATATCTGTCGCTGATCGGTCGTTTTGGGGCCGGCGATGCGGACTTCAGCACCCAGCGCGACCAGCGGCGGTGCGAGTCGCGACGCGTTGACGAATTTTGCGGGGCCGCCGTTTCCAAGAATCGCATGAAAACGATTGTCGCCGTCCACAACCATCCGGCCGTTTTCCGCCAACAGCCCGTGGCCGTCGCGAAAATACCAACAGCGCGGCCGCCGGCACAATTCGCCACCTAGCGTACTTTGCGATGGAAACTGGATATTTGCCGTGCCGTCGATTGCCTGCCGCAAGGCGTCGAACGGTTCGGTCAGCGGGCAGTCTCGGATTTCGTCCAATCGCACCGCCGCGCCGATAACGAGGTCGCCCGCTTCGTCGGTGTCGATCCCTTGCATTTCTGCGACGTCGTTGACGTTAACCACAAACTGCGGTGTAACGATCATCTGCTTCATCAGGCCGATCAAATCCGTGCCGCCGGCGAGCAACTCGGTCTTGTCCGACTCGGCCGACAATAGATCGAGAAGTTCGTCAAGGTTGTCGGGTTGTGCGTAGTCGAAGTTGTTCATGGTTGGTTCCTTTTTAATCGTTCGGGGGTTACGTCTTTCACCCCTCCCCGGCCCTCCTCATCAAAAGAGGAGAGAGATCAAAATTAGGCATTTTTTAGCGTGTCCAGAACCCGCTTTGGCGTTAATGGCAAAACGGGAACGCGGACGCCGAGGGCGTTACAGACGGCGTTCGAAATCGCCGCGCCGGTACCGATTACCGGCGGCTCGCCGAGTCCGATGACGCCGCGGGACCGCTGGCTTTCGGGTTCGTATAGTTCCACAACGATGTCGCCGATATCGCCCAGGCGAGGCAGTTTGTAATGGGACAATTCCGCGTTCACAAACGCGCCGGTTTTGGGATCCATGATTCTTTCTTCGAACAGGCTGTAGGCAATCCCCATAATCACGGCGCCGTAAACCTGGCTTGCCGCGGCTTTGCGATTGATGATCAACCCCATGTCCTGAACGGCGACGACCGTCTTAATCATGACTTGGCCGGTTTCCTTATCGACCGCGACGTGCGCCATTTGCACGCCGCCAACGCCCTCGGCAGAAAGTGGAGTTTTCGCGCCGCGGCGATGGCTGGCTGTGGTTTCCAGCGGGTTCATTCCAAGCAGCCCGCAGGCTGCTTTCCAACTGAGGCCCTGTTTTGCGTTTCCGCGGACTTGAATCCGGCCGCCGGTTGCTTCCAGCGACGCGGCATCGACGGCGAGTTTCGCCGCGACAAGCCCGAACAAGTGTGCGGTGGCGTCTTGCGCCGCGCGGCGATGCGATTCGGCGACGGCTCCGACGGTGGTACTACCGCCGGAAGCACCGCTGAAGGGGTACTTCGACGAACCGATGTTTACTTTGATGTGACCGACCGGCAAACCGAGAGTCTCGGCCAGAACCATCGCGCAGACGGTCTTTGTTCCTGTGCCCAGATCCTGCGTTCCGCAGTAGGCTTCAACCCCGCCGTCGGGATGAATCTTCAACAGGCACGTTGACGTATTCGCCACCCCGCCCCACTCGTGGATGGCCATCCCCAGCCCGTCGACAACCGAACCTTTTTTAGGCCCCTTGCCGTGTGGATGCCATTTGGCCTGCCAATCGATCAGTTTGGCGGCAACTTCCATTTCGTCCGCATAAACCTCGGCTGTTTGCCGCGACTCGATGTTGACGAGGTTTTTGCGGAAGATATCGTAGCTGTTGGCGCCCATTTCTGCGGCTAGGTCGTCGTACGCCGTCTGGCTAATCGCGCAGGCTTGCGGGTGGTTGGGCGCCCGCCAAGCACGGGCCGGATCGGCATTGACTTTGACCGCAGTCGAACGCCGTCGATAATTCTTCGGGCGATACACATACGGGATCACTCTGTCACTGACTCCGCCGCCCGTAAACCCGGAACTTCCCCACTGGTGTGAATCCCAAACCTGAACAATGCCCTTCTCGTCGGCGCCAAGTTTCACCCGGATAAAACCGGACGGCCGATTGCCGGCGATTTTCAGTTCCTGGTCGCGATCCAGCATGAATTTGACGGGACGGCCGGTCTTTTTGGCGATTTCCGCCGCGGCAATTCCCCAGTAGTCGGGCCGAAATTTGCTGCCAAATCCGCCACCGACGTACTCGCAGTGGACATCTACTTCGTCGGCCGTTATCCCCAGCGCGTCGGCGAAGCCGTCGTCGGTGCGGGAGACATTTTGTGTGGACAACTCAACTTCTAACCGGTTGCCGTTCCACCGCAGCGTCGAACCATGCGGTTCCAGACAGCAGTGTGTGATCGCCTGAATGCCATATTCGGCCTCGACCACGTGCTTTGAGGCTTTCAGCAGCCGCGAAATCTCCTTTTCTTCGAATTCATCATCGTCCTCGTCGTCACCCGGTTCGCGTTCCAGCTCAGTTTTGCCACCGGCCTTCTGGGTGCGGCCGGCCTTCGTTGCGGCATTGAGGTTTTCCTCTTTAACGAAAACGTCCAACAGTTCGTATTCGACCTTCAGCGCTGCAACGCCGGCGGCGGCAGCGCCTTCGGATTCGGCCGCGACGGCCGCCAGCAACTCACCTTGGAAGTGAATCTCGGGCAGCTTCTCGCCTTTGGGTTCGCGGAGGACGTGGACGCAGACGACACCGGAAACTTTTTCGGCGGCGGCGGTGTCGATCGACTTAATTCGGCAATGCGCGTGCGGGCTGTCGAGCGACTTCACGATCAACTGATTTTCAAAGTTCACATCGTAGGTGTACTTGGCGGCACCGGTCGCTTTTTCCAAACCGTCCAGCCGGTCGTGTGATTTGCCGATGACCTTGGCGTTTTTTGCGGAAGGCCAGTTGTATTGAACTTCAGCCATTTCGGCCTCCTTTCACAATCGACGTAGCAGCTTGGATGACGTTCGCATATGTCCCGCACCGACAGATATTACCGTTGAGTCCGCGACGAATCTCGGCTTCCGATGCTTTGGGATGCTTGTTCAAGAAAGCTCGGACAGCGACGACGAAGCCCGGCGTGCAGAAGCCGCACTGTTCGGCGTCATGCTGGACAAACGCCCGCGGGATGGCGTCGGGTTTATCGCCGCCGAGGCTTTCGACGGTTTCAATCTCCTTGCCGCGCGCGGCCAGCGCCAAGGTCGTTGAGGCCATAATCGGCTTGCCACCAACCAGCACGGTGCTCGCGCCGCTGCTGCCGTCGCTGCTGACGGGTTTCGCGCCCGTCAGTTCGAGTTGATATCGCAAAACTTCAAGCAGCGTCGTTCGCGGTTCAACGGTAACACGGTGCGATTTACCGTTGACGGTCAGCGAAACAGTCGTCGCGCCGCTAATTACTTTTTTCGCGCCTTTCTCTTCCGCCACAGCTTCGACGGCGGCGGTTCCCAGCGCAGTGGCGGCAGCCGCTGCGCTGGACCCTTTGAGAAATTCACGGCGGGAGAAGCCAGACCCGTTCTCGGATGTGCTTGCCATGAGAAAATCCTTCCTGCAAAGAACCGTTTGCGCCGGTGATTATAAGCCTTGAGTTTGCGGTTACAAGTAACCGCAAACTCAAACAACAGGGGCCGTTTGGCGCCCGCCGCCGCGGCGGGTTAGGATGGGCATCGTCAGCCGGAGCCGTCGACGGCGGAAGGCCGCGCGGACGCATCGGGTTGCGATCCAACTTCGTATATAATGGCGCGGCTGGGGTGCCGCTTTGAACTGTTTGACTTGCGCGGAGTGCGTTGATATGCCACGTTCGAATTTGAATCTTATATGGGTCGCCGGCGTTATTTCACTGCTGTGTTACAGCCAGGTGAACCGATCCGCCTACGGTCGCTATTTTGTCGAAGCTCTCGAAACAATTCACTATTTAGGGCTGGAGGAAAAGGGCGAGCAGGAGCTGTTTGATGCTGCGATGTACGCCATGGCGAAGCAGCACGACAAGTACTCTACGTTCGTTTCGCGCGAGTTGAAGAACCCGTACGAGCAACAGTTGGATCAGCAGTTCGTCGGGATTGGGACGAAAGTGGAACTCGACCCCGACGGCCAAGGAATCCTGATCGCCAATCCCGTGATGGGGCCGACACATCCCGCTTACGATGCGGGCATCCGCACGGGCGACATTATTGTCGCTGTGGAGGGGCGGTCGATAAAAGACCTGCCGCAAAAGGAATTCAGGAAGACCGTCGAAAGCATCAAGGGACCAGCCGGGACGTACGTTCAATTGACGGTTAAACCCGAAGGCCGTGACGAGCAAAAAATCGTCAGGGTAAAACGATCGAAAATCCGCGTCGATTCTCTGGCCGGCGATATCCGCGGCCCGGATCGCAAGTGGCGGTTCTTGCTGGCTGCCGACCCGCGTATCGTCTATCTGCGGCTGACACAGTTTGGAGCACAGACCGTTGCCGAAATGCAGGCGACGTTGGAGGAACTGAAAGAGAAGGATCAACTCAACGCGTTAATACTGGATCTTCGCGATAATCCGGGCGGCTACTTGGATGCTTCTTGGCAAGTCTGCAATCTATTCATTTCATCAGGAGTGATCGTCGAAACACGATATCGTGACAATTCGATCAAGCGGCGATACGAAGCATTGGCGAAGAACACGTTTTCCGACTTTCCCATGGTGGTCTTGGTGAACGGCGAGAGCGCGAGCGCCAGCGAAATTGTGGCCGCCTGCTTTCAAGATCACGGTCGCGCGGTTGTCTGCGGCGTCCGCACTTATGGAAAAGGCTCTGTCCAGGATATGATTCCGATGGAAGGTCAACGCAGCATTCTCAAGCTGACCACGGCCAGCTTTTGGCGGCCCAGCGACAAGAACATTCACCGCAAGCAGGGCGCGGCCGACGAGGACGAATGGGGCGTCAAACCCGACGACGGCTTTGGCATTAATATTGAGAAAGAGGCCGAAAAACAGCGAAGAAAGTTGCGGGACGAGCGCGAAGCGTTTCGCGAAAATCGAAATGACGTTGTTGAAGGCTGCCTTCCGGCCATCGATCTGCAGTTGAAAAAAGCTGTGGAGTATCTGCGGGCGAAGCTGGTTGATGCTCAGTGATTGCGAACCGCGGCAGATAGCAGTTCCTGCAATGTTCGGCACTCAGTCGCCCTGTTGGCATCCCGACCCCGCAGGAGGGGCCGCAAAGCTTTCGCGGTTTGCCGATCTTCTCAACGGTTTGCAAAGCGTTTGAAAATCGTTCAGGCAACCATTCTTTGTACGTGAGGTGGGGGTCCTAGCCAAACTTTGCCGGCGGCGCTGGTTAAGTTTTGATCTGAAAGCGGATTACGTAAATACAACCGGCCCGAGCAATTTTTTTCGTGATTGGCCCGCGACTTGCTTCTGATGGAGTTGTCGTTTTCGCTAAGCCGCGGTCGCCCGGCGCGAGCGAATTCGGCCAGAAGTTCAGCGACGAGTACGACACTTTGGAGAGGCTACGTTCATTTTCAATGGCGGTTTGAAACGAGGTTATGTCATGGTGGAAACAATGGTCCGTGCGATGGTTGTCGAAATCCCTTTGATAGATTCCGGTAACTCTTCGGTAACCGGTTCACGGGTAAAAGAGCTGCTGAACGACGCCGATCCGTTTATCCTCGGATTGATTCGCAAACTCCAAAATGAAGTCAGTTCTGAACGGGAGTCACAGGCGCCGATAAATCGGCTCCGGCAGCGGGCGTTGTGGACGCTGCGAGTCGAAGCGCCGCCACCTAAAGGCGAACCGGAGATTGATTTCGAATCGCCTGCAGATGATGAGGTGGACTGGCCGCTGCTAAGCGATCTGGAGCGGTTCTGACAGACGAAAACTGAATAGCTGACAACAAACTCTTGCTCCCTCCGGTATGAAGTTTTTCAACCGCGGCCGCGACTTAATCGAGGCCGCGGTAATTTTTTGCGGCGGGGTCATGTCGAGGTCGCGCTGAGCGACTCCTCGACCGCAGCGGAAGTGGGCTCCGGCCTATTCGCTTGAGCGGTGATCAGTTGCCTCAACTCTGCGGCAATGAAGAACGATCCCGTGACGCAGATCAGGTCGTCCACATCGGCGAGTTGGCTCGCCGTTTGCCAAGCCTCATACGGGTCTGCGCATACTTGCGGCTGGGCTGTTGGTTGCCGCCCATCCGTCGTGCAGTAGGCGGCAATCCGCTGCAGGGCCGACGGCGGAACGCTGCGCGGATTGTTGAAATAGCGAGTGAAAAAGAC
>JAYGDO010000281.1:0-2329 GCA_046582885.1 Pirellulales bacterium | reverse complement strand
CAGCAACGTCTTGTTGTCGCCGGCAAACATTAGGCTGAAGATGTAACCCTCGTGGCCTTCGAGTTCCCGAAGCAGCTTGCCATCGGGAGACCAGAGACGCACGAGATTGTCGTCGCCGCCGGTCGCGGCGAACCGACCGTCGCCGCTGACTGCGACCTTGCGAGCCCAGCGCGAGTGGGCTTGCGGTTTTTCCCAGAGCGGTTTGGACTGCGGCTTGGTGTAATCCCAACAGAAAAGGCCGCCGTGGTAATCGACGCTCAGCATGCGGCGGTTGTCTGGATGGAAGGCCAGATCGCCAATCCAACTGGGGTGTCCTTTTAGTGTTGTCCGCTCATCCGAGTCTAGATCCCAACGCTGCAGATGAAAGTCCAAGCTGCCCGCCATGACGTATTTACCGCACGGGCTGAAGCCGCAACAAGTCAGCTGCCGCTCGTACTCGTATTTCTTGTCCGACCACGCTTTGGTGGCGTCGAGTTCGGAGGATTCGTTCATTGAATTCGTCGTTCGTTTAACCGTTCCGCTTCGGAGCTCGGTTCTAAGACAATAACTCCTTGATCACGTGCATATCATCGTGGGCGATGGGCAGTGGCTGACCGTTGTTGTGGTATTCGGTTTTCTTCGAGTCGATTCCAATCGCCTTAAAAATCGTGTGGAATAAATGCCCGATGTCGTATTCCCCATCATCGACCCAGGCACCGTTGGGCGTGGTCTTGCCGACGAGAGCGCCTCGCTTGATGCCGCCGCCAGCCAGCGCCAGCGACCACGCTTCCGGCCAATGGTCGCGGCCGAGCCGCTGGTTAATCTTCGGCGTGCGGCCGAATTCCGACATCAGGATCACCAACACGTTGTCTAGCATGCCGCGGTCGTCGAGGTCTTCGATCAGCGCTGCGTAAGGCTTGTCGATCTGCGGCACAAGATCCAGGTGCATGTTAAAATTGTCGCCGCGCGTGTCCCAATGGTACGAGTGGCACTGGACAAACAGTACGCCCGCCTCGAGCAGCCGCCGCGATTGCAAAATGTGCCGGCCCAGCGGATGCGCCCCGTAACGCTCCAGATCTTTCGGCTCAAATTCTGCGAAGAGCTCTTTTCGCTGGATCAGTTTTTCCGCCACTTCGAATGAATATTCGTATGCGCCAATCTCCGCGTCTCGGCGGCGGGCGCGGAATCGGTCGTTGATTTTCTTCCGCAGCTCGTTTCGCACCTTGTCAATCTCTTCGGTGATTTCCGGCGGACGGTTGATATGAATCGGTGGTTTGCCGTCGCCCAGCGCCAAAGCACCGTATTGCGAGCCGAGAAAACCGGCATGCTGCCAGATGTAGCCTCCCGAGCCCGGCTTGACCCAGATGTAATTGGGAAGATCGCTTTTGGGATCGCCCTTGAGATTGGCGACGGCCGCACCGAGATATGGATAGGTAACACCGCGGTTCTTCGGATCGCCGCGCAAGATCCGCGGGACGCCGGAGGAGTGGTTTTCGTCTTGCGTGCACATGCTGCGAACCACGGCGATCCGGTGCATCTGCTTGGCGGTGTTCGGCATCAACTCGCTGAAATGCACACCGGGCACGGAGGTCGGAATTGCGCGGAACGGGCCGCCGAATTCGGTGTTCGGCTTCGGGTCCCAACTTTCCAATTGGCTGATGCCGCCGTCAAGCCAGATCAGCAAAACCTGCTTTTGTTTCGACTTCATGCCGTCGGCCACAACGGGCTGCAAAAGGCCGCTAAGTCCGACGCCGGCAGTCGCACCGGCCAGCGAGCCGAGCATTTGGCGGCGGGAAAGTTCGTGTTGTGGGCTTTGGCAGTGCATCAAAACTTCTCAGCGGTCGGTCTTCGGGATCGCATCTTTGGTCGATCGGCTGAAGCGGCCTATTGATTGCTCTCCTAGTGATTCAGACGAAACTCTGCCGATGACAACAGCGCCCAAGCGAACTGGCTGATTGCTTCGGTTCGTCGTGCGGCGTTCTGTTCCAGATGTTCGGCTACGAATGTCTTCTCTTCTTTATCGGGCGGCCGGCTGAGAATCCCCAAGTATAACTGTTCGGCCACCAGTGAGCTGTCCTTTTGCTTCGCCAGACGGTCGATCAAGTTGTCGTTTTGAGGCTTCAGCCACGACAGCAAAAGCGGTTCGTTCATCAAAAACAGCGATTGACCCATTGACGGCTGAAAGACAACCTCGGCCTCTCCCGAAGGGTTGCCGAAGACGTTCGTAAAAAGCGTCATCGTATCGTGCAGATTGTCCGGTGGCGGGATTCGCCGGTTGATGTAGTCTTTGAATGTGAACTTCGAATCCTCGGCTTTAGGCCGCTTCATTAATTTGTCCAGGTGTCCGGTG
>JAYGDO010000276.1:0-2685 GCA_046582885.1 Pirellulales bacterium | reverse complement strand
CGAGCATTTACCTGGAAGCGGTCGCGGGGGTGCTGAGCGATTCTTCGGTCGGCATCGGCGGCCAGAACATGTACCACGAAGCGGAGGGGGCATTCACGGGTGAGGTCAGCGGCACGATGTTGTGCGATTTGGGCTGCCAGTACGTAATCCTGGGACACAGCGAGCGGCGGCATATCCTGGGCGAGTCCGATGAAGACGTAAACAAGAAGGTCCACGCGGCGCTGGCCGCTAATTTGACGCCGATCGTCTGCGTCGGCGAGCTGATCGGGCAGCGTGAAGCCAACCAAACCCGGCAAGTCATTTGCCAGCAATTCGACGGGTCACTGGCCGGACTGTCGGCAGACCAAATGTGGAAAATCGTGATCGCCTACGAGCCTGTTTGGGCGATTGGCACGGGAAAAGTCGCCTCGCCGGAACAGGCCGAGGAAGTGCATCTCGATCTTCGCAAGCTGATCGAAGATCGCTACAATGACCAGATTGCGGATGCGGTTCGTATTCAGTACGGCGGCAGCGTCAAGCCGGAAAACGCCGGCGAGTTGTTGTCGCAACCGAATATTGACGGTGCTCTGGTCGGCGGAGCGAGCCTGTCAGCAGACGGTTTCCTGGGGATCGCTTCGCAATCAGAACCGAAAATTAAGGAATAAATCGTGCCCGGATTACTGCTGGTGCTGCTGACTTTGGTGGCCGTGTTTCTCATTCTGCTCGTGCTGGTTCAACGTGGCCGTGGAGGCGGTTTAGCCGGCGCGCTGGGAGGTATGGGCGGCCAGAGCGCATTTGGTGCAAAGGCGGGAGACACATTCACAAAAATCACAATGTGGACTGCATTCCTGTGGATCGTGCTGTGTGTCGTTTCGGTCAAGATGTTGTCATCCGATAATCCCGTCGATGATGGGGCGGACGGTTTTAACGCGGTTCCCGGTGCGGCGCCCGGCAACACTGACGATGAAGGGCAGAATTCCGGGAACAACGAAAATGCGGGAAGTGAAGCGACCGGAGAGAGCACCTCTCCGGACGGAAGTCCGGATACCGGCAGTAACCCGACGAACACGCCTTCAAATACGGCGGATCAATAACGCCAGTTGATCCGCAGACTTTTCTTTTCAGGAGAACGCCCACCGTGCTGCTCAGCATGACTGGTTTTGGTGAAGCCCGTCACCAAGACGGTCAGCTCTGCGCCGCGGTCGAGGTTCGCACCGTCAACAATCGGTATTTCAAAATTAGTACGCGGATTACCGACGGTTACTCAGGCATGGATCAGGCCATCGAAGCCGCAGTTCGTCGCCATGTCAAACGCGGTACGGTACACATCGTCGCCAGGATCGAACGAACCAGCACCGAAGCCGGGTATTCGCTGGACGAATCGGTGCTGGAGAGTTACCGACAACAGCTGGAAAACCTGCACAAGCGTTGGCACATTTCCGAGACGGTGTCGCTGGAGTCACTGTTGATGTTGCCCGGCGCAGTCAGCGACCGGTCCCGCGTTATCGATTCCAGCTTGGCATGGCCCACGGTCGAACACGCGGTCGAAGAGGCTTTAAACAACCTGGCGGCGATGCGGAAATCTGAAGGCAACGCCATGGCCGCCGATCTGGATGTTAATTTGAAATCAATCGCCTCCCAACTCGACGCGATAGAGATCCGCGCTCCGCTGGTTGTTGAAAACTATCGCGAGCGGCTGACGGAACGCATCGGCAAACTGCTCGCTGAATACGAGGTAACGGTAGAAGCGGCCGATTTAGTCCGTGAAGTTGGCTTATTCGCCGATCGCAGCGACATCCGAGAAGAAATAGTACGCATGAAGAGCCACTTGGATCAGTTTAGCTCGACCATGTCGTCCGACGAAAGTTCCGGTCGGCGTTTAGATTTTTTGACCCAAGAGATGTTCCGCGAAACCAACACCATCGGCTCCAAGTCGAACGATTCGGAGATTTCACACCACGTGATTGAGATCAAAGCACTCGTCGAACGCATTCGTGAGATGATTCAAAACGTGGAGTAAGTGATGCCCGACTCCCCTGGCCAACTCGTTGTCATCTCCGGGCCGTCCGGTGCGGGCAAATCGACGGTGCTCAGGGAAGTGTTCGAACGTTGCGAGTTGCCGCTGGAATGGAGCGTTTCCGCAACAACGCGGCAGCCGCGTCCAGGAGAAATCGACGGCAGGGACTACCATTTTCTCTCGCAAGACGAATTTCGGCGCCGGCGCGAGGCACACGATTTCCTCGAATGCTTCGAGGTTTATGGCCGCGGCTATTGGTACGGGACGCTCAACAGTGAAGTTGCCCCTAGATTGGCAGCGGGGAAATGGGTAGTGTTAGAGATCGACGTTGACGGGACGATGGCGGCCCTGGAGCAATACCCCGACGCCGTGACTATCTTCGTCCGCCCGCCTTCGATCGACGAGTTGGATCGAAGGCTCAGCGCCCGCCAGACGGAAACGCACGAAGAGATCGAACGCCGCCTGGAGGTTGCCCGTCGTGAGATGCAGTCGGTCGATCGCTACCGCCACGTGGTTGTCAATGAAAATGTGGAGGATGCGGTCTCACAATTTTTCGAAATTTTAAATCAATACACGTCTTAGTGTGAACGTTAGTTGCAACCAAATACGGGCGGGTGCGATTGAGTCCGATCTGCTTTAGGCTCACTCGCTTCCCGGGCGTGCTCGTGCCGAGTTAAGGCCCGTCGCCC
>JAYGDO010000265.1:0-15433 GCA_046582885.1 Pirellulales bacterium | reverse complement strand
ATTGGCCGCCATCCGGTAACTGGCCGCGAGCAGTTCCTTATTGGCTTCGGCTAACACCTTAACCGTTGTACCTTCCGGCAGAGGCTTGACGACATTGACGGCAATCGTTTCCTCCGCCAGGCCCAAGTACTCCGGATAGGTACAGACGAGCTGTATTTCCGCTAGATCCGGGCCTTCCACGGCCAAAATCCTCAGTTCGTTCACGCGGCCATTCTTTTCGAGGAAGTGTCCGCGCCTGGCGACGACGTCGAACTGAATATCCGTTTGGACGTTTTTAAATTCGTACTTGTAAAATTGATATTTCTTGCCGCCGGCTCTCCCCAGTTTTGTCATATTCGGCTCGCCGCTCGCCTCTGCCGTCTCGTATTGTATTTCGATTGAGTCCGGTATCGCGAACAGAGCGTCGGCGCCGGCGCGGACCTCGAAATCACTGCCGCGGGCGACCTTGACCAACCGTTGACCGTCGACTTCTTCGAAGCCTTCCACAAAAATCTTTGTCTGCCGTGGCCAATCACGATCGCCCATCATCAGGCTGCGATTTGCCCAAATCGCAAACAGCTCCGTCTTGCCCGCCGCAAATACGGCGACCGTGCCCACGAGCAGCGCAGCGGCAATTGTCACATTGCCAAGCGGCGCCGGGCGGAATATGCGTGTGAGATTCGCCGAATCGACCAGCGCCGACACTTCCTCGTGCGTGCTGGCCAACATTCGTGGGTCGTAACCGGCCCGGAACGACTGTCGTCCGGCGAGTTCAACAACGGTCAATAAACGATCGTCGAGTACGCGGTTGCGGCGTTCCATGAGTACCGCCATGCTTTTGTCCGGAAGCGGCACAAACAGCCGACGTATCATGCGGCGATACAGGACGTAAATAGTTAACAGGCCCAAGCACGCCACAATCCCTAATCTCGTGGCGGGTGTCGGTTCGATCCCGTAGTCGATTACCAAGCTGACCCAAAAGCAAATCGCAAGGCAACAGACAACCGCCCCGAACCCCTCCGCAAACACGTACCCGCGGATCAGCCACCGGAGCCGCGCAAGTCGCGCCGTGATTGGCGAGGCCAATTGCACATCATTCTCTAATTTTGTCGCCATCTGTTATCAATCCGCATTATTGATCGCCGAGCGATTTCATCTGCTTACGCCAGTTTAAATAACCGCCGCAACAACCATTCAAAACATAGAATTCCGCAGATGACAAACATCATCCACGTGCTCCAGGCCTCCTTGAACAGGGGATCAACGTCGCCGGCAATCGGAGTCGTACGCGTGTTGTCGTCGATCGCCGGAACCAACGGTGGCTGCCCCTCTTCGCCAAATACCGACTTGAATGAAGCATAATATCGCCCGCCCGTTTCCTGCGAAAGCAGCTTCAAAAGTTCTGCATTCTGCTGCGGATTTTTCTTCTCCCGCTCCGACTGGGTAACCTTAATGATTTTCGAGAGTACGTCGTCATTGCCGTCGGGCAACGGCAACTCAAGCCGATAATCCTGTGGTTCGCGGACCACAAATTCACCCCGAAACGTGCCGTCGCGAGAAGGGTCCTTTGTCAGCGTGATGGTCGGCCCTTGGTTGTTCGAATCGAACAAGTAGAGCGGCACACTGTCGGCCACGAACGGCTCGCGCTGCGCGTTCTTTAGATGGGCGACGATTGTGACCGTATCGCCGACACTGTATTCCTGTTTTTCAAGCAACAGTACATCGCCGCGCTTCGAACCACGATGCAGGCGGCCCATCGTCACATGCCGTATCAGACGGGTGTAGAACTGTTCAAAATAGTTCTCATCCAATCCGCGAAACCGCCACATTTCAGCGCTGCCGAGATAAAACACCCGGCCGCTGCCATAGAAATGGCCGGCCAGCCAAAGCGGTTGATAGCCGCGCGACTCGGCAAGGCTATCGTCAAAGGTCGCGTAAACGGTCGCGCCGAACTTTTTATCCTTGACTGGAAACCCGCCGTAAATTCCTTCGAATGCCGCCCATATCCGCTGGCTCTCGACGGGATTATCGTCCAACCGCAAAAAATCGGCGGCCATCCCCGCACGAGTGAACTGCACCGTCCACGCCGATTTTGATCCGGCGGGGCGATCCGTAACCTTTTCGAACTCGCCGTGAAAGTCGACGGGGTACAGGCCGAACAATGCCTGCCTGCCTTCAAATTTTTGATTGTAGATCCAACTGGTGACGAAACCGCCCGCGTTGACCGTGCCCGGAATAACGACCAGGCCGCCGGCTTCCTCGCCCACCCACGCTTCCAACATCGTTACCGCACTGGAGCCGATCGAAACCCAGTCCGGGTCAATGGCGATGACGCCGTCGTACTTCGCCAATTCATCGCGAGTCTGTGGAAACTCCCGCAGATAATCTTCGTCGTCTATTTTGTCGAACCGCTTGGACTGCAGTAACACGTCGACATCAATCTTCTGCTGCTTATCGCGAACGAGCAGATTCCGTAGAAACTGGTACTCGCGCGATGGACCGCCTGCCAACAGCAGCAGGTTCGTCGGCCGATCAACGACCTCCATATAGAAACGGCGGTGTCCCGTGTCCTCCAGTTTGCCGCCGCCTTTGAGGGAAACGTCTAACTCGAACGCGTAACGCCCCGGCTCGCTAAGACCCTCGACTTCAAATACAACGGGCACCAAATCGTCCCGATCTTTGCCCAGAATCGCGTCGATCTTGTAGATGAGTCCCGTGTCCCCTGCGTCCTGCTGTGACTTGTCCGTAGCGGCAACCTGCTTGAGTGTCACGCCTGCCGTTCTTCCCGCCAGGCCTTGCGACTGGACGTACGCGGTCACCTTGAACGGATCGTCCAGATAGCCGCGGGAGGGAACGGCAAAATCAGCCAGCCTCACAAATTCAGGCTCTTCTAAATCGCCGAGACCGATGGTGTAGACGGGCACTTCGGCTGCCGCCGCGACTTTTGCGGCCGCCTCGACCTCCAGTCCCGAGTTCTGCTGGCCGTCACTGACGACAATAATCGCGGCCAGCGGTGTGGCCCGTTCGTCCATAATCAACTGATAAACTGCCTGCCCCAGTCTCGTCTCCGCACCGCGGGCGTCGAGTGCGGCATTCCAGTCGACCTCGGGCAGTTTGTCTTCCTCCTCGGCTTCGCCGGATTCCTCACCGACATCGCTTGATACCGGGGCGACCGAATCGAGCCCGACCAGCTGCCGGAACGTAAGATCGGGCGCCGTCTGAAAGGCCCAGGCCACAACCCCACCGCCGCCGATCAGTACGACCACGGCGGCGGCCAAAGGCCACAATCCTGTTTGCCCCGTCATCGCCGGGCGTATCAAAAACCAAACCAGAAATGCCAACCCTAACAGCAGCGCGATACCGCCGGCGAGAACGCGGCCGCGAAACTGCTGTGCCGCCGACTGCAATACCATCAGCTGCTCGGTGGTCAACTCCCGCTGTTCTTCCTCCACGATCTTTGCCACGGAGGCAACTGCCACCGGCTGATCATCCTGGTCGAATCGATAGACGACGACGTCGTGCGTTTTTTGCAGCTCCGGAATCAACTGGCCTGCGGACAGCTGGCTGACAACGTGCGCAGTCCGTGTCTGTGGGCCGGTTGGCTGGCCTTCATCGACAATATCGCGACGGCCCATGCTCTGGCTTGTATCGGCCAACACCAACACCCGCGAATTCTTCACCACGTCGCGGGTCGTCCGCCATTGCGGCTGCAGGTACACGGCCATAATCGCGACGAATGCCAATAACCGCAGGCCGATCAGCAACGTGGCAAAACGCGCCCCCAATTCAACGCAGTCGAGCAAATACATGCCGACGACGAACCAGGCCAGAATCAAAAAGACGACGGCCGGCACGATCCAATCAACCGGCGACGACAAATCCCGCCCTAACTCGAAGCTCGTTCGAGTGGCCGCGTCGGCGAATAACCAGAAACTGTGGCTCACTTGCGGTTGCCTCCGGTCAACGGCGCATGATAGCTGGCCGAGTAACCCAGCAATTGTTCCAAGCAGAGCAAAACAACGAGGATTAAAAAGAACCACCACTGCTCGGCCAGCGCGAAACCCGCTTGCCGCTCGACCGGCGCGAGAAATTCGTCCGCATCACGATATTGGATTTCGACATTATCGAGGACCGCCCGCAATTCGGGCTCCGCCATCGATTCCAAATCGCTTTCCGCAGCGCCGAAATTCATCGCAAATCGGCGTATTTCGGACGTGCCGTCACCAGCCCGCTTCAGATGCACCTCGTAAATTCCCGCCTTATCGGTTTCATCCAGCCGGGCAATCCGCCGAGATTGATCGGCGGGGTCGATCTTCGCCGGACTGCTGATCGTTTTGCCTTGGTCGCCGTCAGGCACGACAAATTCGATGTCGGCCTGGTAAGTCATTTCCGGAAGGTCCAGCTCATAATTGGCGCCGATGTCGTACAAGGGATTGTAGACTTTTTCGGATCCCAGGTAGATTTGGCTATCCAGCAGAATCGGCGGGAACGGGATTCCCCCGGCCCAGTTATTCCAGATCGGCGCAGCGGTCGTCAGGATCGCGATAACCCGCCCGGCGCCAAACCGTTTTTCAACCATCAGCGGAGCGCCGTTTCTGAGGCTGGCAATCACCTCAACACCCGGCTCATCCTCCACCCGCCACTGCTTGTCAGCCGCATAGTAGCGGTCGACCATCATCAATTGGACCAGCGAGTTATATTTGCTCGCGAACATTCTCGAGAACATGGGATGGCTTTGATCCACCACCAGGTCGGGAGTGTGTTCGAGACGATCCACCAACAAATTCGCCGGCGCGGCCAGCGGCAGCGGAAAGAAGCCTTCTCCGTCGCGGTAGAGCTCCCGATTCACATAATCCCTGCGCATGACGTCACTGCAAAACACCACCAGTCCGCCGCCGTTGCGGACGTAGGATTCGATTGACTCGACCTCGCGTTGATTCAGCTGGCCGAGATTGATTGCGTAAATGGCATGAAATCGATCAATCTGGTGCTCGCGCAAAAAGTGCGGCGGCTCCACTTGCGATTTGAGGCCCGTACTGATCTTGGGAGACGACGAAAAGATCGCTTCCAGCCCTTCCGTGCTGTCCGGTCCACCGCCATCGAGCATCAACACCGGCACAACAGCCGGCACGTCCAGCACGCAGAACCGCTCATTGTCTGCCACTAAGACGTCGGCCGGCAGCCGCGCACGTACTTCGTGAAATCCGGACGTATTGAACGAGACCTCAAACGTCCTCCGAGCGGTCCTCCCCGCGTCCAACTTGTCAAATTTGACCGAACCCAACGACATGATCTCACCCGGACCTCCGAGTTGGCTCGAGTGAATTCGCTGCTGCACTTGGACGGCTACCGGCGGACTGACCGCTTTGGAGAAATTTGTAACCTCCAGCTCCATCGTCATCCGCACGCCGGCCGCCTGCTGCCCGGGCATCGGCGCCAGGTGAGTCACGGCCAAATTGGGCCTGCTCTTTTTCACACACTGCACGAATTGCAGTTGCGCGTTCATGTCGGCGACCCGGGATACAGCCTGCCGCAACGCCGTGGCGTCCTGCCATTGTTCGGCGCGGAAATCGGAGACGACGTAAACAACTAAATCTTCGTCGTCATCGGGTTTTAAGGTGCGCTCCAGCGCGTCGAGTGTTTCCAGCGGGCCGACCGAAAGCTGTGTGGGCGCAAGCTCGCTTTTTAATTCATCGATTTCAGCAAGAAACTCGTCGGTCAGCGGTTCGTGCAGAAACTCGGGATGCGCGCCGGCCGCGGCATGCGAAAACCGAAGCAGCGTCAGCGAATGTCCGGCATTCTCCTGCGCGGCGCGACGGACGACGTTGGCGATAACGTCGCGGGCGCGATCAAACGCACTGGACACCGGTCCTTGCTCCAGCATGGACCCGCTGTCATCGAGCAAGACAACGTGGTGCGTCTTGCCGCCGCCGAACAACTGGCTCCACGTATCTTTCAACAGCGGGCCGGCCATTAAAAAGATGATGGCCGCCACCACCGCCATCCGCAATAGCAACAACAGAAGCTGTTTAAGACGGATCCAGTTCTGATGTTTCTTTTTGCTCTCCAGCAAGAACTCCATGGCCGCCCACTGCACGCGGCGGTGCCGCAACAGGTTAATCAAATGGATCAACACCGGCAGCGCGACCAGCGGCGCGATCCAGATGAAAAACAGTGACGGAAAGGCGAAAGACATCTTAAATCCCTACATCCGCGTCCTCACGACCGGAACGGCGAGGCGACTGGGCACCAAGCTTGGTCGCGGGGATACGGTCGTCGGCTTCTCCTAATTCCTATGATGCATTCCCAAACGATTACTCAAGTAGGCGGCCAGCACCGCGTCCAACGGTTGGCTGGTACGAATTAACGCATAGTCGATCGTATTCTGTGCACAGCTACGACGCACGTGGTCGAGAAAACGGTCCAGCGCCTCCAGATACCCTTTGCGCAACGCCCGCGGGTTGCAATTCAAATGGTCTGGCAATTCCAGGCCGTCGAACCGCGTCGGACCGCTGAACGGAAAATCCAGTTCGTCATCATCCATGACGTGGAACACCATTACGTCGTGCCCTCGCTGCCGCAGCAGCTTCAAACCTTTGACCAAGCCGTCGCGATCCCCTAGCAAATCTGAAATCACGATCATCATGCCGCGGCGGGGGTACGTTTCGGCGACTTGACGAAAGATCGAGTACAAGTCCGTCTTGTCTTTTGGACTATCCGACGCCAGCGCTTGGATGATCGAGTTGATATGATTTCGCTTACTCAGCGGCGGCACCTTGACGCGAATGTCCTCGTCAAATGAAACGCATCCGACTGAGTCTTGTTGTCGCAACAACAGGTAGGCCAGCGTCGCGGCGATCGTGCAGCCGTACTCGTACTTGTTCAGCGGACCGGATCCGTATTGCATACTGGCTGAGATATCGACCAGCACGGTCGAGCGGACGTTGGTGTCCTCCTCGAATTGTTTAACATACAACCGATCCTGCTTCGCCCAGACCTTCCAATCCACACGGCGCAGGTCGTCGCCCGGCACATATTCACGGTGTTGAAGAAATTCGACCGACTGCCCGAAGTACGGACTGCGGTGCATACCGGACAAAAATCCTTCGACAATGTGACGCGCCCGTAATTCCAAGCGCGAAATTCGCTTGACAGCGTCAGGATGCAAATATCTCTTGGAATCGTTCATTGCGGGTCAATTCATCTTCCTTAGTCGGTGTTTCTTTTACCAGGTATTCGACAATGTCATCCTGGGTAACGCCTTCGCTCTCCGCCGCAAAGTTGACCACCAACCGGTGTCGCAACACGGGTTTGGCCAGCGACTGAATGTCTTCCGTGGAAACGTGGGTACGACCGTGCAACAGCGCCCGGGCCTTACCGCCCAGAATCAAAAACTGAACCGCACGCGGCCCGGCGCCCCAACTGACCTGATCGCCGACAAATTCCGGCACGCCGACTTCGCCGACCCGCGTCTGCCGCACCAGCGACAACGTGTAGCGAATCACGTGATCGGACACGGGAACCTCGCGGACCAGCCTCTGCACGTCTAAGATCTCCGCGGCCGACAGGACGGGCTGCACGTCGTCTGTCAAGGTGGTCGTGGTCCGCCTGGCGATTTCGAACTCCTCTTCGAAGTTCGGGTACTCCACAAATACCTTGAACATGAAGCGGTCCTGCTGCGCTTCGGGTAGCGGATAGGTGCCTTCCTGTTCGATGGGATTCTGCGTGGCCAGCACGAAGAACGGGTCGGCCAGCGGATGGCGGACGCGGCCGATCGATACTTGCCGCTCCTGCATCGCCTCCAGCAGCGCGGCCTGCGTTTTGGGAGGCGTGCAGTTGATCTCGTCGGCCAAAATCACGTTACTGAACACCGGCCCTTCCAAAAAGCGAAATTCCCTCGCGCCGGTCGACTTATTTTCTTCGATGATATCCGTGCCGGTGATGTCGGCTGGCATCAAATCAGGGGTAAACTGAATGCGGGAAAAACTCAGATCCAACGCCCGCGACAGCGTGCTGATCATAAGTGTTTTCGCCAACCCCGGAACACCCTCCAGCAGGCAATGCCCGCCGCTGAACATCGAAATCAGGATTTCCTCAACCACCTGTTCCTGGCCGACGATCACACGGCCGAGTTGGCTGAGAATCTTGTCGCGGGCTTCGCTCAGTTGATTGATTGCCGCATGGCCGGATAATGCGTCACTCATCGATTTTATTTCCTTTCGGTTTTCACGGGGGAGACCGTCACCGCTGATAAACAGGCAGGCACCCTTTTTCGAGTTGCAGGATCGTCAGATTAATCGCAGTCGTGTAAATGGGGCCGATATACCCCTGGCTCCAATAGGCGTATTGCTTCCCGTCATCCGTCGCCTCGCGTACGACTTTAGCGACGACTTTGTCACGATACGCCTCCCACGTCTTGCCGCCTTCACGGTACATGGCCTGGCTATAGTAGTAGTGCGCATAGTGCCAATGGCCGAAACTCTGATTGTTAATGTTCGCCAACTGCTTCTTGCAATACGCCAGCAACTTCGGCACATACTCTCCGTCGTATTCACCGGCGTTGAACAAACAGGCAACCGCCGCCGCCGTAATCGCCGGTCGGCCGCCGCCGCCTTTCGAACTGTATTGCACGCCGCCGTCTTTCGTCGTGCAGTTGTGAATGTACTTGACCGCCTTGTCGATAATCTCTTTTGGAACTTCAATGCCCGCATTGCGGCAGCCCCGCAGCCCCTGGACCTGGGTGACCGTTGTCGAACCTTCGTCAAAACCGTGCCCATCCTTGGCACTGACGTACCCCCAGCCGCCCGCCTTGGTTTGCGCTCGACCCGTGAACACAACGGCCCGCGTCAACACGTCGACGAGTTGTTCCCGACGAATTTCGTCTTCCTCTTCGCCCAGCACCTGAGACAGGAATAACATCGCAAAACCGTGGCCATAGGTGTAACGGTCGTCGCGCCGCGCATCCCCGATCAGGCCATTGGGATTACTGCGCTGAGCCAGATACTCGACCGCCAGCCGAATATTCTCGGAGTATTTTCCCTGCGTCGTTGTGGACCCTTCGGTAAGCAGAGCCACGGCGGCCAACGAGGTCATGGCCGTCGGATACCGCCCGTCATTGGCGGTCCAATGCCCAACCCGCGACTGCCGCTTCGCGACCCACGCCAGGGCCCGCTGGGTAACGTCCTCGGCGTCCGCGGCCCGAACAAAGCCCGACGGGTGCGACAAGGTCACGGCGGCGGCGCAGACCGCCAGCCCCACCCATGACACCGCTCGCAACCGCCTTTTTTCAGGAAACTGGATCGCCATGTCATTCGTCCTCGCCGAATAAGTCATCATCATTGCCCTCCTGCACCGCGCGGTTTTCGCCTGCCTTCCGAAATGCCCGCAGCGCGTCACCCACACTGTTGATCTGTTTGCTGCGCGCCAGCCGCTCGCCCTCGACTTGTATGGGCGGCGACGGCGGCAGAGGCTCATCGGTAAACTTCAGTGAAAAATTTGAGCTGCGGTTTTGAAAATAAACGGTCAATGTCTTACTGCCGTAATCCGAAGACAAATCGAAGTTGTCATACACCCGCGAAATGAGCTTGGGCGGGACGGCCAATCGCCCTGTCCGTTTGTCAATAATCAGAAACGACGTACTGTACTTGTTGTTTTGCACCTCCCGCCGGGCAAATACCAGGACCGGCAATTCCGGCGCCTGGTTCAAGACGAGCCCGTACTGCTTAACCTGTGCCGAAACCGGTGTCTGCTCCGGGCCGACCGTCGGCCACTGCAACTCGCCGGTTCGCGAATCGAACGCATAAATGCGTCCGGTCACCAGCGCGCTGCCGTGCTGCTGCGGCATGGGATAGATCTGTCGCTTATTTGCGACCCGCGAAGCGCCGCGCGTCGTCACGAGAATGTACTGATCCTGCGACGGGATCATATAGATACCCTTCAGCCCCAACTCCTTGTCGAGCATGCGATCCACCTTCTTTTCGCCGGTCGCCAGATCGAAAATGAAAAAGCGGCCGTTTCGCTGCAGAATGGCGACCGCTTGATCGCGGATCAGCGCGCCTTTCGCACCCCGCGCGATACCGTGAACCCAATCGTCCTTTCCGGTAAGGGGGTCAAACATTGCTAAATCCCGGGTGCCCGCCTGATCTTTCGGCGTTCGCCAAATCAACATCCTGCGGCCCAGGGTCCTCCAGCGTGATTTTTCCGGTGGAAGTTCGACTCGAGCAATTTCCGAACCGTCCACAGCATTGACAACCACCGCTTCCTTCTTACCACGCGGCGCCAAGAATACGTGCTCGTCGTCGCCAAACAAGTCCACATCACCATAAACCCCGCGACGCGTCCAAAGTGTCTCGCCGGAAACGGGATCGACGGAAACCAGGTCGCGATTTCGAAGAAACGTCACACCACCGGGTGTAATCGGTCCCAGACGAACGAGTTGCTGCGAAGCTGCCCGATACTGCTGGGGCGAATCGTCGCCCCAGGGCGGAGGGTCGGTGCTGGAACTGGGCGTCGAACTGTATCCGCCACGCCGCGACGGAACGCCCGGCACGTATTGCTTCACCGCCTGGGTCCACAGAACCGCCGACTTGCCGGAATCGCTGCTCTTGGCGGCGAGCGTATCGATAGCCATGACCTGATAACCAACGGACAGAATCAACAACGGACCGTCCATGCGGCCGCAACTCAGCCCGCGGTTCATCATTAAGCTTCGCCGATCGCCCCCCAACGCCACGGTCCACTCGGGATTGCCGTAACCGTCCATTCCATAGACCGTGTAACGCTGCTGTTGATCGACAACGATTGACGAATACTCGCGGGTTGGATTACGGCGGCCTAACAGGTTTAGTTTAAAACCGGGCTGATAACTAACCGATCGGTTAGGACGGCCGGCGTTGCCGGCAGCTAACTCGACTTTGCCGTAAGGCCACTGGACGACCTTAGGCTGGCGGGCGGGGCTTTCTGCGGGCAGGGCCTCGAACAACTGACTTCCCGTTTTTCCCTGCCAAACCACTTCATCGGGCCACTGATCGCGCAACTGCTGGTAGTAATGGGCGGCCTCGCGAAAGTGCCGGGCTTTCAAATGCAGCGCCGCCATCTGCGCCACCGCGGCCCGCTGCTGTGCCGGATCGTCTGATGCGGCCAATTCGCGAAGCACCTGGCACCGCCCCAACAGCGACGTCGCGTCAAGTTTCGCAACCAGCTGTTCGCGAATATTATCGGCTGATTCGTGCCAGGCGAAATAATCCAGAAATGTGCGGAGCGACACCAGGCTGCCGTCCCGAATCGCCCCGTCGCGGCGCGTCGCCACTTCGTTTACAAACACTTCTCGCTGCTGATCATTCAAATCGGTCTGAAGCCGCGACAGCCTAGCCCGCAACCAACGATCAAGTCGCACGGTATGCGTGTTGCTGATCTTCATCATCGGCTTGGTTGTGGCCGAGGCGTCGGCCAACTGAAAATACGCCCGCAACGACTCACGCAGTTCGCCGCAGTCTTCCAGGCCCTTCGCCAGAATCCGCAAATAATCGATCCGCTCGCGCGGCCGCTCGATCAGTCGTTCAATTTCAGCGACCGAATCCCGATGACCGACAAACTGGCCGTCCAAGTTACGCAGCAACGCCGACAGCAACAGCTCCCGCGCCTCAATGTGATTGGCGTACGCATCGAGCCACGCATCGTTCTGCTGGGCCTCGTTGTCGGCCATTACCTTCGCGAACATCTCCCGCGACCGACGGAACAGCGGAGCCGCTTCAGCGTGCTTGTTAACGTCAACCAGCATTTCGCCTTGCCGCATCAGGGCCCAAGGGTCCGCCGGATCATTCTTTAGTCGCCGGTCGATCTCTTGCTCCAGCACATCGCGCTGATAAAACGCCTGAAGCCAATCCGTTCCCTGTGAAATAATCTGGCCGCGAAATGCGATCAGATTCCCCGGAATGGTGTCGTTGTGGCTCTTCGCGCGATTGACGATCGAGGGCTGGCCTAAATCGATTTTGGCTACTTCACCGCCACCGGCCGAATTGAGCGGCAAGTAGTAGTATCGTTCTGCATGAAATCCGCGGCCGCTGGGAACGCTACCGGCCGGCAGTTTCAACGGCCAGCCTTTCGCCACCTTGCCGTTCTCCATATCGATCGCTGTCAGTTCGCTGCGGCCGACAACGATTGCCATGCCATCGTGAACACAGGCTAAATACGAATATTCGTCGCTCTGCCCAGCGCGGGGCAGGTGCCACTGCATCTCACCGTTCTCCAATTTGACGCAGTGAATCTCCTTCGACTCGGCGGGGGTGATGATGAGACGGCCGTTGGAAATCACCGCGCAAGAGTCGGCCCAGAGGTTTTCGGGTTCGGGCGCGGATGCCGACCGCCGGCCGCCCCAGCCGCGGTTTGCAACCCGCCCGTTTTCTTCGCTTGGATACTGATGCCCCCATAGCAGAGACCGCGTCGTGAGTTCGATAGCGACAACAGCGCCGACACCGGTCGGACAGACCAACACCCCCTCGGCAAAAGACGGGCTGATACCGCAGGTGCGGCGGCGGAGATAGTCGAAGTCGCCCGCCTGGATGACGGCCAGCGGCTGATCCCACAGATAGCCGCCCGTCCGCGCATCGAGCACCACCAGCCTGATTTCGCCACTGAGTTCCGCAATCACATAAAGCCGGCCCTGTAGCGGCAGCGGCGGGCCCAGAAAAAAGGCCTGCGACAGTTTCTCGTCGCCATCTTCGGGTCCGCCGACCGACCAGGCCAGCTTGCCCTCGGTCCGCGAAACATCATAGGCCGCCAAAATGTTATAGGCGGAACTCGAATCGTATTGCCGCCGGCCAAAGCGGTCGAGGATCTCGCGGCCCGAGCCGCCGAATCCTTCGACCACGAACATCCGCTCTCCATCGCAACTCATCGTGCCGTAGGTCTTGTCGAGCCAGATGAGTTGGTTTAATTTTTTGACGGCAGACTGCGGGCTGTCGGTCGCGGTGGCCAACTCCGAATAGGGTTCGATCTGCCACACGAGTTTTCCCGTAGCAAAATCGACCGCACTGATCCGCTGCGGCGTACGCACCAGCACCAGGTTGCCAACCGCTAGCGGCTGCATCGACGGTACGGCCACCACGCCACGGTCAACGTAAAGTTGACGTTGCTCGCTGAGCGATGCCTCGACATCCAGATCGGCGGCCACACGCTGCTGCCACAGCGGTCGGGACAACAGGGGTTGTCCGCCACGGCTGACCCCGCTGCGGGCCGGATTGCCGCGAAACATGACCCAATCAATCGGCCGCCAGGGTCCGCTGCTCATCGTCTGACCGACAACCCGGGCGAGCCAGTTCAGCGCATCGTCCGATCGCCGGAACAAATCAATCGGTTTTCCGCCGATCTGCAACGCCGAGTTCGGATAACGTTGTTTCAGCGCCAGCAGAACTTCCTTCGCTTTATTCGCATCCCCCGCCCGCTGCCAGCAGGCCGCCGTTAATAGCGACAGTGCCGGTTCGTATTTCGTGCCCGCCTGCGTCTCATAAACCTGCCGAAAACAGAGCGCCGCAGCCAGCGGCCGGCCACGATCCATATGATATCGGCCCAGCAGTACCATCGCGTCGTAGCCGGCCTGAGTGTGAAAATACTTCCGAGTCACCTCGGCAACGGCTTCGATATCACCCGATTCGATGGCGCGCTGCAACTTCCGCTTGGCCAAACCGCCGAATCCCAACTCGTAGGCCTGCCGTGCCGGCGGCGGTAACTGGCCGAGGATCCGCCGCGCCTCGGACTTGAGGCTGCTGAAGCGACGACCGTCCCCCGGATGCAACTCCGGATCCGACTTGAAAAAATAGTCGTCGTCCGTCCGGTCGCCGTCGTCGGCCGTTTCAATCCGCTTCGGCGGATCGAGAATCTCGACCAGGGCCCGCACGGCTTGACTATATCGTTCCTGCTCAAGCAATTTCTGAGCATTATTTAGCTTTTGCAGCATCTTGCGGTCGGGCGGCGAGAATACCGGCTCACTGTATTCCGCCGCTGTAGCCGAATTCGCATTTGGCGCGACGGGCTGAGCAAATCCGCTCTCGACACGGCAAGCCAAGGCCGCAACCGTCATCGACAGCAAAAAATACCTAGTTCGTCGGTCCATGATTTTATTCCTGCATTTTTTAGACGAGCGTGCACGGCGCACAGTTCCTGCAGACCGGGCTTGGGCTCGCAGCACAGTGACCCCCTGGGCCGGTCAAACGGTCATCCATGTCCCACCGGCTTGCGAATGAGATTGAGGTTCGCCCGGCGAAAAAGCCTCCTAACCTTTTACGCCACACAATTTTACAAGACACTACGTCAGTTGACAAGAAATACACAACACGGACCGGATATGCCGGTCATAACGCCGGCCCCAAATGGCCGGTTGGCCCGATTCAGCAGCGTCCAACCACCAGCAAACGAGATCGAATCAACGGCCAAAAGTGCGTTATTTCAGTGTTTTTTGCCTTATTCCGCCAATCGAGTCTTGTATTTTTTTGCCACTTGCTTTTCAATCATCGCTTCACGGGTTGTAAACGGCCTTTGCAACGAAGTGCTATCGGACGGACGAATCATCTATTTAACTTGACAGGGAGGGAAGTACACCCATGGCTGACGCTGTTAAAAAAAGGGCACCTACCAAATCGGAAGTATTCAACGCGGTCGCTGAGGCATCGGGACTCAGCAAAAAGGAAGTGGCCGGCGTTTTTGACGCGCTGACGGCTGAAATTGCCAAAGCCCTGAAAAAGACCGGACCGCAACAGTTCGCCATTCCGGGCTTGTGTAAAATTGTGGTCAAGAACGTGGCGGCGAAACCGCGGCGCGAAGTCCGTAATCCCGCGACGGGTGAAATGATCTGGGCCGATCCCAAGCCGGCCAGCAAGACGGTTCGCGTTCGCGCACTGAAGAACCTGAAGGAAATGGCGCAGTAGTCCGGTCGTTTCGTTCAAAACGCTACTAGGCACTCATCGAGCCGCTCGATTCGTTCGGGCGGCTTTTCTTTTGCCCGCTTAATAAAAAAACAAGCCCGCCACCAGGTTCTGGTGCGGGCTTGCGATCATTCAACGCCAATTCTCCTATCCGGAAACAACTCCTTGCCGGAAAAAGGTAACCGAGCATGTTATAATCGCGGCACGGCAACCCACGAGAAACGGTCTCCGCAAGCCTTGAATTCCTGCAGGGAATCAATGCCTTTTTTCCTGATCGCGACGCTTTTGCTGACTGTCGAGGATGAACCGCCGGTCGTCGTCACGAAACCAGCCGAGGCAGCACGCCTGGATGCTACTAGGGAGCGAGTGATTGTGCTATTGCGGGACCACAAGACACTGGTCACGGTACTGGAAAAGGCACCGAACATACGCCAGTTGGAAATCAGCCATCCCGGGCACAAGATGCCGCTGGAGTCCATCAAGCTCCTTGCCAGCTTCAAGAAACTCGAAGAGCTGTACTTTCATGGCGACCCTTT
>JAYGDO010000199.1:0-2562 GCA_046582885.1 Pirellulales bacterium | reverse complement strand
GTCAAGGACAACGGTGAGACGGTGCAACTCGAAAAAGCGGATGGAAAAGTCATCAGCGTACAAGTCGCTCACCTCAGCCAGGCGGACCAAGCTTACCTTAAACGACTCCACAGCCGCGCGGCCGCTGAAGCAGCGGGGGCTCGATTGGGCGAGGCGTTGGAAACTCGCTTAACCATTGGGATCTGGATCACCGGCCAGCAGGGCACAGTCAACGGCCTGACCAGCGCGATTGCGATTCCAGCCGTGTGGCCGGAACAGGAGTTCAAAGTGCTCGCGACCGACAAGACTCCTCAGGTCAGAAAGATAACCTACCGAAACCACCCGGGCGGATCGCGGCAAATGGTCATTCAAGTGCCACGTCTCAGCGGAGGGGAAACCGCCAAAGCGACGATCACGTTTTTGCTTCGCCGCCGGCCGATCATGCCGCCCACCGATACGTCGATCTATCGCTTGCCAAAAAGTCCACCGCGCGAGGTGCGGGCATTTTTATTGGGAACGCCCGGCATTGATGTCCGTAATACGCGGATTCGAAAGATCGCAGAGCAGCTTGCCGAGGGGGATCCCGGCGGCTGGGAGCTGGCGCAAAAGACGTTCAAGTGGGTGACCGAAAATCTCGAATATACAGCCGGCGATTTGAAGGGGGCCGTCTGGGCCGCCCAGCACGGTAAAGGGGATTGTGAAGAGTACACCTCGCTGTTCATCGCACTTTGCCGCGCCAACGGCATTCCGGCCCGCGCGGTATGGGTGCCCGGACATTGCTATGCCGAATTTTATCTGGAAGATGACCTGGGCCAGGGACACTGGTTCCCCTGCGACGGTGTGGCGAAACTGTTCGGGCAAGTGCCGGCCACGCAACCTATCTTGCAGAAGGGCGACAGCTTCCACGTTCCAGAACTGAAAGACAAAGGCCCGCAGCGCTACCTGGGGCAAACGCTCACCGGCAAGATCGGCCAAGGTGCGGCGCAGCCCGACCTGGGCACAATTCTGGAACTCCGGTAGCCGCGGCAGCCATCGACAAACGGTTGGCGACCCGCGGAACTTTACGGTGCGAGCACAAGTTCTCTCAATGCGTCGAGCGTCGAAAGCACGTCGTTCCGCTCGACCTCGCTCCAGTCGTCCATCTTGTGATGAAGAATGGCGAGCTTGAAGCCTTCGAATGCGGCTGCCAGATCCTGCGGCAGTTCCGGCAATTCCGCAAACGGTCGAATGCGCTGTTCGGCGGTAGCCGGCGACTCATCTTCGGCAACAACGCCGGGCGGTGCGGTTTCGGCCGCGGGCCCCGCGGCTTCAACGCCAAAGTCCGGATCGAAGGACTCTTCGCCCGACGGATCGCGAACCGTATCGAATGTCGGCGAAACGACCGCTGAGGTATCGGAGTCAAAACTCGGCGAGACGTCTTCGTCAAGTTCGGCGGAAACGATATCTTCTTCGCGGGGCTTCAAATTAGCCGGCGCGCCGATCGCTTCCCAGCGGTTGGCCCGCATCTGCGATACAGACCACCCGTCCTGCACGGCTCCTTCCAGCCACATTTCCGCGTCGGGCCATTCCAGGCTGCTTTGGAAATGCGTCCAATGCAAACCGTCGAATTCCTGCCACAGTTGGCCAAAGCGGTCATAAACGCGGCGCAACCTGCCAACATGCTGCGGGCTGACATTGCCCACACGGCGGCTCCAAGCCTCGTCGGAGTATTCCGAAACGTCGGCCCGAGCCTCAATCAGCGCCGTCCGCCATTCGTGGATGATTCGGCCTTTCTCCCAGTTGGTCGTGCTGATCAACCGATTCCACCGGCCCACAAACTCCTGCGAAGTTTCGTCGAACGATTCTGCGGCAGGGGGTGCCGTGGCGGCGAGTTTATTCGGCTTGGCCATCGTGTCGCTCCTTCGGTGCTGCGATCCGTTGTGGTGGAGCGGGCCAGTTTAAACTGCGGTTTCCCAGCAGACCAGAATCGGGCAGCCAAACCGCCGCAATCCCGCGGCTCGTGCTACGAAATATGTTCTCTTTTCTAGAAAACTCTCGTCATGCGGAGAAAAACAGAACGGCGGGACCGATGGGGAAAACCTGTCGGTACTTGTCGATGTATCGCCTATGCTTGCGGCGCTTTCTCGCCGGCCTGGAAACCGGCCGTTTTATGGGCACCGTCGCAAAAAGGCCTGTTGCCTGACGCGCCGCAACGGCACAACGCAACGGCTGGCTTGTCGGGGTCGATCGGAAACGCGTTGCCTTCGTGATCGACAACGGTGATCGGACCTTCCACGACAAACGGCCCATTTTCGCGACAGCGGATCGATACGTCGGGCATGATGCACCTCGTTGCAGAATTCCAGTTCGTTCAACCGCGGCCCACCGGGGGACGGCCGAGCGGCCATTGTGCCAGAATCCTGGCGGCTATGTCACCCGCCGCGCTGGATGCAATAGAGATGCGGTCGAGCGAGAGCTTAAATGCCGTTACCGACAAATACCAAGCACTATTTAACTTAAATGCCGTTACCGAAAAATACCGAGCACTGTTTGCAGTGAAGCATGAACTCCGCACATGTGGAAGGTGGTTTTGAAGGTGGCATT
>JAYGDO010000104.1:0-31629 GCA_046582885.1 Pirellulales bacterium | reverse complement strand
AGAATCAAACGGATATCTCTTGGCGGCGGTGTCTCCCGCCATCCTCGAGAGTATGCCCGCCGATCCAACATCGCTGGTGGGCGAACTTCCGGCGAACTATCTCATTGCCGTCCGCGGCATCGTTCAAAACGTCCCCAAAGAGTTGCGCGACGGCTTGACCGACCTACTGGAGGCATTTGTACCCGAAGAAGCGGTGCCGGGCGTTGGCGGGCCGGACCTGGCGGCGCAGTTGGCTCGGTTGCAGCGGTTTATCAACGATACCAGCGACATTGTCGTCGGCCTGGGAACCGACGAAACGGAAAAGAGCATTTTTCTCGATTTCAGTAGTACGGCGGTTCCAGGCTCGGAAACGGCAACAGCCTACGGGAATTTCAAGCCGACGCCGTCTAAGCACGCCGGCGTTCTGATGCCGGAGGCCGCTGTGACATTGTTGTTCTCCGCCGAATCTCCGAAGACGCCTGAAGACGTGGCCGCGATTGATGTACAACATCAGGCCATACGGTCGCAGGCCCTGGACCAGTTGGATGCCGATGCCGGTGTGCCGGCCGCCGTCAAGGAAGCGGCAAAACAGGCCGTCGGAAAACTGATCGACGTGGCCTATGACACCCTCAAGGCGGACTCGGTCGATGTGGCCGCCGCGCTGGTTCTCGACGACACATCGACGCTGGTCATCGGCGCGGACGTCGCGGACGGAGACGGCCTGGCCGCTTCGCTGAAACAGGTTGCCGACATCGCGCAGCAGGATGGCCTGCTCCCGCCCATCCGCTGGGACGACGAAAAACACAAAGGCTACGCACTGCACGCGGCGCAAATACCCGTCGATAATATCGACGAGGACTTCGAGCGGTTGGTCGGCGACAATTTTTCCGCGGTGCTGGCGACCAGCGCCGACAGCGTCTTTCTGGCCGTCGGCGGAGATGCCGCCGACCGGGTGAAAAAAGCGATCGACGCATCCGCCGCCGCCAAGGCCGCGCCACAAGAGCCGATTCAAATCAATGTGGCGCTCGAGCCGATCATTGCGATCGCCGCGCCCGAGCTACTGGAGAAGCTGGCCAAAACGGGCGGCATTCGGATGACTGCCGAAGGAATCGAAAACGGCGTCCGGTGGCGGATTAAGATCGATGAGGCCGCCCTCAAAGCTCTGATTTCACTGGGCCTGATAGAGAGTAACAGCGAGGCGGCCGAGACCGTGGAGGTTCCGCGCGAGAATTAGCCGGAAAATTTTTCCCCCAACAGGACTACAAGGCGAAGTTCGAAAGGCGGCCGGCGACCGAGCCCTCAGCGGCGTTCCGGGGCGCCGTCATGACGCTCGTCCGGACCGCCGGCTCCCTGCCTTGACGCGGCGCAGTTGCCCGCAGGCGGCGTCGATTTCGGATCCCTTGCGGCGGCGGGTTTGGACGTTGATGCCGCCTTCGGTCAAGATCCGCACGAATCGCTCGCGGTCCTCGGCCCTCGGAGTTCTGTACGGCAAGCCGACGACCGGGTTGTACGGAATCAGGTTCAACATCGCCGGCCGGCCGCGGAGGAGTTTTGCCAGCCGGTGCGCCTGGTCGGGGCGGTCGTTGACGCCGGCCAACAGCACATACTCGAAGGTCAGCCGGCGGCCCGAAGCCTCGAAGTAGCGATCCGCCGCCGCCAGGATGTCGTCCAAACCCGTGTTGCGATTGACCGGAACCAGTTCGCTGCGCAGGGCGTCGTCCGCGGCGTGCAGCGAGACGGCCAAATTGTATTTACAGTTCCCGCCGCTGAGTCGGTCCATTGCCGCAGGCAATCCAACCGTCGAGATGGTGATCCGCCGCGGGCTGATCCCCAGTCCGTCCGCGCTTTCGGCCTCTGCCAGCGCCGGCAGCAGGGCGTCCAGATTCGCCAGCGATTCGCCCATGCCCATGACGACGACGTGGCTGAGCCGTTCTTCGGCCGGCAGCAACCGCTGGATCCGCAACATTTGTTCGACGATTTCTCCGGGCGTCAAGTTTCGCACCACGCCGTCCAGGCCGCTGGCGCAAAACACGCAACCCATGGCGCAGCCCACTTGCGAACTGATACAAATTGTTCGCCGCTCGTCGTCCCGCAGCAGGACGCATTCGATGTCCTGTTGATCGGCGAGCCGCAGCAAAAGTTTCTCCGTGCCGTCATCGGCCACGGTGTGCGCGGCGGTCTCCGTGGTCCAAATTTGAAAACTCTCGGCCAGCGCCTCGCGCAGCCGTTCCGGCAGGTCGGTCATCTGCGAAAAGCTGTCCGCGCGCGAATTGAACAACCATCGGCGAATCTGTCCGCTGCGAAATGCCGGCAGATCGCGCGCGGCCAGCCAGTCAGCCAGCGCGGCGGTCGAATTTGATTCCAGCACATGCATAAGGCAGTCGTCAGCGGCAGCTACCGCGCGGCACGATCAACGTGGCGCGGCGGGGCACCACATCCAATTCCAATGGCAGCCGGCCGCCCGGGTCGCCGTCCAGTTGGAACGGCACTTCGCCGTCCGTCTCAATTCGGGCGCGGCTGGCTTGCACGTACGTGCAGTCCTCTCGTTTTCGATGCCGGCCCATCGCCACCGACAGCAAATAACGCAAACAGCTGAAAACCGAACCGCGGCTGAATGTACAAAGTTCCAGCAACCCGTCCGTGGCGTCCGCCTCCGGCGCGAACGGCAGGCCGAGCCCGTATTCTGGCAGATTGAAAACAAAACAGAAACGCGCCTCAATCTCTTTTTCGCCAGCGGGCGTTTCGCAACAAATCCGCATGGGCGGGTAGTTGTACCGGCGGATCGCGCCGAAAATCGGCCCCACGTAGCTGAAGTGCGAAATGTTCGCGCCCCGGCACTCGTCCAAACGCCGCGCCACCTCGGCGTCAAATCCGGCGCTGGCCATCAGCATGAACAACCGACCGTTGGCCCGACCCGCATCGAACTTTTTGGTGTCGCCGTCGATCAACATTTTGGCCAACGGCCGGGCGCCCCGGCGTTGACCGTGATATTTGGCCAACAGATTCTCGGTCCCCAGCGGCAATATGGCCAGCGGCACGTCGGCCGTAAGGTCGTTTAACAGCCGGTGCATCGTGCCATCGCCGCCTGCGCCGACGACCGCGCGCAGTCGGCCCTCGCGGCGTAACTGTTCCGCCTGCTCGGCAACCTGCCCCAGATCGTTAAGCACGCGGGCCTGAATCGTGCGTTCTTCGAGCAACTCCACCAACTGCCGGACACTCTCGCGGCGGCGGCCCGAACCCGCCTTTGGGTTGACGGAAATGATGACCTGGTTCGCGGTGTCGGGTAGTGTCATTAGAGGTTGCTGCAGGGTCGATCAGCGGGGCCGGCCGTCGCGACGATTTCGGAATCCAACGCGAATAGAACTCGGGCGGACGCGGCCGAGCGGGCCCGCGCCAAGGGCTTCGCGCAGCCTGGATTGGCCGTTCTTTTCCGCCACAGGGTCAGACTCTCATAGGTTGGATAGTGCTACGAGTATCGGGGGCACCACAGAAGAGCCAGCATTCTAAGGGAAATGGTGTGACCGGGAAATTGCAACAACGCCGTTGCCGATCAAACCCGCAGGTGGCCGCCGGGCGACGGCATCAGGGCGTCGCGGACAGTTCCCCAAACGCAGCCCAAAATACAAAATAGATGACCATTCCGCCCGCAAGGTAAAGTGCGATGCTGATCACGGTCAGCAAGCCAACGGTCTTCCAAAACGCCTTCGCCGCTTGGAGCGCCCTTTCCAATTCGGAAATATTTCGGCTGCGGACAAACGCGCCGGAACACTTCGAATAGGTAAGCAGCAAGTAACCGATGAACCCGTACATGCAGGTGGTGAAGAGCGACATCAACAACAGAACACACCCCGCACCAACGCTGGCCCGCATCGCCACAAAACTCATTATCACCCCGACCAGTCCGCCCGCGGAGCCGATAAATGCGAGGACGGCGAACAGCATCAGCCAGGGCCGGGCCCCATCCATCGCCCGGACGATTCGCGACGACGCGAGGTTTCCATCGGCAGCGGAGACGCCGGAAGATGAAGGAGACGCATAAGGGTTCGATTCACCACCGCCCGCCACAACGAACGAATCACCGCCGCTGATGTTCGATCCTCCGCCGATCTCGCTGAACGGATTCTCCTCTTCTCCACCGCCGAGTTGAGGAAACACATCCTCCGCCCATTTCCACTGGTCCCAACCATCCTGCAGAATCTGGCATTCCGAGTCGAGCCGATCCTCGGTGATCCACTGTCCCAACTCGGCCTTTGTAACCGGGCCGTACTCGGCGCCTTCGCCGGTCTGCACGTACCACTGATCGGGAAACCGGGGCTCTTGCGTCTGAGGTTGTGGCCGCGGTTGCGGCCGCGCGGTCGGCTGCGGTTTGGCTTTCGACCGAACTGCTGCGCCGGATCGGGTTGCCTTGGCGACCGCCTTGATGACAAACGGTTTTTTGCATTGCGGACAACGCGCCTGCTTGCCGGCGTTTTCATCCGGCGCTTTCAGTTTTTTCCCGCAACTGGGACACTGTGTTATGATCGGCACGCTTCGGGGCCCCAAACTGAAATTTTGGCGAGTGCGGCGTCAGACTTGATCAGCGCTTTTTCTATGATAACCGAGATCGATTCCGCCACCATACCACATTCGTCGGGCGGTTCGGTGCTTGCCGGACAACGCTCAGCCGGCACTCGGCCACAACGATTGAAACGATTGTCGCCCCGAACCAAACACGGCCGAACTGTGTATTTGGGGGTCGGTGTGGGCCAACGTTAAATCTTCTTAACGACCAACCCTTAGATGATCGACGAGCTCAAATCCCCGGCCCCCCGGATGCCGAACCGGTCGCGGCCGATGCGGCATGAGAGATGCGGTACGAGATCGGTATCGATCCGCCCGCGATGGGGGTCGTCGCCGTCATTGCCACAATTCTGACATTCGTTATGTTTACCAACTGGGTCGGCGGGCCCGGTAGCTCAATGCGTGAGCGGACGCTGCCGTTGTCGCCTCGATACCTTCAATAAACATCGAATCCGGGTTCTCCCGAGTATGTCATCTTCCGCGCTGCAACCGCCCGCCGGCGACCCGACGCGGATTTTCGAAATATTCCGCGGCAGTTACGGTTCCGAACTGCTGACCGCCGCGACCGCACACTTTAACGTGTTCGGAATGCTCGCCCGCGAGCCGCTGACGTTGGCCCAACTTTGCGAGCGGCTGAAACTGGCCGCTCGCCCCGCGATTGTTTTGACCACAGCACTCGCCGCGATGAACCTGATGGCGAAAAATGAAGACGGCCGGTTTGTCCTCACGCCACTCGCCGCGGCGCATCTTGTGCCGGGCGCGGACTTCGACGTCAGCGACTACGTCGGCCTGGCGGCCAGCTTTCCCGGCGTGTTGGAAATGGTTGAGCGGCTGAAAAGCAACAAACCCGCCGGACTGGACGAGTCCGATCAGGGCACTGCATTTATCTACCGCCAGGGCGTGCGCTCGGCGATGGAAACGAGAGAATTGGCGAGACATTTCACGTTGGCGCTGGCTGGCCGGGCAAAAAATGTTGCGCCCGTGCTGGCCGAGCATCCCGTGCTGGCCGAGCATGTGACCTTGCGCGGACCGGCGACGCTGCTTGATGTCGGCGGTGGAACCGGCATCTACAGTGTCGCCCTCCTCCAAAAGCACGAGCAACTGCGGGCCATCCTATTAGATCGGCCCGAGGTTTTGAAACTCGCTGCCGAATTTGCGCGCGAATATGGCGTCGAGGACCGGCTTGACTGCCGAGAAGGCGACATGTTTGTCGATAAGTTGCCCGATGCCGATCACGTACTGCTCTCCAATATTTTGCACGACTGGGATGTGTCCGAATGCCGAACGCTCGTAGCGCGGTGCGCGGCATGCCTACCGGCCGACGGCACCCTGCTGATCCATGATGTCTTTTTGAATGACGAATTGGACGGTCCGCTGCCGATCGCGCTCTACTCGGCGGCGCTGTTTACATTCACCGAGGGTCGCGCCTACAGCGAAGCCGAATATCGCGGCTGGTTGGAGGAGGCGGGACTTACGGTAATCGGCCGGTTCGACACACTCATCCACTGCGGCGTGTTGATAGGCAAGAAGTGCGCGTAACGGCCGCCGTCACTTGCCGCAATAGTCGATCGCCCGAGCGATTTCGCTTTTCAGATACTGGCGATGGACGATGCGATCGACGTAGCCATGCTCGAGCAAAAATTCGCTCGTCTGAAAACCCTCGGGCAGTTCGATGCGGATTGTCGCTTTAATCGTCCGCGGTCCGGCAAAACCGACGAGTGCCTTCGGCTCGGCGAAAACCAAATCGCCCAATGACGCAAAACTGGCGGCCACTCCGCCCATGGTCGGATTCGTCAGCACAGAAATGAACAATCCGCCCGCAGCGTCATACCGCGACAAAGCGGCCGAAACCTTGGCCATCTGCATCAGCGAGAGGATGCCCTCGTGCATGCGAGCGCCGCCGCCGCTGCCGCTAATGATGATCAACGGCAAGTCCTGCTCGGTCGCGCGCTCGACCAGGCGTGCGAGCTTTTCCCCAACCACCGAGCCCATACTGCCCATGATGAAAGCCGAATCGGTCACTCCAAAGGCAACGCGGCGAGCGCGAATCATTCCCGAGCCGACAACGGCGGCCTCTTTCAGCCCCGTGCGTTTTTGCTCGGCGACGATCCGGTCCTTATACGCTTTCTTGTCCGTAAACTTGAGCGGATCACCGGGCGTCATGCCGGCAAACCATTCCTCGAACGTGCCGTCATCCAGCACTTGCTCGATGCGATGTTTAGCCGATACGTAGAAATGATGGTCGCACTGCGGGCAGACGCCCAGCAGCCTGTCCGATTCCGGCCGATAGATTGTCTCGCTACAGCCCGGACACTTTTGCCACAATCCTTCCGGCACGCCGCGCTTCGGCCGCCGCGGGCCGTTTTCACTCGCGGTCGCCTGCTCAATTGCAGCTTCGTCGGTTTGTGCTTGTCCGGCCATCGATACCTTAAAAACTCAAATTCTCGCCCGTCTAACCGCGGCTCAGCGGTTGACCAAAACTATACGTACTTAGGTTCCAATCACCGCTGCAAGTTCAACTTCGATTAACTCCCAAACCGGCCCCGCGCCGTTGGTTTTCCAGCCGTCAATGACTTCCTTGTTGCGCAACACGCTCCCGATCAAACTTACAAGCGGCTGGGGCGCAACCAAGCCGACGGTTCCGAATTTGTTTTTCTTTATCATTTTCGTCACACATGCTGTGACTCGCTGGCGTGCATTGGAAATCATCTCACCTTCGGGGGGACATACCTTTTCCGGCTCCTCCCGCCACTTTTTAAAAACTTTGGGCTGCTTGCGTTTGACCTCTTCGACCAGCATCCCTTGCCACAGACCGTGATCAATGTTGGTCAACTGCTCAATGGTTTTCGACTTCACTCCCAGCGTCTCCGAAATCTGCTTTGCGGTTTGTGCTGCCGACTCGCAAGGTGCAGTATAGACCATTTCAATCGCGTAGTCGCGAATCTGTTCGATGACATCATTCACCTCCGCGCTGCCCGCGTCCGAGAGCGGCACATCCAAAGTTCCCATAATTCGGCCTTGATGGTCGAATTCCGTCTTACCGGCGCGAATAAGCACGATCTTTTTCATAATTTCTACCAGATGCCTTATGCCGTAACCGCAAGCCGAGCTAGAGCGGTTACCCGATCCGAATAATCCTCGTGTTTGAAAATGGCGGAGCCGACAACAAATCCATCAGCGCCGGCCGCGGCACAGTCGCCGATGGTTTCAGAGTTGACGCCGCCATCGATTTGTAAAATCGCCTCAGCGGGAATCCGCGATCTTAGATGTTGAAGCTTGCCCAGAGCAACTGGGTCGAATTTCTGGCCGCCAAATCCCGGCATGACGCTCATCACCAAAACGAGATCGCACAGATTAAGGCAGCCTTCAATGGCTTCCAGGGACGTGGGCGGGTTGATGGCAATGCCTGCCGCCGCGCCCATGCCGCTAATTTCGGCCAACAGTTCGCGCGGCGCGTCGGTCGCTTCGACGTGGACTGTAATTGCATCCGCACCAGCGGCGTGGTATCGGCGCACGAACGCTTCGGGATTGGAGATCATCAAGTGCACATCCAACGGCAATTCCGTCACCCGCCGGATGGCCTCGACAATCGTCAGCCCGTAGCTCAAATTCGGAACAAAGTGGCCATCCATCACGTCTAAGTGCAGCGCCGGCACACCCGCATCTTCCAGCGCACGAACTTCGCCCGACAGATTTCCAAAGTCACAAAGCAGCAGCGATGGAAGAATCAACGGTGCGGCGGATTTCAAAGCGGAAATTTTTTCACGGCGGGGCATAGACGTAACGCAATCGCTGTTCACGGGAAGCAGAACCCAATAAAAAGAAGACCAATAACCCGGGCATCAGAACGGACCGCGAACGTCTGTTGAGAACTATTCGGCCCCGGGCTGTTTCATGGGCATTACACGTCGTTGAATTGACGTTCCAGGATTTCGCGTTAGTGGCGGCGGAATCGCCGTGATACGTTCGGCCTCGCTGGCCTCACCAAGTCAGAACCGTCCCATTCTAACAACGCCACTAATAGACGTCTGCGCGTTTTAACCCGAATGCCATAAGTTGTTTTCAGATAGGCTATTGAGCGTTGACTCACCGCACGGCCAACTTTGCGCTACCGCTACAATCGATGATCACGGGCCAAATTCCTGTACCTTCGGCAACTCGTCGAGCCGCTCCAAACTAAACAGCTTTAGAAACCGTTCCGTCGTCAAATAGACCGGCCTCCGCCGGTTTTCTTCCGGGCGCTCGAGCCGCAGAAGCCGACGGCGGACGAGCTGCGAAAGAATTGCACCGCTCGGATGGCCCCGCATCTTTGAGACCTTCTGGCTGCTGATCGGTTCGTTGTAAGCAACCAACGCCAAAACTTCGACCGCGGCCTGCGACAACCGCGCGTGACGAATGCGACCGTAGAACCGGTCACGAACACCGCTGAATTCGGCGCACAATACAAGGCGGTATCCAGCCCCCTCGCTGACAATATTAAACGGGTGCCCGGCTTCCGCATATTGCTCATTCAGCTCGTTGACCAAGTCATCGATCTCTTCGGGCGACGTGCCTTCAATCATGTTCGCCGCCTGCTGCCGATCAAGTGGCTCGTTGTTCGGGCTACCGACAAACAACATCGCTTCCAAAACGCTGCTCGGTGTGACTGGAGCGGATTGGTCAGCGGTTGCGGACACTCCACCCGACTCGTCAGAACCCGACCCATCGTCCGCGGCATCTTCCCTCGACTCGGAGGAGGATTGCGGGCCCTCCGAGTTGTCCTTAAGCATCTCGGCAAACGCATCACTAAGCTGCTGAGCCGAAATTGGTTGATGCTCCGCCGACTCTTGGGAGTGGTCACCCGTGTCGCTCATAGCGGCCACTATAGGGTTGGATAATTCACCTTAACAAGATCGATTCCGGCCCGCCCCGATCGCCAACTTCTGTCGGTTGCAGGCGGACCTCGCCGCACAGCACGCCGGGGGCGATCATAGCCTACGGATGTGCTTGGATTCAATAAGTTACCAGCGGTTGGCAACTTCAGCCTTCATGAAGGCGAGCGCGTCACGCGAAAGCTGTTCTTCGCTTTCAAACATGCGCCGCCAGATTTTTGTCGCGGCGGCCAGTTCGGGCAGAGCCAAACCGAATGCTTCGACCATCATCCAGCCGTCGTAGCCGACTTCTTTGAGTGTGTCAAAATTTTCGGCCCAGAGCACGTTGCCCGCGCCGGGGGTGCTGCGGTCGTTTTCGGAAATGTGGACGTGCGCCAAGACATCCGCGCAGTCGCGGATCGCCTGCGGAATGCTCTTTTCCTCGATGTTGGCGTGAAACGTGTCGTACATGACGCGGCAGTTGGGGTGATCGACTTCACGGGCGAAGCGGGCCGAGTCGGAGTGTGTATTGAGCAGGTAGGTTTCAAAGCGATTGAGACATTCAACACCAAGCGTCACGCCAACCGTGCCCGCATGCTCGGCTACGGCCCGCATGCTCTCAACGCCCCATTTCCATTCATCGCCAGTCGGTCCCGCGCCGCTGAACAGGCCCAGCGCCGAGTGATACGGACCCACCAAATGCGTCGCGCCGGCCGCCGCGCAGCAGTCAAGCGCCCGCTTGGTGCCGTCGACTCCCCTAGCCCGCACCGCCGCATCGGCGCTGATTGGGTTGTCTTCTTCCGTACGGACGGTGACCGCGGTCCGCTCGAGTCCTAAATTGTCGAGCCGGCTGCCCCAGGCCGCGTAGTCCAGATCAGGATTGAAAATCGGCAATTCCACGCCGTCGTAGCCCAGCCCCTTGAGCATCTCGAGTACCGGGAGCGTGTCATCGTTGAGTTCGCCGGTCCACAGTAGTAGGTTCATACCGAATTTCATGTTAGTCCTCCTGAAATTTGGTTCGTCTTTTCTGTTGCATCGCTAAATCTGCCGAAATCGCGGATCGTCAGGCAGCGACAACTTGCTGAATTTCTTGCGAATTTAGCTACCGATTCGTAGGTCCTGCCATTAATTCGTCTCTTCTCGCGGCGACCCGATGCCGGGCTGCCGGAAAAAATTTTTGAAAGCTCTCGGGCAGCAGCGGCAGTCTTACCCGCCGCATGACCTGATTCAGTCGCCATAACAGTTTCCCATCGTCGAGGTAGTCCGGCAAGAACCGCTCGTCGATAAACCTCGGAATAAATGTCGCGAGCAGGCTGACCGACTGGCCGGTAATTCGCTCGACCACCTGTGCGACTTCCGCAGCATCGACATTCGACAACACGTCGTAATACCGATCGAGTTGCTCCGGATTCTCGTCAATCAAGATAGAGTCCAAGAGAATTTCGACCAGAATGTGTCCTAGGAAACTCGGTCGGAAGCCTTCGTCGCCAGCCAGCACATCTCTGACCACGACCGTCAGTTGTAGTGACAATTCTGTAAATGCTCGCGACCGATGAAACCATCGGTCGTCGTCGTGATGTTGCAAGATGCCGCGGGCGACCGCCGCGGTGTTCGCGCCGCTATCGCACAACAACGGCGCCGTCTGTCGGGGGCGGACCCGAACGCGGCGGTCAACGACATTCAGCCAGTCCGGTACGGCGGTTCCCGCGACCACATACGAGTCGTCCAAATGCGCCACACCATGGGCGAAGTAGTTCATGTAAAGCTAGGGAATTCGCGGGTCCGTCTTCGATTAACCGTGACCTACAACTTACGGCACATCCGACCACCGAAGCTCTTTGGCGCTGGTCAAAACGGCGTCGCAGACTTTTTGTGTTTCCAAGGCGTCGCGGAATGTCGGGCCGATCGACTCGCCTTTGGCGACGCCTGCCAGGAAGTCGGCAACTTGGTGCACAAAGCTGTGCTCGTAGCCGATCTGCAGACCGGGAACCCACCAACTGCCCATATACGGATGGTCGCTATCGGTAACGTGAATCGAACGCCAGCCGCGCATCGGGCCATCGATGCGGTGATCGAAATATTCCAGTCGATGCAGGTCGTGCAAGTCCCATTTGAGCGACGCGTGCTCGCCATTGACCTCAAACGTATAAAGCGCCTTGTGGCCGCGGGCGTAGCGCGTCGACTCGAACAGTCCCAGCGACCCGTTGGTGAAGCGGCAGAGGAATGCGCAAGCGTCGTCGATACCGACGGGTTCGACTTTTCCCGTCAAATTGTGCATTCGTTCTTTGACAAAGGTCTCGGTCATGGCGCTGACCTGTGTGATACTGCCGTTGAGCCAGATCGCAGTGTCGATGCAATGCGCGAGCAGGTCGCCCGTCACACCGCTGCCGGCCGCGGCAACGTCAAGCCGCCACAGCGCCTCGCCGCCTTGCGGCAGATCTTCCGCGATTGTCCAATCCTGCAGGAAATTCGCGCGGTAATGAAAAATGCGCCCAAGGTTGCCCGACTCGATGATATTCTTGGCGTGTGTGACGGCCGGCACCCGCCGGTAATTGTACCACACCGTGTTCAGCACGCCCGCGGCCTCGACCGCCTGGCACATTTCTTCGCCCTCTTCGGCGTTCATGGCCAGCGGTTTTTCGCAGAGGATCATCTTGCCGGCCTGCGCGGCGGCGATGGCGATTTCTTTGTGAAGATTGTTCGGCACGCAGATATCGACCGCGTCAATGTCGTCGCGATCGAGAAGCTTGCGCCAATCGGTTTCGGTCGATTCATACCCCCACCGGTCGGCGAACGCCTTGACGGAATCCTCATTGCGGGCGCAGGCCGCTTTGAGTACGGGACGATACTCCAGATCAAAAAAGTCGCTGACACGGTTGTAGCCGTTCGAGTGCGCCCGGCCCATGAAACCGTAACCAATCATGCCGATGTTTAATGGTTTTGCCATCTTCTGATCGTCTCCTCGTAGGAAGTTGAATCGCAGAGGCCGCGGCGGAAACCGCATGGCCCAAGTCTTCTAATTCTCCGCGTCCCGCTACATCCTCTGCGGTACGGTTACATTTTTTTTGGGGGGGTTCCTAGTTTTCGCCATTCCAACCGTGCGCATCGCGGACTTTGATCATGGTGTCGAGGATCGTATTCCACGTATCCACCGTTTCGAGTACCGCGTTGGGGAACATGCAGCCATCCCAGCAGATGTGCTGAATGCCGCGGGCCGGCGCATCCTTGAGCCAGTAAGCGGCACACCGGGTAATGTCCAACTTGCCGTTCGGATCGTCGGCCGTACAGTGCTTGCCGGTTTTATCGTGGTCGCCAGCACCGTGCACTTCACCGTCATTTTGCGCAATGTGGAAGTCGATCGTCCACGGCCGCAGTTTGTCGACCATGTTTTCATAGGCAGCGTAAAACTCGTCGTCGCTATAGCCCTCTTGCAAGAGTGCGTACTCCGGCGCGTTGTAGCCCATCAGGTATAGGTACGTGTGCGCCATGTCCGCTTGGAATCCAAGCGTCTCGGGCATGTCGACCTCTTCAAGCAAGTCGAGCATGTCTTTCCAACTGTGCATACCGGCCCAGCAAATTTCGCCTTCGGCGGCGAGACGCTCGCCGTGGTCGGCAGCGATTTTTGCGGCCTCGCGGAACGTGTCGGCGATTTTCTTCGTGCTGGCCTTCGGGTCTTCCCGCCATTTTTCGACGCCAAATTCCGCCGAGTCGATACGGATCACGCCGTAGTTGCGGACTCCATGGTCGTTGAAGATGCCGGCAATGCGACAGCCCATTTTTACCGCACTGAGAAACTTTTCTCGAGACGCGTCGTCGCCCATCGCCGAATCGCCAACCGTTCCGGGCCAGACCGGAGCAACCAACGAACCGACGGCGAATCCTTTACCGGCAATCATGTCGGCGATCTTGCGCAATTCATCGTCGCTCGCTTCGGGATCGGTGTGCGGCAGGAAAAGGAAGTAGTCAATGCCGTCGAACTTCGTGCCGTTGACCTCGGCGGCTGCCGAAAAATCGAGCATGCGTTCCAGGCTGATCGGCGGTTCTTGACCCTCTTCGTCGCCTTTGCCGACGAGTCCGGGCCACATTGCGTTATGTAGTTTTGGACTTGGATTACTCATTGGTGACTGGCTCTCCTTTGGTCGTTGAGTTTTTGCATTTCTTGCTTAACGGTGGAGCAGTTTTCTGACACCCACGCGTCGTGTGTTTCTCGATCAAATTCGGGGGGCTCTGCGGCCAATAATCGTTCTGCACCGTTTATGTAAACAGGCAATATCTCGTTTTGACCTTTGTCGGTATTCCAATGCATCAGGATGCGGATGCACTTTTCGATCGCAGCGGGCACTTTGATTTCTCGAGCGCAAAGGACGGGAATATCGGATCCAAAAATCTGCCGTGCGCCGAGCGCCGGGAAAACTTGGTCCAGATCGGGCGTCGTTGTCAGCAACACGCTGGCAATATCCTCAACGTCGATCTCGTTGATCCGAACGATCAGCGCCATAAGTTCCCGCGTTGCCCGAAGTATCCCCTCTTTGTCGTTGGATTGGATGATCGTCGCGCCTCGTACTCCTCGACACTTCATCACCAATCACACCTCAATCGTTGCGGTTTCATCTTTGTCAATCTTTGCCGTCAATTGTGATCGCCGATGTTCGGCAGGTTGTCGTGCGTATCAGGTCCAAAATATCGCAAGCCGACGAGCGGCTCGCTGCCGGTATTTTCAATTTCGACGCCGGCGCTGGCCGCTGTGTGCGTGATGAACACCTCGTCTTCGGTCTCTTCGCCGAAATGAATCATCGCGGGCGTTTGCAAATCCAAGTTACCCATGCGGCCACGCCCCTGTACGGTGATCCAACCGCTTGCACCGGGATCTTTTAACGTACACTTCGCGCCGGGCTCAACTGTGAGTTCTTTGGCCGAAAAAAGTTGTTTGCCATCGACGCGGCCGTATGTGATCCAACGGTCGGCGTAGCCGTCTCCCGATCGCGATTCGTCGATGATTGGTTCCAGATAGTTATTTCGCTTGAAGTGCGTATCGACGTTCTTGTCCCAGTCCAGCTGGCCGACGATAAAATCCAAGTCCTGGTGTTTATCTTCCGGTACGTCCTTGACCAGCAGCGACCACGGCACTTCACGACCTTCGACAAGCGATTGGAACATGGCGAACACATCGCTGCCCCACTGAGGTTCATAAGTACACAGCGACCCGGGTGCGTGCAGTACGCCTGGCGGAATCAGCCAGCCGCTGCCGCGCGTGAGGCGGTATGCGCGGGTCAAATCGAGCATACCGTTGTCGCCTTTGTCCCAATTTTCGAGACAGCGGCGCACTTGCTCTTTGGTTGTGCCCGGTTCAAGCCCCATGAATGTGTAAGCAAAGTTGTTATCGACGTTGTTCATCTGCGGCGAAAAATAATACGCCTCGGGCTTGCCTTCCTGACCGACCAATGCCGCATCCTCGAACGACTGGTGCATATGGTGTGGAATCGGACCCATGTTGTCGAAAAATTTCGAATAGACGGGCCAACGATCGTACTTTTCATAGATTGCGCCACCGATCAGCGCATCGCCACTCTCTTCGATGGCATCCTTAAGCTGAAACCGCTGGCCTTCGAACAGCACGTAGCTGAGACCCTCGTCCGGCTCGCGATTTTCATTGGCCGCCTCGGTTGTGCTGGCAAACCACCGCTCGTCGATACCGCCGCGGTGCGCGCCGAAGGCGTACCAATCGCCGGGGGCCAGTTTAATTCGTTTGCCGGGGTGCAAAAAGCTGCGCGGAACCCAAGTTGGCGTCAGCCGCAGCAGACCGCCGCCGGCTTCCATCGCGTTTTCGAGGATCGCGGCCACACTGTCCTTGACAACAACTGGGCTGCAATGACGTTCCGAAACCTTGGTCATAGTGTGCTCCGAAAATCGTGGCATGGGACCTGCCCCACAGGTGCGACAATGTTTGGCGGGCAATGCCCACCCGTGCGCGACGAGAGTCTCCTGACCCGAGGCAGCCGTGCCGAGCGTCGGCGAAACACCTTTTTATTCCTTCGCCGCCTAATTCGCAAGTTACCGACCGACCAAAATGGGCGGCAACACCCTGGAAACCACACCGAGACGAGCCTAAATTCATATTCAAGCGGATTCGACGACCATTGTGCTACCGGAGATGAAAGCCATGGCAAATCAAACCTGGACGCTGATTGACGCATCCAACGACACGCATTTGGAGTCGCTGCAGGTGAACGGTGATGAAATCGGCGGCGCGGCGTGCGGATGCGGATTCAAGCTTCGCACTCTGCGTGGCGGCGTACGTGAAGGCCTGCGACTGTTGGAAATCGACAGTGGCGCTCTGCGCGTGGCCGTACTGCCGGACCGCGGTATGAGCATCTGGAAGATGTGGCACGGCGAGACCGAAATCGGCTGGACGTCGCCAATTCGCGGACCGGTGCACCCGCAATTTGTCGATATTGGCGAATCGAGCGGCCTGGGTTTCCTCGACGGCTTCGACGAAATGCTGGTCCGCTGCGGCCTCGTTAGCAACGGTGCACCAGAATTCGACGACATGGGTCGAGTGCGATATCCGCTGCACGGCCGGATCGCAAACTTGCCCGCGCACAAGGTCGAAATCTCCATCGACACATCTACCGGCGCGATCGAAGTAACCGGTGTGGTGGACGAGTGCCGTTTTCACTTTGACAAACTGCGTTTGACTTCGACATTGCGACTGATGCCCGGTGAAACGGGCATCACGATCCACGACGACGTGGAGAACCTATCGGGCAATCCGGGCGAGACGCAAATGCTGTATCACATCAACTTCGGTGCGCCGATTCATGCGCCCGGCGCTGAAATCGTCGCGCCGGTGAAAGAACTCGTTCCGCGCAACGCACACGCCGCCGCTGAAATCGACTCTTGGAATCAGTTCGGCCCCGCCGAAGCCGGCTCGGAGGAACGCGTTTTCTTTTTCTCGCTGGTCGCCGACGACGGGGGCCGAACGCAGACATTGCTGAAAAGTGCCGACGCATCATGCGGCGTTTGCGTCGGTTTTAATTTAACGCAGCTGCCACATTTTTCGCTGTGGAAGAACACTCCACCCCTCGAGGATGGGTACGTCACCGGACTGGAACCGGGCACAAATTTCCCAAATCCACGCTCGTTCGAAGGCGAAAGAGGCCGCGCTATCAAACTGGCTTCCGGCGAACGCGTGCAATACGATCTGACCGTGCAATTCCTGCCGACTTCCGAGCAAGTTGCCAGCACCGAACAGTCAATCCGCCTGCTGCAGGAAGCCCAGCCGCCAACCGTCTACCGCGAACCGCAACCCGACTGGGTCGCGGACTGACCAATTCCGCCGTATGCAGTGCCAGCAACATACGGAGGTATTTCGCGCAGATTGTCGATTTCCCGTAAAAACCCGGCGCGGACATTGCCGATGTTAGAGGCTGGTGAAACTTTCCGGATTACTGTGAGTTTAACGGCACTGGCAGAATCATGAGCGAAGATAGCAAAAAATCCGAGAATCCAAATTGGGTCCGAATTGACCGGCCGCACGCTGCGCAAAACGATACGGTTGAGACGAGCGCCGCAAAGAATACGGTTGCTCAAACGACGACCGCGGCCGGCGGCACGGCAGTTCCCCAGACGAATGCGGGCGGCGCGGCGATCCGCGAGTTGAGCCAAGTCCGCACACAGGCCACGCAGCTTGCCACCCACATGCAAAGCATGCGCGAAGAACTGGACCACCGGGAATCGCACTTGAACGCCCGCGAGGTTCAGACGGACAGTGACATGCGAGCCGCAAGGCTGTGGCTGCGAGAGCGCGAATCAGAACTTGACGACCGCAGCGAAGAGTTGGATCGCCGCGAAAAGACGCTCGCCAATTCTATGTCGTGCCTCGTGGCGGACGAAGAATCCAAAAAATCCTCCAACGACGCCGAGGCAACCGAACTTAGGGCGAAAATCCGCCAGGCGACGGAGCAGCTGCGGAGCGATCGCAATCAGCACGATGCTGAATTGCTGGCGAAGCAGCAGGAACTGCAACAGCGGAGAAACGCGACCAAGGCACTCGGACGAAAGCTGCTAAAGAACCTCGAACGTCACCGGGCGGCAATCGAAGCTGAGGCAGCGCGGCGGCGGGAGCAAATCGAGGTCGAACAGCAGCAAAATTTTGATCGGAAGTTTAAACAGACACGGGAGCAACTTGAGCAACGGCGGGCGAAACTTGACGCCGCCGAAGCTTTGTTGATCAATAGCCAGGCCGACCTGGAAGTTCAGCAACAGCAACTCATTATGCGTCGTCAACGAGTTGAGGCGGAATTGCACGAGCACCGCGCCGAGCTAGTGCGGCAGCAGCGGCAATTGGACGACAAGTGGCAACAGCGGCAAAAAATGTTGGCGCGGCGGGACGAGCAGCTTGAATCGCGGCAATCTGCACTGGAACAAACTCGCTGCGACGTCGCCGCCACGCACCGCGAAGCGCTTGAGCTAAGACTGGCGACCGAAGAGTTGTGGGCCAAGCTTGCAGAAATCATGCCGGCGGCCTCACTGACAACCGAACTGGGAAAACTTCGGCGCAAACTGGCTGAAAGTTACTGTCTGGAACGTAGCGCCTCGCTGGGACAGACACAGCAGCTTGAAGCGTCACATGAACGGCTTGCCGAACAGTACGTCAAATTAACGGCTGAGAAAAAAGAGTTGCGAGACTGGGTCGAGTATCGACAACAGGATATCGAACGCCAAGCCGCGGTGCTCGTCGCGCGCGAACAGGAACTTGATCGACAAGAAACAGAAACCTCGCGTCAGCAAGAACAGTGGGAAATCGAACGCCGCAATTACCAAACAGAAATCCGCGGCTTGATGACCGAGTTGCGCCGCGGCGGAGAGCCGACCAGGTCGGAACCAGCTGACATCACTCCAGCGGCCGTCTGAGTAAATAACGGCGGCGGAGCATCACCCGCCAAGACGGCACAAGCCCGTCCCGTCCTACTCATCCATATTCGCGGGCCGCGCTAGTCCGCCAGCGATTCGGACTTCTCGCTCTTTTCCGCAATCTGTTTGACGTATGCGACGATGTTCATCGCCTGGCGAATTTGCGTACGCGTGAAGACCGGCTGGTTGCCGCCGACTAACCGGCGACGCTGTTTGGCCGCGAGCTGCTCCCACTGCATGTCGTTCTGCAGATGCCAGACGGCCGCCTGCGCCGCTTCGTGACCAAATTTTCCTCGATCGAGGCCCTTGAAAATTTCGACCACCCGCGGATCGGATGTAACTTCTTCGATCCGACCAATCCGGTACGTCCATGTCGACTTCGGATCCGGCGTGCCGTGTTCCAGGCAGAGAAAATTCAAGTCCTGCTTGGCGACTTTTTCCGGCGGCACGTTGAAAAATCCGCCGCCGCCGCCACCACCGCCGCCGGCCTGCTGCGCGAGGACCGGGATTGCGGCGATCGCTTCTGGTAATTTGATCGTCATCGGTTGCTTGGTCATGTTGCGGACGATAAGACGAGCGTTTTGGATATCGGTGACAATCAATCTCGCCTCGATGTCGCCATTGTCCATCGCGTCAAACAGATCGACGGCGTTTTCCGGAACGGCAGTCGGCTGATCGGCTTCGGCAAGCCCCGCAGTGGATAATGCCAGCGGGCAGAAGAGCAAAGCGGTGGCGACGAAAGGAAGCTTATTCCAGTGGCGAGTCATGACGAACCTCTTGGGTTTGCGCCGGGTCCCGAGCGGACCGGCAGTAACGAACACATTATACGTAACCCCTCCAGCATAATTTCCCCCCGGCACGCCGCCAAGCAAAATCGGAGCAAATTCTTCGGCTCAACAAGGAATCTGAGCCATTTGTTGTCCGGTTCGCCTTATTATTGACACTGCCAGCGGCGATTCAGTAAACTTCTGCATCCATTGAAAGCGCTTTGCTGGTCGGCGTTTCCGGCCTCCTGCCGGTGCTGCCTGAAAAGGCACGGCAACGAACGCCAGCCGAGCGTCTGCGAATGAGTCGAAACCAGGACGTGTTTTGTAACTTGTAAGCGGCACGGGCTTTATCACACAAAAACGGATTGACTTGCCAACCGTGGCACGGCGGCCGCGAGCTTCTTCTCGCCGCACCGCCGTCAGTAGTGATTCTTCCCGTTTGGCGAAATGGAGCCCGGCCGCGATCCGGTGCTGGCCGCGTCGCGGGGATGTGCCGCGGGTGCCGTTTCCGCTGGGTGGCGGTTAAACGAAGAAGTGATATTTAAATTAGTCCCTTAGTTGTTATTTTGTCGGAGCAAAGGTTTAAAAATGTTCAATTGGATACGGAACGCGGGCGGAATACGGATCATCACTTTGTCGGTTCTTTCGGTCTTGCTGCTGACGATGTTCGGTCAACCGGCAATGGCGAATCAGGCGGGCGAAAGCGGTGTGGGACTGGAATTTGATCCGGGCGAGATAAGGTTCTACCTGGTTTGGGGCCTTTGTTTTGTCGGATCGATTATCGCGCTGATTCAGGCATTCCTGTTCTATAAAAAAATGAAATCGGCGGACGAAGGCAACGAGAGAATGGTCGAAATTGCCGGTTACGTCCGCGAAGGTGCGAACGCTTATCTAACACAACAGTACAAAGTCGTCGCATTGTTCTTCGTTGTTATTTTCGGCTTGCTGGCATATGCGGCATTTGGTCTGAAAGTACAAAGTTCGTGGGTTCCGTTCGCATTTATTACGGGCGGTTTCTTTTCGGGTTTGGCCGGTTGGTTCGGCATGAAGACCGCCACCTGGGCCAGTAGCCGCACCGCAGCCGGCGCGCAAAAGAGTCTGAACCAAGGTTTGCAGGTGGCTTTCCGATCCGGCGCCGTGATGGGATTGACGGTCGTGGGACTTGGCCTGCTGGATATTACTGTTTGGTTTCTGGTTCTCCGCTGGATTGTGCCAAAACTCGGTTATGAAGAAATCAGCTTGGTTGAAATCACCGTGACGATGCTCTGCTTCGGCATGGGTGCAAGCGCCCAGGCGCTGTTTGCCCGCGTGGGTGGCGGTATCTTCACCAAAGCTGCCGACGTCGGCGCGGACCTGGTCGGTAAAGTCGAACAGGGCATCCCGGAAGACGATGCCCGCAACCCCGCGACCATCGCCGACAACGTCGGCGACAACGTCGGCGACGTGGCCGGCATGGGCGCCGACCTTTACGAGTCGTACTGCGGGTCGATCCTGGCCACGGCGGCGCTCGGCGTGGCCGCCTTCTCCAGCGGAACGATGATCGAACAAGTTGTCGGTTCCCGTCCCACCGAAAAAACCATCGAGTATTTCCAGCTCAGCGCACTGTTCCTGCCCATGGCGATCGCCGCAGTAGGAATTTTTCTGTCGATCCTTGGTATTTATTTGGTCCGCACGGAGGATAAAGCCTCCCAATCCGTGCTGCTTAAAGCCCTGGCTCGCGGCATCAATGCCTCGACGTTCCTGGTGGCAATTGCGGCCTTCGGATTGACGTATTGGCTATTGCCGAATTTTTGGACGGTGGGCTTTAGCGTCGTTATTGGTCTGTTTGCCGGCTGGATAATCGGCAAATGGACCGAGTACTCAACGAGTGACGAATTCGCACCAACACAGCAGTTGGCCGAGCAAGCCGTCACCGGCCCCGCCACATTGATCATCAGCGGCGTCGCCGAAGGCATGAAGAGCGTCTGGGTTCCGGTGGTCGTCATCTGCATTGCAACTCTGTCCTCGTTCGGTTGTGCGATCGGTGACATGTCGAAAATGAACAACGTCGAGTATTTCGCCTTCGGGCTATATGGAGTCGGCATCGCGGCCGTCGGCATGCTCAGCACGCTCGGAATCACGCTGGCCACCGATGCGTACGGACCGATCGCCGACAACGCGGGTGGCAATGCGGTGATGGCGGAACTTGAACCAATCGTTCGCGAGCGCACCGACGCGCTGGACAGTCTGGGCAATACCACGGCGGCAACCGGCAAGGGCTTTGCCATTGGCTCGGCCGCGCTCACCGCCCTGGCACTGCTGGCGGCCTATGTCGAAGAAGTGCGGGTAGGCTTTAAGCACTGGGAAGAAGCAACAGTCGAGGCGGGTGCCGAGCCTGGATTCTACAAGGAGTCACCGCAGTTCATCGTCCAGGTACTCGATGAAAAGGACGATAAAGGCCATTACCGGACCGAGGGCTGGCTCGTTCTGGCCGGAGCGCAGCAGCCGGCCTTTGCCAAAGAAATCCCGCTGGGAAGTGCCCTTCAGCTGGCCGATGCCGCGTTGGTCGTGGATGACGACGACCGCAACGCAGAACTCGCCATCAACAAAGAAACCTCGTTATCCGTGGTGCGCCGGCGAAAGGCCACGTTACCCGACTTCTCGCGTTACTGCGATGCGACGCTGATGAACCCGAAAGTGCTGATCGGCCTCTTTCTGGGCGCGATGGCCACGTTTGTTTTCTGCGCGATGACCATGAAGGCCGTCGGCCGCGCCGCTAAGGGCATGGTCGAAGAAGTCCGCCGCCAATTTCGCGAGAATCCGGGCATTATGGAAGGGACCGTGAAACCCGACTACACACAGCCCGTTGCCATTAGTACCAAAGCGGCGCAAAAAGAAATGGTGTTGCCATCGCTATTGGGACTGATCCTGCCTATCGCGACAGGCCTTCTGTTGGGGGTCGGTGGTGTGATGGGGTTGCTCGTCGGGACGCTGACGTGTGGATTCTGTGTGGCGATCTTTATGGCCAATGCCGGCGGCGCATGGGACAACGCTAAGAAGTACATCGAAGCGGGCGCTCACGGCGGCAAGGGCAGCGAAGCACACAAGGCCGGCGTTGTCGGCGACACGGTCGGCGACCCGTTCAAGGACACCAGCGGACCGAGTTTGAATATCCTGATTAAGTTGATGAGCATGGTCAGCGTAGTCGCAGCAGGTCTGATCGTCCGTTACAGCCTCTTAGCGCTTGGAATCTTTTAGTCCACTATCGTTATCGTTACCTCGTGGCGGGCTGGATTGGCGGGGTGGATTGGCAGGGTGAGGCTCCTGGCGAATACAGTTGGCAATAGTCAATAATTGGGCGGGGGCTGTGCCTTTCCGGATTTCGCAGATGGGCGAACCTGCATCCTGGTGGAAACGTCTGGGTTGGGTAGAATGGAAAGCTGCTGAGGCGGGGCGGCTTTTCCTGTTCTCCCAACATCACGTTTCGAGTCTCTAACATTGACGCAAACTCTTACGACCAGCCCAACAGATAAGGGTTCCCGCAGTCTGCAACTCGCGCTGGCTGCGGCCCGCGTCGCCGCGGAAAACAACGGCCGCGACATTGTCGTACTCGACATGCGGGGGTTGACCCCGATGTTTGACTACTTTGTAATCGCCTCCGGCTCCAGTCGCCGGCAACTGCACGCGATTAGTGAAGATATCGACCACAAGTTAGAAGACGACCTGGGCGACGAGCGGCAGAGTATCGAGGGCTACCGAGAAAGCCGCTGGATTCTGTTGGACTACGGTACGGTCGTCGTTCATCTGTTCGAAGACGAAACCCGCGACTACTACGGCCTGGAACAACTCTGGGCCGCCGCCAAGCAAGTCGACTTGCCCGAAAATATCGACACGTAACCGCGGGACTTCAAATCTCGTACGACGGCCCCCCAGGCTGCCACACCGTCCGGTGATCTTTCAAAGGGCCGCCCTCGACGACTATCATAAGGGCCGAGCAACCACGAGCCTCGCTATTCGCCGCAACCTGTCACCCTATCCCCCATCCCGATGAGCATCCTGGCCGAATTGCGGCAACGATTTGTCGCTCCGTTACAAGCGGTCGTCGACGGCGAGGTCGACACGCTGCTGGAGATGATTAAGCCGATCCAGGACCCGAAGTTCGGCGACTACCAGGCCAACTGTGCCATGCCGCTGGGCAAGCGACTGGAGCAACAACCCCGCGCGGTGGCTCAGCGAATTGTTGACGCCATCGATATCGGCGATATCTGCGACCCGCCCGAAATTGCCGGTCCCGGTTTCATCAACTTGAGGATTCGCGACGACTGGCTAGAGGTGCAACTGGCTGCAGCCTCGGCGGATGATAGGCTCGGCGTGCCACGGACTCCGACGCCGAGTACCTACGTCATTGACTACTCGGCGCCCAACGTCGCCAAGCCCATGCACGTCGGTCACATTCGCTCATCGGTGATTGGCGATGCGCTCTGCCACACGCTTCGTTTTCTCGGCCACCAGGTCATCGGCGACAACCACATCGGCGACTGGGGCACACAATTTGGGATGATCATCTACGGATTCAAGCACTTTGCCGATCGGGCCGCATATGAAGAAAACGCGGTCGATGAGCTTGCCAGACTTTATCGAACAGTGAATCAACTCGTCGATTATCAACGCAGCCGCGGCGCGGCGCCGCAGTTGGAGAGAAAAATCCTCCAAATCGAAGAGCAAATCGCCGAACAACGCGCCGCAGAACCGACAGGCGACAAGAAAGAAGAGAAGAAAACCGCCAAGGCTCTGCGGCGATCTGAATCGCAGCTTGTCGATGCCCGTACCAACCTTGCCGCAGTGCAAAAACGGATCAGCACCATCGAAGACGATGGCGAGCTTTTCGCCCTCGCGCAACAGCACGCCGACATCGCCGAATCGGTACTCGCCGAAACGGCCGCCTTGCACGCGGGCGATGAAACGAATCGAGAACTGTGGCGGCAGTTCGTGCCGGCCTGCCAGGAAGATATCGACCGCATCTATGGCCGCCTCGGCATTCGTTTCGACCACACATTGGGGGAAAGTTTTTATCACGACCGTTTAGCGTCGGTCGTCGCCGATCTTCGCCACCAGGAAATCGCTCGTGAGAGCGACGACGCGATGTGCGTGTTTTTCGATGGCCAGGACGTGCCGATGATCGTCCAAAAAAAGGACGGCGCGTTTCTTTACGCCACAACCGACCTGGCCACAATTCAGTATCGAGAGGAAACGTGGTCGCCGGACGCCATCCTCTACGTTGTCGACCATCGCCAGAGTTTGCATTTTGAACAACTCTTCGAGACGGCGCGGCGATGGGGATTTACAGACACCCAATTCGTTCATGTCAAATTCGGCACGGTACTGGGCAACGACGGCCGGCCGTTCAAAACTCGTGAGGGAGATACGGTCGGGCTGGATGGTTTGTTAGACGAAGCGGTTCGTAAAGCTCATGCTGTTGTCAGCGAAAATGACGATACAAAGCAGGCATCGGAATTGTCCGCCGAACAACGCGATCACGTCGCCGAAATAGTTGGCATCGCCGCCTTGAAGTATGCGGACTTGTCGCAGAACCGTGAGAGCGACTATGTCTTCAGTTATGACAAAATGCTCGCGCTACGAGGCAACACGGCAACGTACATGCAATACGCGTACGCCCGAGTCAAGAACATCTTCGCCCGAGGCGACATCGAGGTTGAAAAGATCAAGCGATCCGGAGCGGCGATTCGGTTATCCGATCCTGCCGAGCGGGCCTTGGGACTGGCGGTACTGCAATTTTCCGAAGCGCTCGATGATTGTATCGAAGATTTTCGACCCAATCAGATTACCGATTATCTTTTCGAACTCGCGGAGAGATACTCGACCTTCTACAACCAATGCCCGGTGTTGAAAGCGGACACGGAAGCAGAGCGCGAAAGCCGACTTTTGCTTTGCGATTTGACGGCACGTACGTTGAAAACAGGCCTATCGCTGCTGGGGATCGAAGTGGTGGAAAAAATGTGACTCGGCAGATGCCGACTTCGGGATCTTCAGCACCAACATGAGTACGTAAAGGGGGGAGTTGACGCCGTGGCCCGACAAAAATTTTCTGACTCTCGCAGCCGCGACCGTTTCGCTCTCTGTAAATTTCGCCGGCAGATGATCGTGCCGAAGAGCCGGGCGCCCAGCCCCCGTAGATCGGCGGCACAACATCGGCGGACTAGCTGTCGCTACGCCGCCATCTCCAGCTTGCCGAACACCATCCGGCCTGCACTGGTCTGCAGCACGCTGGTCACCGTGATGTTGACCTCCTTGTCAATATGATCGCGGCCGCCTTCGATGACGATCATGGTACCGTCTTCCAGATAGCCCACACCTTGCCCCGGTTCCTCGCCCGCCTTGACGATGCGGACGATGATCGACTCGCCCGGCAGAAACGTCGGCTTCAAGGCGTTGGCAATGTCGTTCAAGTTCACAACGCCGACGCCGTGCAACTTGGCCACCTTGTTTAGATTGTAGTCGTTCGTGATCACCTTGCCGTTGAGGTCTTTAGCAAGCAATACGAGCTTGAGATCAACGGCCTGGTCGGCCAACTCGGGCGGTTCACGATCGTAAATCTGCAAATCAACATGCGGGTTATTTCGCAGGCGATTTAAAATGTCCAACCCGCGGCGGCCACGGCCGCGGCGTAGTTTGTCAGAACTGTCCGCAATACCCTGTAGTTCGTTGATAATGAACCGCGGCATAATGAGTTGGCTGTCGAAAATGTCCGTTTCAACGACGTCGGCAATCCGCCCGTCAATCACCACGCTAGTGTCGAGCAGACAGGGCCTAAAGCCTTTCAAATCCTTGGCAAACTCGACGTACGGAATAATGAACCGGAAGTCATCTTTTGTCTGAATCAATACCGTGATACATGCGTAGCAGAGACACATGCCAACGATCAAGACGATCTCATTGCGGAGATCCTTGGTTGCTTCTTCCTCGGGAATCACGGCGTGGAGTGCGAGTTGAAGAACATAAGTCAAAAACAACCCGATGATCAGCCCAAAGTACACCGCCGTAACGACGTCAAGCCGTTTTTTCTGAAAGACCATGTCGACGCCGATCGTGATCACGGCCAGTACCATGACTCCACCAAACATCACCCAGGGCAGCCAGGTGGGCTGGCCTGGATCCGGATCGATGTTGACCAGCCGCACGCCGAGGCCCGCGGCAACAACGACGAACACCACGCGCAGAATGACCAGGGAAACTCCTTCGACCCAAATCTGCGACGGGCGACGTTCTACGGACATGGCAGGTACACCTACGTTTAAGATTGCCCTTAATGATCCGGCTTCGGTTCGGCGGGAAGACCGGCAGCCCCATTCTAGATTCCAGCACGGCGATATGCCAGATGTACAAATACTGGCGTCACCACCCTGGCCGTGAAAGAGTTACACCTCGTCCGGATCGCACAGTCGCCTATGTTCGCGCCAAGCGAACCGGTCTGTCATTCCTGCCAGATAGTCACAGATGGTACGACGCAGTCCGGCTGAACCAATGCGGGAACGGTAACTTTTGGGAAGCAACCCCTCGCGGCGGTGGTACACCGCGAAGATTTCTCGCAGCGCCGCTTGCGCAAGGTCGCGGTCTGCGACAACGCCGGGATGCCGGTAAACGTGTCGGAACAGGAACTGCTCCAATTCTGTTTTCATCTCGACCAACCCGGAAGACTGCCTAATGACGGGGTCCGACAACCGGGCCTCATTTGCGTTAGGGAATGCGAATTCTGCCAACCGCTCACTAGAATCGTGAAGCAAATCGCTAACTTGCCAGTCAATTAACTGATGTACAACCGCGCGGCGCAGAGACGATTCGTCCAGGGCCGCCATTTCAGTTCGCACACGGCCGACGGCTTCTCGCCACAGGCGAACGCTGTGCAGATCATCCAGGCACAGCAGTCCTAACTCAAGCGCATCGTCGGCATCGTGGCTGTCATATGCGATACTGTCGGCGGCATCGACCGCCTGGGCTTCCAGCGACGGCCGAAATTTTTCGGACGTCTTTTCCGTGCGAAATCGCTGGCCGTCCAGTGTCTCATGGCTGAGATTCAGACCTGTGAAATCGTGGTAGCGAATTTCCAGCAACTCTACGATTCGCAATGCCTGATCGTTGTGCGAAAAACGCCCCTCGCCTTCCAAGCATTCGTCGAGCACATCTTCACCCGAGTGACCAAACGGCGGATGCCCAATATCGTGTAACAAAGCGAGCGCTTCGACCAAATCCTCGTTCAAGCGTAAAGCGCGAGCAATCGTGCGGGCGATCGACGCGACTTCGTGGGTATGCGTGAGCCGAGTTCGATGGTAGTCGCCCATTTCGCCGGTGAAAACCTGTGTCTTGGCGCTCAAGCGACGGTAGGCAGCGGTGTGAATGATACGATCGCGATCGCGCTGAAACGGGCCGCGGTACGGGTGATTCGGTTCGTGGTACTGGCGTCCCCGCGAGTCGGCGCTGTGCACTGCATACGGCGCCAGCAGTCGCGACTCACGGTGCTCGATCGTCTCTAAACCTAGTGATTTTGTCACGTCGAATGTGCTCATCTATCAGGAATTAACGCAGCGGACATTCAGATTTCAAGTCATCGCCGACGGCAACCGATTAGGATTATAGGGAAAATGCGTGATATTCCGAGTATTTCGCCATCCGCCCACCGAATCGCAACTTCACCCGCCTACAGTTAAACTGGCTGTAATCGTTACAGCCTGCCAATCTGATGGCGGGGCAAGCCCACCCATATCGCCACGACGCCAGCACTTCCGGCCCTATGTCTTTCAACGTCCAGCTTGAAATTTTTCGCGGTCCCCTGGATTTGCTGCTGTATTTGGTGCGCAAACACGAAGTCGAAATCACGGACATTCCGATTCTCACCATTACGGAACAGTTCCTCGAGTACATGGAGATACTCGAGCAAATCGACGTAAACGCCGTCGGTGACTTTCTAGAGATGGCCAGCACACTGATAGAAATCAAATCGCGACTGGTGCTGCCTCGCGGCGGCGAAGAGGAGGGCGACCTGGAAGATCCCCGCCAAGATTTGGTTCAGCGGCTACTGGAGTATAAAAAGTTTCGTGACGCGGCCAGCCTACTGGAAGAACAAAGCCGCGAATGGCAACGGCACTTTTCGCGACAAGCGATCGACCTGCCGCCACGCGAGCGAAATTTGGCAGACCAGCCGATCCATGAAGTTGAACTTTGGGATCTCGTCAGCGCCTTTAGCCGCATTCTTCGAGAAAACAGTGCGCAGCGACCGTCCAACATCGTTTATGACGATACTCCGATTCACGTCCACATGGAGCAACTCCTCGAGCAATTGAAGAACGATGGCCGCATCGCTTTTTCCGAGCTGTTCCAGCCGGGCATGCACAAATCGTCGCTGGTCGGCATCTTCCTCGCCTGCCTTGAACTGGCCCGGCACGATAACATTCTCTGCGAGCAAAATGACCTGTTTGGTGAAATCTGGGTCATCCTACTGGATGAGGGACAGGTGTCCGGGGGCAAAGGGCAGGATGCGACGGCCACGGATGCAGCCGCTTCTTAGCTGGCCTTACCGCAGCACCCGACCCGCGAGCGCGGTCATGCCGCCACTGTCCGCATAGCTGTAGAAGAAGTCGCGGATCCGGCCCACGCCATCTCCTCCTCTGCCCTGTCCCCGCTCCCTCGTGGCGTCCCCTCTCCCCTCTCCCCCGTCTCCTGCTCTAAACTGTCGCCCATGATCGACAACATGCCGGTCCAAACACTGACGCACAAAAACCTGACGATCGAGGGTTATTCTCGCGCGGCCGTGCAGAGTTATTGGCGGCTGCCGGAATTAAAAATCGGCTTCGACCTCGGCGGACAGCCTTGGGCGTTCATGGGCACCGCGACCTGGTTTGTTTCGCATTGTCACCTAGATCACATCGCCGCCCTACCCGTCTACGTGGCTCGACGACGCATGATGAAAATGGATCCGCCGACCATTTACCTGCCTGAAACGGCGATCGAACCGGTCCGCCAAATCCTCCGCTCGTTTTCGCGACTCGATCGTGGACGCTTGCCGTGTGAATTGCTCGTCGCGAATCCTGGTGACGAAATTGAACTGTCGCGCGAATTAGTCGTCAGTGTTTCGGCGACGCACCACACCGTGCCGTCACTCGGTTTTGTCGTTTGGGAGCGGCGGAAGAAACTCAAACAGGAATACGCCGATTTGTCCGGCGAAAAAATCCGCGATTTGCGACAAGCGGGCAAAGATGTGACCGTCGAACATCGCTTTCCGCGCGTGGCCTATCTCGGCGACAGTTCGCCCAAGGGCCTCGACGACTGTCCGGACATGTACCGCTCCGATGTATTGATCACGGAAATGACATTCGTCTCACCGCATCATCGCAAGGAGAAGATTCACAAATTTGGACATCTTCACTTGGATGACTTCGTCGAACGACGCGATCAATTTCGCAACGAGCTGATTATCGCGTCACATTTCAGCACGCGCTATCACCCCAATAGTGTCCGCACGATGGTCGAGCGCCGAATTCCGGACATGCTGGATGGACGGCTGCATCTATGGATCTAGCGATTGCGGATTGAGAGTTGACGCATTCGGTTAACAGCCATGTCCAAGACCGATCGGCAATCCGAAATCTGCACTCCGAAATCTGCCTATATCCACATCCCTTTTTGCGCCCACCGGTGCGGGTATTGCAATTTCACTTTGATCGCCGACCGCGAGGACCTGGTTGAGCCTTTCTTGCAAGCTGTCGAACTCGAATTGACGGCGCTCGAGCATCCTCGGGGTGTGGACACGCTCTTTTTCGGTGGCGGCACACCGTCACAGCTTTCAGAAAAACAACTGCAGAAACTTTGCGAACTCGTCCTCAACTGGTTACCGCTGGCCGACAACGGCGAGTTTAGCGTCGAGGTGAATCCCGCCGATTTCAATCGCTCAAAGGCAACCGTGCTGTCCGATTACGGCGCCACGCGAATCAGTCTCGGCGCCCAGTCGTTCGACGACCATAAACTGGGAATACTCGATCGCGATCATCTCAGTGCGGACATTCTTACCGCGTTTGATATCGCGCGCGAGTTGGCCGATCAAGTATCGCTTGATCTGATCTTTGGCGCGCCTGGGGAAACGCCTGACGCCTGGGTTAACGACCTGGAAGCCGCCGTCGCATTGCAACCGGACCACCTTTCGACATACGGTTTGACGTACGAGCGAGGAACCTCGTTTTGGAGCCGGCGCAGCAAAGGCGAGCTGACTACTGTATCCGAGCCCGATGAATTGACAATGTACGAGGAAGCCATCGACCTCTTATCCGGCACAGGTTTTGAGCATTACGAGATCTCCAATTTCGCACAACCGGGCCGCCGCTGCCGACACAACGAAGTTTACTGGAAAGGGGGCGAATACTACGCGGTCGGCCCCGGCGCGGCGAGGTTGGTCGATGGTATTCGCGAAACAAACCACCGCAGCACGACAACCTACATCAAACGCATGCTCGCCGGCGATTCACCCGTCGCCGAGCGGGACGTGCTTTCCCGCGAAGATATCGCACGCGAGCGGCTGGTGTTCGGCCTGAGACGTCTGGAAGGAGTCGATCTAGCTCGCCTCGAGCAAGTGAGCGGATGCGGCATTCATGAACTCGCCGGTCAGTCGCTGGATCGGCATGTCGAGACGGGCCTGCTGGAAATCAGTCACGGCAGATTGCGGTTAACGCGCAGAGGGCTGCTGGTAAGCGATTCGATTTGGCCGGATTTTATGTAAATCCGCACGGCGGCCAGAGATGCATTTTTCTAATTGGCGGGATTCATCCGCCAAAGTGGCCGCCCCGTTCGTGCGAGCTTTTCCGACTCATGAGGAGACGGATAGAAATACAATTCCAATTCAAGAATCTGTTGATCGGGCGCAGCGCGGTCGTTCCAGCGGCGGGCATAATATCGTGTTAACGTGGGACGAAAACACCGAGCCGACTCTCTCGCCGTCTGCCGCACAAATAACATCCAGCGCGCGGTGGACAGAGCCATTCTTGTTTCCGGGCGACGTGGTGGATCCGATGTTCGCTCGTTGCGAAATATGTCTTTTTCCGGACCGCCACCGACGAACGTGGCTCGGGCGACGAACCGATTCTCTCCCGGCGGGCGGTCGAACATCTTCCATACCTGCGCCGCGCCGATCAGTTCCCCAACCCGGTTAAACGCCCGAAATCCGGGCGACGCACGGCGCGGCTCCAGAGGTGAGAGCATGTTGAAGACGGGCACATAGATTAGAAAGAAAATCTGGACCACGCGGAGGATGCCGTCAGGCAACCAAGATCCCGCCGCAGCAGCAACGGCGGACCGCGACTTCGGTTTTCGCCGCAGCGGCCGCAATTTTCGACCGAACCGGCCAGCTACGCGATGCAATGGACCGCGATCCCACCACATGCCGGGAATAAAAAGTGTCAAAGCAGCAAGGCTCGCGAACGAAAATATCATCACCGTCATCGTCAATTCTATGCCGACGTGCATCCCCGCCAAAACCGCTATCGTGACGGAGCGGACTAAGTTCGTTCTCCACGGAGAAA
>JAYGDO010000084.1:0-1616 GCA_046582885.1 Pirellulales bacterium | reverse complement strand
AGATCGGCGACCAGATACATTTGATTTCCACCGTGGTAGTTGGCCAGGTTGCAAAAGATGGTCTGCGATAACGCAATCTTTAAATCGGCGCCGCGCCAGTCAGCGGACCACTGGCGAAGGAACTTTAATTGGCGGTTGCCGAGTAATTGGAGCCCCGGTTTATCGATCGACTTTTGATCGATGTTTGGGTTTCGGATGTGGTCGGGCCGCCCCTTCCAGGAATTGACTTTGCCCTCGGGGCCGGACTTGAATTTGCGATCCTCGAGTACCGCAAAACTGATCCGGCCGTAAACCATATCCCCATAGTAGACCGTGATGTTCTGATCGACCGGAGTCGGATCGAACGGATCGGGGTGATGCGCGGTCTGTGTGCGTTGAACCGCATTGATCCACTGGGCCGGCATGGCATAACCGCCCTTGGCGTGGTTGCGCATTCCGCCACAGTCGCGGCCGTTCTGCCCCCAGATATTGCCCTGGTAGACATCGTGGTCGTCCGGCAGCACGAGCGTTGGGCGGTTCCGCATTAAATCGCGAAAAGCCCACCCCCACATGTACATCTTGCGTAAATAGTTTAGCGACGCCAGTTCCACCGGTGCGCGAAAGATTCCGTATCCGCCGACGCCTTCGTAAATCTGGTCGCCCGAGAAGAACAGCACATCGGGGTTCATGGCCGATACGTTGCTCGATATGAGTCGATTGGGAAAACCCGCATCGGTGTTGCCGGTGAAGCCGGCAATGACGATCTCCTCTTTGCCGACAGGATCCCGGCGAACCGTGCCGGTGAAGTAGCGGTCGCTCTGCCGGCCGTCACGAGTCGATTCAGTCCAAACTAATCGATACGCCACGTCGTGTTTGTCATCCCAGTTTTTTAGGCGAAATGTTGCAGTACGGGACAGTGAATCGATCTTTTGTTCTTCGCGTGTGTTCCATTCACCTTCGGTTCGTGTCTGCAGACGAACCGTCTGGGAGTCTTTTGCGCCGATAGGCGGCATTTGTGCGGTCATTTTGAGTACGCCGCGAGAGAGCGTGTGCATGGCGTAGAGAATCGGCCCGAAGCTTTGGCTGTCGTCTTGCACGAGTTTCTTGCCCTCCGCCTTCCAGTCCCGGAACCAAAATCGTGCCAAAGAGCCTCCGCCATTTACATGCGGCCGACGGTTAGCGGCGTGATTGTTGACGAGGGCGATATTGCCCACGAGGCGTTCGGCGGGCACTTTCTTTGCGGTGATGGAGCCTATCGGTTCATTTGACTCCGGGTCGTACGCCGCCAGAGTTACGGTGTAAGCATTTGCGAGGGTCTTCGCCGTCAGTCGCAAGACAACGTCGTGGGGTTTTTCAACGACCGCTTTGGTCTGTGGCGTGGGCATCGTACCCAAGAATAACTTGCCGGCGGTCGTAATTCCCGCCGCCAACCCGCTCCCGAAAAACAGGCTGCTGAGGTGGTCTTTGGTGTCGGGATCTAATACGCCAATAGCAAAGCCTGCGGAGCCTTTTGTTGATTTGGCGCCGATCACGCCCAGTCGTACGGAGAGGGTGAAATCGCCCGGTCCTTCACCCAGCCAATGCGTCAGCAGGTGCACGTTGCGGTTCTCGCCGCCACGTACGCACTCGAGTCGCCC
>JAYGDO010000058.1:0-7737 GCA_046582885.1 Pirellulales bacterium | reverse complement strand
CTGATTCGCGCGTTCAACGACAATTTGAAATTCGACGACTTCGTGAAATATCAGGTGGCGGGCGATCTATACGAGACGCCCAACGAGGACCAACTCGTCGCATCCGGTTTTAATCGGCTGCATTTGATCATCGATCGCGGCACCGCTTTGCCCGAAGAGAGCCATCACAAGAACGTGCTCGACCGCGTTCAGGCCTTCGGCACGACGTTTCTCGGCCTGACCATCCAATGCGCACAATGCCACGAGCATAAATACGACCCCCTTAGCCAAAAAGAGTTCTACCAGCTGTACGCCTTCTTCAATAACTTTGACGGCAATCCGGAAACCTCCGGCGCGCCGCCGGCCGGCATCCAGCCGCCGTCGATCAAAATCGCCGCATCGGAGGACAATCCGGCAGCCGCCGGTCGGCCGGCGATGGTAATGAGAGATCGTGCCGCGCCCAAGCCGACGTTCATGTTGGTCCGGGGATCGTATGAACATCCGAGTGAACAGGTCGAGCGTAATACGCCGGCCTTCTTGCCGCCGCTGGCGGCGAAGGACGGATTTTACACCCGGATGGACTTGGCCGAATGGCTTGTCGATCCGCAGCACCCGCTGACGTCGAGGGTGGCTGTGAATCGTTTCTGGCAGCAGTTTTTTGGCGTTGGGCTGGTCAAGACGGCAGAGGATTTCGGCCACCAAGGGGAATGGCCCAGCCATCCCCAGCTGCTCGATGAACTGGCTGTGAGTTTCACCGAATCCGACTGGGATGTAAAAAAGCTGGTCCGCTCGCTGGTCTTGTCGAAGACCTATCGACAGAGTTCCGACGCCAAGCCACAAGAGTATGCCAGCGATGAAGAAAACCGATTGTTGGGCCGCGGCTCTCGCTATCGGATGGATGCCGAGATGATTCGTGATCAGATTCTGTTTCTCAGCGGCAAGCTCAATCGAACGATGTACGGCGAGAGCGTCAAGCCTCCACAGCCGGCCGGACTTTGGAAAGCGGTCAGCATGGCGGCCCCGTTCACTTACGTCGCCGACAAAGGGGACGCCATCTACCGCCGCAGTCTCTATACCTACTGGCGACGGGCCATGCCGCCGCCGCAGATGACAATTCTCGATGCGCCATCCCGAGAATTCTGCACGACCCGCCGCGAGCGCACCAACACGCCGCTGCAGGCACTGCTGCTGATGAATGAACAGGAGTTCTTCAAGGCCGCCAAGTCCTGCGCCACGCTGACGATGGCGGAAGCGAACAACGACGCGGGAATAGGGCTGCCGCTGCTGTACGAGAAAGTGACCTCGCAGCGACCCGACTCAGAGCGGATGCAGCTCATGCAGGAAACGTTCGGCGCGTTTCGGGACCTCTATACCGAGGACAAAACGCTCGCCGAGGCGCTCACGCCCGAGTTGGCCGGCGCCGATATCAAGCAGCGCGCCGAACTGGCCGCCTGGACGATGATGGCCCACAGTTTGCTGAACCTCGAACTGGCAAAGGTAAAACGCTGATGGCAGACCTCCAAAAACCTTTTCAACAGTTCTGCGATCTCCAAAATCGCCGCCAGTTTATCCGGCGGGCAGGTATCGGTCTGGGCGCAGCCGCAGTCAGCAGCATGGCGACCCCGGCATCGACCGCGGCACCAACCGGTTACCATCATCAGCCGAAGGCCAAGCGGGTCATCTTTCTCTTTATGGCCGGCGCGCCGAGCCAGCTGGACCTGTTCGACTACAAGCCGGATCTGGAAAAACTGCACGGCCAGCCGCTGCCCGCTGAGATTAGCAAAGGCCAGCGGGTAACGACCATGACACGGGGCAAAAAGCAGTTCATCTGTGCCTCGATTTTCAAGTTCGCTCAATTCGGAGAGAGCGGCCTCTATATGAACGAGATCTTGCCGCGCCTTTCCACGATGGTTGACGACATTTGCCTGATCAAGTCCACGCACACCGAAGCCATCAACCACGATCCGGCGAAGACTTTTTTCTGCACCGGCGCGGAGATGCCCGGCCGCGCCAGCATGGGGGCCTGGCTCAGTTACGGCCTCGGCTCGATGAACAAGGACCTACCCGAATTCATTGTGCTGACCTCGGCATTTTGGTCGGGCAAAGTCAACGTCCAGGCCCTTTACAGCCGGCTCTGGGGTACCGGAGTTCTGCCGTCCAAACACCAAGGGATTGCCTTTCAGTCGGTCGGTGACCCCGTCTTGTTCCTATCCAATCCCACCGGTGTCGATCGCAAGGCCCGCGCCAAGATGCTGGAATTTGTCGCCCGGGTGAACCGCCAGGAACAGCAGCAGACCGGCGACCCGGAGGTACAGACATCGCTCGCCCAACAGGAGATGGCGTTCCGCATGCAGGTCTCCGTTCCCGAACTGACGGACTTGAGCCGTGAAAGTAAAACCGTCCTGGACATGTATGGTCCCGAAGTCCATAAAACCGGATCCTTTGCCCGCAACTGCCTACTGGCCCGCCGGATGGCCGAGCGCGACGTGCGGTTCATCCAACTCTTTCATCGTGGCTGGGATCACCACGCGGGTCTGCCCACGCACCTGCGCGGCCAGGCCCGAGATGTCGATCAGCCGATTGCCGGCCTCTTGAACGATCTCAAACTGCGCGGTTTGCTGGACGATACGCTCGTTGTATTTGCGGGCGAATTCGGACGCACGGCCTTTGCCCAGGGCGGCGTAAACAACCGGAACAATTACGGCCGCGATCATCACCCCCGCTGCTTCACGACCTGGATGGCCGGCGGCGGCATTAAGGGCGGCATGAGCTACGGTGAAACCGACGATTTCTGTTACAACGTCGCCAGAGACCCCGTACACATTCGCGACCTCCACGCCACCATGCTTCATCAACTGGGAATCGACCACAAACGGCTCAGCTACCCCTACCAGGGCTTAGACCAACGACTCACCGGTGTCGAAGAAAGCCGCGTGGTCAAAGAAATTCTCGCCTGAGGAGCCGACCCGAGCTTCCGGACACCGCTTCAGTCGACCGTCGCCAGTATCGTTGACGCAACTTTCCCCTGGTCGGATGAAGGATCTCTGGCCGCGATGTGTCTCAGATGCAGTTTCGCCTTCTCGTCGCCCGCCCGCGCCCGTTCCACCGCTTCGGCGAATGCCTGATCCAGATAGGAAGTGATTTTCGGCAAGACCGGGTTATCGAAGTTCTTCCAGTAAAACTGAAATCTGTCACTGTTCCAGTCTTCGTACACATCTTCCCAAGACAGCGGGGACATCGAACTCAAATGCGGCATCAGCATGTGTTCGGCAATCGGGTCTCCGGCCCGTTGGTAGCGATTGTCGAGCGAAACCCGGAGCCGGTCCTCAGTCAGATTCGGCAGCGCTTTGTGAATCGTAAGAAACGGAAAGATCAGCGTGTCACCGACGCGGTAATCCGTTGTCAGCCACTCGTCGCTCAACTCGCGGTGAACCAACGGATCGACATGCAGGCTGCCGGCTCCGAGCGAAAAGTGGTGTTCCAGCACCTGGCCGACTCGGTGGGAACCGCGGAGGATTGCTAGGCCGCCGAGTTCCCGCGGGCAATCACCGACGGGACTCCAGCACGTCAGGTTGTCGTGCGTTCCCTGAAAGTGAACAAAGTCCTGATGAATCGGCGTCGTGTGTTCGGTGAACTTTGGAAACCACAACCGGGCGACCTTCTGCGGTTGCGGCATCATCGGACAGCCGCGGATCTGCTCCAGTAAATCCATGATTTCCCGACAGTGCGCGATCTCGTGAAACGACTGCAGCTTGTAGACTTTGTGATAGACGTCCGTGTATCCAAGATCTCCCTCCGTACACCGCGCATCCGGATCGGCGATGCCATCCATTGGATCCGTCTCCGGAATCAACCAGCCGCCGGCCTGCATCACACAGAGCATGTCCCGACGTAGGCTTAGAAGTCGATCCGGGTCCAGCAGCCGGCGGAAGAATAGGTAACCGTCTTCCTCGAGCCGCCGCCGAAGTTCGGCGACATCGCCGCGGACATCATTGGATTCTCTAAGTTCTGGCAGTCTTTCTGAATTCATCAGCATTGACTCGGCTTAAGGGATACTGCGACGGCGAGCATGCTACAAAATTCCTCCGTCAGAACGAACCGCTAGAACTTCTCCAGGACGGTTACCGTTTAATCTGCTGTCTTGCAGCGGTCCCCGCCGGTCCTTTGTGTTCTGGATTCGGCTTCATCGGATCCGCACCGACGTCACTGCGCCATGCCTTCAGCTTGGCATGCAATTCGGCGACCTTCGCCGGTTCCTTTCCCGACAGATCGCTGGTTTCGCCAATGTCGTCCACAAGATTATAGAGCGATAATTTGCCGGTCTCAAACGCTTCGACCAGTTTCCAGTCACCCGAACGAATCACGCCCGACGGAAAACTCTCTGGATGTTGATTGTAATGCGGGTAGTGCCAGTAGATGGCGTCGCGATCGAGGCTGCGGCCGCCGGTCAGAACCGGAACGAGGTTCCGGCCATCGACGTGCTGGTGCGGCCGCAACTCAAGGCCGGTGGCCGCGAGAATCGTCGGGTAAAAATCGGTACTGATAACCGGCTCGGGTGATACGGAACCCGGCCTCGTACGGCCGGGCCATTTGACGAGGACCGGCACGCGAATGCCGCCTTCGTAGTTTGATCCTTTGTTGGCCCGCAGCGGCCCATTGGCGGTCGCACCGGCAAAACCGCCGTTGTCGCTGGTGAAGATAATTAGCGTTCTTTCGTCGAGCTTCAGTTCCCGCAAGGTCTTCATCACCCGGCCAACGCTATCGTCCACGCTCTCGACCATCGCGGCGTATGCCGGCCGGCCTTGCCGTTTGTCTTTAGCGATCTGTTGATAACGGGCCATCTTGTCCGGCTTGCCTTGCAGCGGCGTGTGAACCGCGTAGTGAGAAAGCATCAGAAAGAATGGCCTGCCCGCGCTGCCGCGAATGAACTTTTCCGCTTCTGCGGCCAGCCGATCGACGAGATAATCGCCTTTCTTGCCCGGCAGCGGTGTTTTCTTGTGCAGCGTCTGGCCGGTGGTGGGAATCCGCCAGCTTCCTTGGAACGGATAGAAATAGCTGCCGGGAGCACCGTAATCGCGGCCCGCGACGTTGACGTCGAAACCCTGATGCTCGGGATAATAATAGGTTTCCGTTCCCAAATGCCACTTACCCATGAACGCCGTTCGATAACCGGCCTCGCGCATCGCCTCGGCAACGGTAACTTCCTCCAGCGGCAGATTCGAAATGTAACGGCCCTCTCTGAGTTTATTCCGCGTCCGACTCCAGCGACCGGCGGGCAGCCATTGAGTGAGCAGCAAGCGGGCGGGATACTTGCCGGTCATGATCGCCGCTCGCGTGGGCGAACAAACATGGCAGGCGGCATAGCCGTCGGTAAATCGCATACCTTCAGCGGCGAGACGATCTATATTGGGCGTTTGGTAGAAGCTGCTGCCATAGCAGCCGAGATCTTTCCAGCCGAGATCGTCAATGAGAATCAAAACGACATTGGTTTTCGGGCCGACCGCCGCAATGGCGCCCGCCGCCAACGCCGGCCAACTTAAGGCGAGCAGCGAACACACGACTATTTTGATTTGGCTCATGTTCCTCTCCGTTGTTTGTCTGCCCGTTGTTCGACCTCGTTCAAGGCCGGTAAATTACGGCGACGACAGACTACATGTCCCAAGCCACGGCAATTAGTTCCTACCTGCCGGGCTTGCGTCTCAAATCCGGGACCTGCCCGGCCTCATTTTTTGGCAGCCAACGACGATGCGAAGCGATCACTGCCGCAAACCGTTTATCGCCGACGATGTTGTCCCATTCGTTCGGATCGTTCTCGTGGTCGTAAAGTTCTTCACTGCCGTCGGCATAACGAATGTATCGCCAGCGTTCGCTACGAACCGCGTGATTACCCCGCATGTAGGTCGTCAACGCCGGCCGCGCCCACTTTTTCGTTGGATCGCGCAGTAGCGGGACGATGCTTTCGCCGTCGCATTTCGTGTCGCCGGGCAGGCCGCATAGGTCCAGCAGCGTGGGATACAGCACCGACATATCCACGGATCGATCGCAGCGGGCACCCGGCCGTGTAACGCCCGGAGCCACAACAATAAAAGGGATATGGCAGCTCTTCTCCCACAGTGCGAACTTTTCGATGTGGTCTTTCTCGCCGAGATGAAAGCCGTGGTCGGACCACAGCACCACGATGGTATTATCCCGTCGCGGGCTCCTGTCCAGTGCATCAAGCACGCGGCCGATCTGCGCGTCCGCGAACGCTGCGCAGGCGGCATACGCGCGAATAAACTCGCGGTACGAGCCCTTCTGCTGTTGCTCGACTTTCATCATTCCCTGCCAAAACCATTTCTTACTACTGAGCAACGAATCGGCCCCTGCTGGCAAATCACTCCAATCATCCGGCTTGCGTATCGGCAGTCCTATTTCCCGATAGGGATCGTGATACGAACCGGGGGCGAAAAACGGCGAGTGCGGCTTGTAGATACCGCAAGCCAGAAACAACGGTCCGCCGGCACCTGCCTCGCTCAGCGCCTTGACGCAGTAGCTGGCCGTATGGTGATCGATCGTATCTTCCACTCGGGCCGGCCAGCGGCCCCAATCGGTATTGCGCGATCCGTACCGTGAAGCGGCATTCAGTTTTTTCGCCGGATACTGCTGCGGCCGCATATGCTGGAAGTCGTCGAACGACCCGGCGTCGTGAAAACCGCCGTTGAGTTGGTGGTGAAAGATCTTTCCACTCCCGCGAACTCGATAACCTGCCGCCCCGAACCGCTGCATAATCGTCAAGCGATCCGGCATCGCCCCGCGCCAATCGCTCTTGTTGCCGTAAACACCGGTCGCCGAAGGCCGCCGGCCGGTAAGCGCCGCAGCCCGAGATGGGTTACAGGCGGGCGACACGCAGTAGGCACGCGTAAACAGCATCCCGCGGCGTGCCAGCCGACTCAAATTCGGCGTCTTGATGGGAGCGTCCGCATCGAGCAGTGAGATCCAGTCATTCATATCATCCACGACGATAAACAACACGTCGGGAGTGGCTGCACGGGCGACTCCGACGCGAGCGCCGGCAACAACAACAACGGCGCAGCAAAAGGTGGCAATTCGCCGGTTACACAACATCGGCAGTTGAATCTGCGGTCGATGATTCATACGTTGCGATTCTTGCTCTTTAAAACAGCCTTCGGTCTCCGGCGGAACTCATTCTACCCCAGCCCAGCTTTGCTAACACGGACCCCGACGGCTTAACGGGGATTCGCTCGGCCTTAAAGAACCGGGCGCTGGTTCATTCTCGGTGAGAAAATTCCCCCATGGGACTGGTGTCGGAAACTCGGGCGATCGCAGCAGCGTTACCTTACGGTTCCGTGCGTGGTTCGACACCGAGAAGATGGCGAACAAAAAAATCCTGCCGCCTGCGGGCCGCGTAGGGCCGTTCGCCGACCCCGTGGCCGGCACCGGGGACGACGAGCAGGTCGAAGTCCTTGTCGGCCTTGATCAACGCGTCGACGACCTGCATGGTGGATGCCGGATCGACGTTTGTGTCGAGTTCGCCAACCGTGAGCAGTAGCTTCCCCCGCAGCTTGTGGGCGTGCGTGACGTTCGAGTTCTCGGCATAGTGCTCACCGATCAGCCCCATCCAGGCCTCGTTCCAATGAATCTTGTCCATGCGGTTATCGTGACAGCCGCAGTCGGCCACAGCAACCTTGTAGAAGTCCGGGTGGAACAGCAAACCACCCAGTGCGTTCTGGCCGCCCGCCGAGCCGCCATAGATTCCCA
>JAYGDO010000540.1:0-8609 GCA_046582885.1 Pirellulales bacterium | reverse complement strand
GCGGTCGTCTCGACAACCGCCGGAGATGTCCTTCCCTCGGTCAGCACGACGATACATTACGACCAGCAACTCGGCGACCTGACGATCTCGACCGATACCGGAATTACTTTCGATACCGGGTCGCCCCAGGTCGTGTTGGAGAACGTCACGCTCGATGTCGGCAGTATGTTCGACAGTTTCCTGGGCGACACCTTCTCGGTGATTTACGACATCGTCTCGCCGCTGAAGCCCGTTGTGGATCTGCTGTTGCTGGAGATTCCCATGGGCGGCATCGCGGACCCGCCCATTCGCATGATCGACATCGCGCGTCTGAAACTGCCCGCCAAGGTGGTCGAAACGGCGACCAAAGTGCTGAAGGTCGTGCAGAGTACGATCCAATTCCTGGAGACGGTGCAGGATCTCGGCGGCGTCGGTGAAATCAGCTTCGGCGATTTCAACCTTACCGAAAAATTTCTCGAGGACCCGGAGGAGGAAACCAGCGACGAGGACGTGGCCAGTTCGACGATGGACGATTCCATGCTGCCGGCCGATCAAAAGGACAAGCTGCAGAAGGTCAAACAGGGCCCCGATCAGAAGGGGTTGGATGACGGGGCGTCGCGGAAGAAGAAGAAAAAGTCCAATTTTAAACGCAACAGCGGCAAGACGTTCTCGATTCCCGTATTGGAAAACCCCGCCTCGCTGCTGGATTTTGTGACGGGACGGGGCGATGCGGACCTGTTCTGGTACGATCTGCCGGATCTGGACCTGTCGTTCGAGTATCAGAAGACGTTCATGATTTTTCCCGGCCTGAATGCCGGATTCTTCGGCGAGATCGCCGCCCGCACCAACTTCGACTTCGGCTTCGACACCCGCGGTTTGCGGCAGTGGATGGACACCGATTTCGATCTGGCCGAAAGCTGGCGAATCTTTAACGGGTTCTACCTCGACGATCACGGGCTGGAGAACACCGCGGAAGACGCCGACGAGTTGACGTTCTCGCTGGCGATCGGGGCCGTCGCCAGCCTGGGTATCGGCGGGTTGATTGAGGCGGGCGTCAAGGGCGGACTGGAAGCCACCATCGGCTTCGATCTGAACGACAAGGAAACCGCTTTCCTGAACGACCTGCCCGTGGGCGACGGCAAGTTTTACGGGGCGGAACTGGTCGAAAGGATCGGCCAGGGACCCCAGTGCGTGTTCGATGTGCACGGCGAATTGAAGGTCTTCCTGGAGGCGTTTTTCTGGATCGGACTCGATCTCGGCTTCAGCAAAATCACCCTGTTCGAGGCGGAGGAGCGGTTTGTTGACGAAGTGATTGCCAGCTTCGAGTGGGAATGCGTGCTGGAGGCCCCCGACGATATCGCCCGGCTGGTTACGACCGGGGGTGTCAATACGCTGGAACTGGAGTACTTCAATGATCCGGGCATTGCGCAGACCTACAACGTCGACGTCATGCCGGTCGGCGATAACCTGACGCTGACCAGCCTGGCCACGAACGGACTGATCGACACGGAATACTACACCCGGCCGGAAGAGGTCGGACTGCGGGATCAGCTGGCGGGTTACCGGACGAACAACTCCGGCGAGGATGTGATTCTGGTCAGCACGGGCCTGCGGTCGGAATTGTTCCTGGCCAACGGGGTCGATAGGATCGTGCTCAACGGCTCGCCGCAGGCCGACCAGCACAACCTCAAGCGGCTCAACGGTCGCGTCGATGCGGTCGTCATCGACGGCGGTGGCGGCGACGACGTAATCATGTTGATCGGCGATGCCGAAAACGAGACAAAGCTGACCTCGCTGCGGATCGACGGCGAAGCCGGTCACGACTACATCAGCCTCGACGGATCGATGCTGGGCCCGGGAACCGACAGCGGTCCCCACGCCGCCCTGCGGCCCGGTACCGTCGGCAACTTTGCTTACGACTATCTGCTCAGCGGCGATGCCGGGGACGACCGCATCAAGCTCATTGGCACCAGTACCAGCTACGGCGGCCTGCTGCTGGATGGCGGTGACGGCGACGATGTGATCATGGGTAAAGACGGCCCGGAACACGTCCAAGGCGGCCGCGGCTTCGATGTGATCATGACCTACGACGGCGACGACCTGATCGACGGCGGCGACGAGTTTGACGCCGACATCGCCCTCTTCACCAACGAAGCCGAAGTCGTACGGACCTCCACGGTCTATCAGGCCGGCGGCGCGCCGTTCGCCCACTACGACAACAAGGGGCGGCCCGCCACAAACGCCGCAGGCACGCAACTGGTCAACCTGGCGGCAACGCCGTTTAAGGTCCGCACCTTCCACGGCGACATCATCGCCGCCGGCGGCGGTAACGACACGATTTTTGGCGGCCATGGCTGGGACGAGCTCGACGGCGGTGAAGGCGTCAACACGATCAACGGGGAAGAGGGCAACGATGTGATCGATGCCGGCACCGGCAACGTGACGGTACACGCCGGTCCCGGCGACGACACGGTCAGCTGGGTTTACGATCCGGAATCGGTGGGAAGCCCGACGTTGCAGGGCGACGCCGGTCTCAAAGATGTGCTGGATGTAACCGTCCCCGCCGTCACCGCCGCCGCCGCCGACAATACCGTCAATCTAACGCAGGTCGGCGACACGACCGCCGCCCGCATGGACATCGACGGCACAGCGGTCCGCCTCGACGGTATCGAGGAGGTGAAACTCGACGTCGAATCGGGCGCGGACAATGTCACCATCGGCGACCTGCTCGACACGTCGATCCGGGTCGTCGACGTGACGCTCGGGTCCTCCAAGGCCACCATGTGGCAGGCGGACCGGGACGGCGACGGCAATTTCCTCGTCTACCCCTATAACTACGATTCGCTGCGGCGGCTCGTGGCGGAAGAGGATTCCGGCGGTAACTTCTATCGCTACAAGCTCGATAACGAGGGCGTCCACCTGTTCAACGCGGACGGTACACCGCAGACCCGCGAGGTCGTGAATACGTCCCAGATTGTCGCGAGTTTCAGCCACAACAGCGTCCAGCAGGTCTGGCTGACGCCGGGCCTCGACGAGGTGACGCTCTTCTACGGAGAAACGCCCGCCGCCGAAAATAGCGTTGTTATCGGCCGCTCGATGACCGCGGCGGAAATCGAAACGCAGATTGAAACGCTTGCGGATCCCGGAAAACTGAACGTCGATGTCGATGTAACCGTGACGGGTGCCGGAAGCGAGTCGACTCCCTGGGAGGTTACCTTCCAGGCCGCGCCCCAGGATGCGGGCGAATTCCGCCAGCTGCGGTATCGCTACGACGTGCAGGAGTATGCCGGCAATCTCGAGTTCAGATCGAACGCCAGCGCCAACCCGCCCAGCGGCAACCGCATTGGCCGCTATCCGCATGCCGATTCGGATCAGACGCTGTTCTTCTACCGCTACGATCTCGAAAACGGCGGGACCTTTCTGTTCGAGGACGACGGTTCACCCCGGTTGCAGTCGGTCGTGACACCGGCCGGCGTCGAGCCGGGCGCCGACGGCAGCGGACGAGAAAACAGCACGCAAAACGTGTGGCTGAACGACGGATTGGAACGCGTCAATCTGTTTTACGGGTACGATCCGGACGCCGTTGAAAATGGGCGAACGGGCGACAATACGGTCGCCATTTACGGCGGAATGACCGCGGCGAATGTTCAGCATTCCATTGAGACGCTGACGGACGTGGCCCCCGGCGGCGTCGGCGTAACGGGCGCCGGCACGCAGGCCGATCCCTGGGTCGTCACGTTTACCGCGGCAACCCGCGACGCCGGTGACGACTATCTGAAACTGGCGCACCACTACGACCTGCAGTCGTATCTGGGATCGTTGACCCAGCGGGACGATACCCGCGTCTTCGACCGGTTCTACCGGCTCGGGGATGCGGAGGCGACCTATCTGTTCGAGAACGGACAACCGGCTCTCGTCAGCGGGTCGACGGTGATGGAGCAGTTGGATCACAATCAAGTGCAGTTGCTGGCGCTCGATTCGCTGCAGACGGCCGGTGGAATCCTCTGGTATGGCAACGAGGGTGTGGCGGTAAATCCGGGTGATTCGGCGGCGGTCGTGCAGGACCGGTTGCTGAGGCTGGCGACGGTGCCCGACGTCCAGGTCAGCGGCGGCGGCACAACCGCCGACCCGTGGCAGTTTCGCTTCGCAAAAGAGGGCAACGACGATTTCCTCGTACTCAAACTGAGCTTGTTGGCCCATCAGGCCTTGGACCCGGCGACCGTTTACAGTCGCGGCGGCGTCAGCACGATTAGCAACGGCAGCCCGCTCATTCCCGCGGTCACGCCGCAAAACGAGGTGCAGCGGCTCGCCCTGGGGTCCGCCACGGGCGGTCAATTTACGCTCCAGTTAGGCGGCGAGGCACCGGTGAGTGTCGATGTCGGGGCGAACGACGCGGCGACCGCCGAATCGATTCGAAGCCAGCTCAGCGGTGTTGCCGGCGTTACGGTCGCCGTCGCGGTCGGCGGCTCCGGTGTGTTCGATATCACCTTTACCGCTCCGGCAGCCACCAACGTAGAGACACTTTTGCTGGCCGCCGGCGCGCTGGTGACGGCGGGCGGCGGGCCCGTCAACGACGCGTCCGTGTCGGTGACGCAAGAAGGCCGTGCGGCCGTGGCGGAGGTGCCCGCCACAAACGAAGTGCAGCGTATCGGATTGAACTCGCTGGCCGTCGGCTCGTCGTTTACGTTGGTGGCCACCGTCGGCGACGAGGAGCAGCCGGCCGTGACGGTGACTGTCGGCGGCGACGACGATACCACCGCCGCCGATATCCAATTGCAGTTGAGGACAATTCCCGGTTTGGCGGACGTAGGGGCAACGGCCGTCGCGGCCGGTTCCGGGTTCTTCGATGTCGACTTCGGCGCGGCCACGGATCAGGCCGAATTGATTTTGGCAGAACCCGCCGGCGGCGAAGTCCGTCTTCCCATCCACGACCGGCAGCACGTCATGCTGCCCGCCAACGCGGTACAGGTCGAGTTCGGTTATGGCAGCGATACGGCGGTGTTTAATGTGGACGGTTCGGCTTCCGCTTTGGAGGTCGGCCTGGACGATCTGGTTAACGACGTGGCCGTTTCGACGCGGGCCACGACCGACGACCCGTACGAGATCGCCGTCATCGACGGCGACAGCAAGGCCGGACTGATGCTGGTGGGCACTCCGGCGGTCGGCGACACCTGGAAGCTCGAACTGCGCGACGCCACCGGTCCGCTGGCCGTCTCCACACATGTCGTTGCCGAGGTTGCGGGAGTTCTGCAATCCCTGGCGGACATCGCTGCGGGCCTGGCAGGTGGCATCACCGCGCCGGCCGATTACACGATTGGAGTGGATGCTGATAACGACCGGCGGCTGGTAGCTACCAGTTCGACGAATAACTGGTTTGAGCTGGTGCAAACGACCGTCGCCCGATCCTCGTCCGTGGGGCTCAGCGGTCTTCCGGTGGCGGGGGATGTTTGGACGATTGAAGTTCGGGACGGGGCCGGCGCGGTTGCCGGCACGGCGAATCATACGGTCGCTGCGGCGCAGAGTCTGGCCACGGTTGCCGACAGGTTGCGGGACGGACTGCAAGCCAACCTCGCCGCGCAACCAGGCTACACGGTTACCTCCAGCGGCGAGACCGTCGCGGTTGCGAGGACGGACGCAAGCTCGTTCTCGGTCCGATTGACGGGCGTCGCGTCGACGGCCGACGTGGGGTTGCGGGGGACGCGGATGGTCGATCAGACCTGGCGGCTTGAATTGCTGGACGACCGCGGCGCGCTGGTCGCGTCCGGCGAGCACACGGTGTCGCCGGTGGCCGGGGGCGGCCCGGAATCGTTTTCCACCGTGGCGACCGGCCTGGTCGCCGGCCTGCAAGGCAATCTCCCCGCCGGCTATGCGCTGCACGCGGACGACGGCCGGGTCGTGGGCGTTCGCGCCGACGGCGGCGGTTTCACTTTACGGCAGGTCGACCTCAGCAGCGGCCTGGGGTTTGACGTCGAGGCGGCCGTCCCGTCGGTTGTGGCCGGCAACACCAATGTCCGCATCGCGGACGGCGAATTCCACTTGCTGCGCTACGCGGTTACGCGGCAATACCGAACGTCCGCGCCGGCGGAGATCGCCGCCGGCGGCGACAACACGCAACAGACGATTAGTTTTTCCGGCGCGACAACGGCGGCCGGCTATGGCGACGACTCCTGGTTTAGCGGCAATGCGGGGTCGGGCAGGATTTACTACGGCCAGCAATCGGTATCCGTTAACGATTCGATGAACGCCGCCCAGGTAGCGGCACTGCTGAGCGGGCTCGATGCGCTGCGGGATCTGCAAATTGCCGGCACCGGCGCAGCCGGCACCGATGCCAATCCCTGGACGTTTACCCTGGCGGCGGCCGAAACCGGCGCGGCGGTGACGATCGAAAGGCTGCAATTCGCCGGCGTCGAGACGGTCAGCGGGCCGCAGCAGGCCGCCACCGCCGTTGACAACGGCAACCGGGTGCAGTCGCTGGTGGCCGATCGTGGACCGTTCACGGTGTTCTACGGCGACACCGGGGCCGATGTGGTGATGGCGGCGACCGTGCCGACGGCCGCCGAAGTCAAGGCCGCGGTGGAGGCGCTGCCGACGGTCGGACGGGTCGAGGTCGGCGGGGCCGGTTCTTCCGCCGATCCATGGAGAGTTGTGCTGGTCGAAGCCGACAAGGCGGATGGCCGGTATCTCGCCCTGCGGGCGGAACGTTACGCCGACTCCGCCGGCGGCGCGGTGCAGAGGACGACTCCATTTAGTGCGGGCATCTCCGAGGTGCAGCGACTCAATCTCGGCGGCGCCACTAGCGGTACCTTCTCGCTCCGCCGTGGCAGCGGGGCGGCGGTGGACGTTAGCATCGGCGGGCGGGACGCGGCAACGGCCAACCGCATTCAAACGCAGTTGAGGGTGGCTGGAGGCAACGACGTCGACGTCACCGTCTCCGCGGCGGGGGTTTACGACATCACTTTCGGCGGTTTCAACGACGAGGAGGAATTGGTGCTGGGCGGTACGGAGGGCCTGGTCGGCACAACGAGCGTACCGGCGGTCCGTACGCGAACCGCCGGCAGGCAGCCGGTGCCGTTTTCTCGCGTCGCGCGAACGGCCGAAGTTGCCGACCTCAGATTGTTCTTCGAGAACTGGCAGGATCACGCCGCGATTAAATACGGGCCGCAGGAAATACAGCGAATCCGCCTGGGAGGCGAGAGCGGCTCGCAAGTGACAGGCTCTTTCGCCCTGAGCTACAACGGCTCGCCGCCCGTCACCGTGCTGGTTGGTGGCGACAATATTTCCACGGAGGAAAACATCCAAGCGGCCTTAGATGGTATTTCCGCTTCGCTGGACGTGACGGTCGTCGACATCGGTCGCGGCCAGTTCGACGTCAAGTTCAACGCACCGGCCGCGACTAATATCGACGAACTGGTTTTCTCCGACGTCGACTTGGTCGGCGCGGCGGCGGCGGGCGTCAGTACGATTACCGACGGCACGGCCGCGGCCGGAGAAACCGTTACGGTGACCTCGGCGATGACGCCGGTCGATGTGGCCGCGGCTCTGGAATCGCTGCCATTCATCGGGGATGTCTGCGTGGGCGGTGCGGGTACCTTCGCCGACCCGTGGCATGTGGTTATGCGGACCGCCGACCGCGACTCCAACGGCGACCCGCACGCGCTGCTGCGCGAGGTCAGTGTGCAGCGGATGACGCGACCGCTGGACGTTGCCGTAACTTCGAATCCCAGCGAGCAGCGGATACCCCAGGACGATATCCTTCAGGATACGCAACTATTCTATGCAGCGGGCTCGAGGACACTGGGCGCCAGCGATATCGCGGCCGACAAAAACGTGCAGGCGACGAAATTGCAGGCTGCGCTCAACGAGATGGGGGGGCTGGAGAATGTGACGGTCGCCTACGACGCGGTGGCACAGCGCTACGAGATCCGTTTTCCCGCGGACATCGCCAACCCGCTGCCGATCACTTATTTTAACGCGACGGATGGCGGACAGGCGGTGCCCGGCGAGCTTGTTTCCGGCACGCTGTCTTTGCCGCTCGATTTGCCGGGCCTGACTTTAAAGCACGGGGCCGGGTCGATTTTCGTTGACCTGACCTCCCGCGTCCGCCGGCTAAACCTGGCTGGCGAGGCGGTCGGCGCGGAATTTAATTTGCAGTATGGAATTGCTCCCGCGGTTTCCTTCACCGTGGGGGCCGACGATGCGGCGACCGCTGCTGATATCCAAACGCAGTTGAGGACAATTCCCGTTTTGGCGAACATAGAGGCAACGGTCGCTGGAGCAGGTTTGTTCGACGTCACCTACCCGGATTCCGTGGCGAATGTCGATTTACTGTTGCAGCCCGCCGGAGCGGCCGCCGATGCGGCCCGCACACCTACCGGGCGAGGTGCCGAAATCGCTGCCGCACTAGGTACGCTGCTCGGTGGCGGGCACACGGTGCAGGGCAGCGGCGGGCAAGGCGATCGTTGGACGATCGCGGTCGGCCAGTACAACAGGCAGCAGCCGCTGGTGGTCGAATACCAACTGGACGGCTTGGCGCCGCTGGCGACCAATGCCGCTGCCAGCTGGCAAGTCATCGAGCGGCTCACCGGCGGGGACCATCAGGTTCAGCGGGTCAATCTCACCGCCGCCAGCGG
>JAYGDO010000444.1:0-6271 GCA_046582885.1 Pirellulales bacterium | reverse complement strand
CGTGTGCTCTTCCGATCTCGAACCGTGACCGAGGAAATCGAGATCGGTGAAGTTGGAACCCCCAGCTCTCCCTGATCTGGCTCCTCGTCCCCCTCCGACTGCTCCTGAGCCGCCCGACCTACTCTCGAATTCTCCTCCTTCGCTTACCGGCTGGTGGCCCGCGGTAGTTTTCCGCAGCGGCCGGGGGTTCAGCAGCAGGCTCGGTCGGGCGAGCATGTTTCCCGGGTACTTCGTGGCGTACTTGCGTTCGAGAATGTAGCGATACTCGTCGCCAATGCTGCGGCCCTCGACGTAGTGCGACTCGGGCGTCGGCAACCTGAACCAACCGGCTTCGCGGTCGCCGATGAGCAGTCTCGCGTAAGCCGAATAGGCGGGCTGATAGCGGGTGGCAAAGACGTGCACCCGAGCGAATTTCGAGCTGTTTGCCAGCCGGATCGTGATGTCATTTTTCGCCGTTTCGATCCCGGTGATCTGTAGCGGGCTGAGGTTGCGGACTTCGAGGTGCCGCCGTTGCCCGAGCACGTGGCTCTGTCGGCGTTCGCCCGCCGTGACGCGGATCTGCATCTGCGTGCCGCCGGGTTTCAGCAGCAATTCGTAGTCGCCCGGGGCCAGCCCCGTGAGCGTGAGCATACCGTTCTTTACCTTGGCGGCGCTGCGGCGATCGGCGACAAAAACCTTCCCCCGGACTTCCAGCAGCGAGAGCAACTCGTCCAGCGGCCGGTCTTCGGCGTCCATCAGCGGAATTTCGATCGGCTCGCCCTCGCGACCGTGAACGGCGCGGTGATACGAATGCCGGTCAACCAGCGGCGACCAGGTGTGCGACACGCCCTGCGGGCTGGTGACTTTCAGCCAGGCAATGCCGGCGAGTTTGCCCAACGAAATACGCCCCTGCTCGTTGGTTTCCAGCGGCACGTTCGCCGTCTCTTTGAAGTCGTGGTGCTTGATCTGGAACTGCACCGGGCGGTCGGCGAGCGGTTCGCCGCTGCGGCCGAAGAGGTCGACGAAATACTCGCCTTCAATATGGGAGAAGTGCAAATCCTGGATCTTGTCGGTCCGCGCGATCTCGTTGAGTCCGAAGACATTGGACGTCGCCAAGTCGATTTTCTTGTTCTGGCTGAGGTTCTTAACTTTGCCCGCCAGTTGGAACGAGATGGCGGCGAGCCGCCGGGGTACCTGAAATTCGTAGGTAGTTTCCCGATCCTCAAACAGCTTGAAATCGTCGGCTTCCTTCGTCGTCACCACGCCGTCGCGATCCTGTGAAGTAATCAACAGCCGCACCTCCTCCAGTACCGAGAGGGTGACGGGTGTGCCGTTGAGCATCAGCGACGGCCGGATCAGAACCTGGGCCTTGCTGCGGGTTAACAGGCTCTCGCGGTCGACATAGATGCCTGCGGACAACTTGTAGTTCTCCGCCTGGTGATTGAAATGATCGAGCGACGAAAAGCCGTCGTGCGTCAGCACGATCGGCTGCCGACTGGGCTTGTTGGAATACGGGACGGTAATCGTGCCGTCCTCGTCGGGGGTGTACTCGCGGCCGGCGTGCCACAGCGTGGCGCCCATCAACTTGCGATTACTTTCGTCGAGCACGGTAAAGATTTGGCCCGCGGTACTGCTGCGTGCCAGGTGACGGAGTTGCCCCTTAAGGATCAATGCGCGGCTGCTCTTTCCGTTGCCGATAAAGTCGATGATATAAACTCCCCGCCCCTTGAGCATGGGGAACTCGAAGTGGCGGCTAATTCGCCTCAGTGGCGGTTCGTCGTAGGTATGCGTCTGCTCGTGATTGGCAACCAGGCCGTCGAGCTTGATACCGGTGCTGGCCGCCTGCAGCGTATCGCGAAAGTAATTCTGCGTATTGATTTCGTAAACCTTGACGAACAGTTTTTGGACGTTCTTGACGTGCAGTTCGAGCCGTACGGGTGCGTCGGGCGCGTACACCCGCTGCGACGTAGAGGCGAAATCAAGATCGACCCGCTCCTTGAGCTGTTGGTAAACGGCCGGCGGCAGCATGGAATACCACTGCTCGGGGTTGCCCTGACCGTTGACGATCTTGGTCTCGGCGTACAGGTGCTTCAGATACAGATCGTTAACGAGCGGTTCGTACGGCTTGTAGTCGTTCTCCTCCACAAAAAAATGGGCCAGGTAGCTGCGCACCAACGGTTCATCACTACCGACAGGCTTGAGCAATGTCTGCTGCTGATAGTCGGCGCCCAGATTCACGATGAAACGTCGATGTTGTTCAAGCTGCAAATGTTTTGGATTGACGTAGCCGGCCCGTCTGGGCAACTTCAGGTAGGTCAGAAAACGCGCCTTCTCGTAACGGCCCTGCTCCCGGTCGAAGAGGAGCCGATGGTAGAGCACATTGGCCTTCAGTGAGTTGTGCACCGGAGCGAGCTGGCCGACGAAGGCCCACAGTCGCTCGAGATAGGCCTGCTTCTCTTTTGGGTCGTGCTGCCAATCGACATCTGCATTGGGATGCAGCTTGCTCAAATAAGTGTTGACGAAATGCGTTTGATTCAGCAGGGCGGGTTTCATCTTCAGGCATTCGTCAAGCTGACTCTTGAGCAATTGGCGATGGATTGGAAACGAACCGAACCCTCGACTGAATTTCTCGTCGAGATCAGCCACCACGAGCTTGCTCAAATTGGCATGGTCGGGCCGAGCCAACCGGCCGAGTAATGCGTGGCGGCGTTCCGGGTTCAGGTTTTCCCCGACCAGCCAGTCGAGCGCCCGGTTCTCGAAGCCGTCCAGGTTCGTATACCGAGCCAGCGCCCGCTTGCTCAGCGTCTCTCGGCTGATGAGGTTCTGGTCGAGTTCGGCCCGCAGATTTGGTTTGCGCGAGAGTACTTCGCGCTGATGGTTAAATCGCAGATCCAGTTTGTTTTGCAAGTAGGCCAGCGATCGCTTCGAGCTCTTCTCATAGGTTAGCAGGGCCTGCCGGTTGAGAATCTCGTGGACCCGCGGAGAATACTTGTGCCGCTTGATCCACGCCTCGAGGATCGTATCCACCCGATTAAACTGCTCGACATTCTGGTAGTGCAAAGCGTGGTAGTAGTAATAGTCCTCAGTGCCCGGGATGAGTTGCTTGAGCGCCTCGGTGCGGTCCTTAGCCAGCGCGAAATCCTCGATGTAGCCGATCTCACCTGCATTGGCACAGGTCAGCGCGAGCGAAAACAGTAAGACCGTAGAAGTGAAGACCCGTTTCATGGCTCAAGCTCCTTTTTGGGAGGATAGAAAAATCGGCAGGGCGGTCCGGCCGCAGCCCAAATGAAGGCCCTTTTTGCCGCGACGTAACGTATTCCATTCGCGTACAGTCTAAAGTCTAGCTTAACGCGAATCCGGATGTATCTAGTATGGACGTCCCAACTCCCCGTTTCGTTCCGGCTTTTGTCAGCCGTCCGCCAACTACCGGCAAGTGGGATGTCCCAAACCGTTTTCGTCTTTGTGACAAGCAATTATTCCAGGCGGAGTTGAAGTAAAACCGCCAATTCGCCTTTCCGGGCAGCCAAGCAACGGTTCTGCCCGTACTCCCCACCACTGTTGGAAGACCCGCTGACTGCGTGCCGGCAGCTTCGATCTGCCGGGGCAACGGCGGGCAATCGAGCGTCGTGGCTGCAAAGAACTTTTAGACTTCCTCTTGATCCCGACAGGACCGGCCAATAACGCCGCAACCATAACACAGTTACCAAGGGCAGGGCGACCATCGAAGTCAACGAATCGTGCGGTCGATCGCTTCACCAAACTAGGGTGAACTTACCGCTTTCGACCCTCTGGCAGGAAAAGAGTTTCCCTATTGGAGACTGGGATCGAACGTCCATTTCGGCTTACTGAGTGTCTCAGCGTAAGACGCAAACATGATATTGAAACTAATACTCACGCGTTCAGAATCGCCCTGGTTGGGAGGGACGTAATGCGGAAACCACGACGGAAACATCAACAGTGATCCGGGGCGAACCGGCAAAACGACGGCTCGCACGTTAAACTCGGTCTTTTTTTCAATGTGGGGCGCAATGATATTTGTTTCCGGGCGTGGATCGCGAAACCCAATCACGTCCCCACCGGCTGGAACCTGCGGATAATAAACTCCACTTAGGTAGTTATTCGGATGGGTATGCAGCGGGTGTTCTGATCCCGGCGGCCCCACATTAGCCCAGCACCCGGTAATCAAGAACGAATCGTGCTCAACAACAATCTGCTGTAGTACGTCGTTCGTGGCCGCCTCGATCATCGTGCGGAACGATCTAAATTCGTCCAACGTCTGGAGATCGTTGCGAGATTGCCAGAAATCCGTCGAACACAGTGCAGGATTGGCTTCTTTGAGCGACGAAATTGCGCTAAGCACCTCTTGATTTAGCCGGTCGCCATCCTCTGGCGATAACGAGAAGTGCCAAACCGTGCAAGGAAAAAGCGGTGCCGTCTCTTTCTGAGCAAACATGTGCGTCGATCTGTTGGAATTCTCCCTGTCAGAAACGATGTTCGATCGCTTCTTTGCCATCGTCGGGTTTCCTCATCCTATCAGTGGAGCCGTGAGGCTGTCACGAGGAGATGATGACCCCATTCAGCCTGTTTCTTGCAATCGGTTTCGTCAACAGCAGTCGCGACCAGGCCAGGCGGGACCCCAACAGCGACGATGGTAGTTGTCAGCACGACGCTGCAATTGAACCCTGCCGGCTTCCCGGGGAATTCCTATGACTTGCGATCCCGTATCATGAACCTCAGAATAACGAAGTTCTTGGAGAAACTCTTTGATTGAAGCAAAGGACCTGTGCAACAGATATGAGCCGACCTAGCGCGATCATCATCCTGACGTCGTTCTTATTTTTTTCTACCGGCGGAGCTGATGCCGCCAACCGCTGGACAAAAGTCGGAGTGGCCAAGGTTGATATCACACCCGAACATCCTACGCTGCTGGCCGGTTACGGCGGCCGCACCGCCGAGCACCTGGGAGTCGATCACCCCATCTGGGCACGGGCCCTGGCGATTGGTACGGACGATCCCGTCGTGCTGGTGGCGGTCGACAATTGCGGAGTGCCGGACCGTGTCACCCGAGTTGTTTCCACGGAGTTGGCAGATCGACACCAAATCCCCAGTGACCGAATCGTTATCTGCAGCACCCACACACATAATGCTCCCACGCTAACCGGATATGCTCCAGTCGTCTGGGGCGGCCGGGCCAGCATTGAGCAGTTGCAGCGTGTGGACCGTTACACGCAGTGGCTCACCAACAAGATCATCGAAGTAGCTTCAGCAGCTCTGCAAGATCGTCGCGAGGCTAGGCTTTCGTGGGGACAGGGGATTGCCCGATTCGGCGGGAACCGACGCGTCCTGAAGGGCAAGCAGTGGGCCGGGTTTGGATTCCAAGCGGACGGCCCTGTGGATCATAGTGTTCCCGTCATGGTCGCTCACGACAGGGACGACAAGCCCATCGCGGTGTGGGCTAACTATGCGTGCCACTGTACCACGGTTGGCGGGCGAAATCATATCGGTGGTGACTGGGCAGGATTCTCGAATACACAGATCGAACAAAAATTCCCGTCGACGGTCGCCTTAACCACGATCGGTTGTGGGGCCGATGTGGGTCCACAGCCAAGCGGCGGCCTGGAGTTTGCCCAGCGGCATGGTGCAGCGATCGCCGGGGAAGTCGAGCGCCTACTCAAAGGCCCGCTGACCAAGTTGTTGGAAACCATCGTCTCCAAGCAGAAGACGATCAAACTACCGCTGGCCGAGGCACCCTCGCGGGAACACTTCGAGCGACTTTCCCAGAACCGGGGATTTCACGGCTATCATGCCAAGCAGATGCTGGAACAATTCAGGAAAAAAGGTGCGCTGGACAAGCACGTTGATTACTCGATCACCTGCTGGAAATTCGGTGAGGATTTGGCCATCGTCTTTCTTGCCGGGGAAGTCGTTGTCGATTACGCCGTCCGGCTCAAGACCGAGATGGACTGGAGGCGGGTCTGGCTCAACGGCTGGGCCAATGATGTGCCCAGTTATATACCGTCGCGCCGAGTTCTCGCGGAGGGCGGATACGAAGCCGATTTTTCCCAGATTTATTACGGGCTGCCCTCGCCATACAGTCCTGCCCTGGAAGATACGATTGTGGACACCGTCAAGGAGTTGGCCGGGAAAAAGTTCGCCAAACCGCAGGATCGGCCGGACCCGACGTTTCTGAAGTTTCCGAACGGTGAGGACTGGTTTGCCGAACGAGTCGATGCCTGGGCCCAATCGCTAAGTGCCAAGCAAAGACAGCAGTACTCAAAAATCCTCGAACTGG
>JAYGDO010000432.1:0-6978 GCA_046582885.1 Pirellulales bacterium | reverse complement strand
ACGATGGCACAAAGAGCGGCTGCATCTCTCGCCATTCATCTACCGGACGAAAAAAGACGGCACTCACCAGTGGAACGCCGATTACCGCGAAAGCGGCCACTACTATGATCCGCTCTACGGTGACAAGGTGATCCGCTTTGGAGTCATGAAAGCCCCAAAACGACTCGAACAAGACCAGCCGCCGTAGAGCCGGCGATGTTGGCGACACCTCAAGAGTCGAGGGGTGCGACAAGCGAACCGACGGTACGCCGCAAAAGAAAACGCCCAAGCCTTTGCAAGTTGCGGACTTGGGCGATTGTACGCCGCTCGATGCGACGGGAAGCGAAAGTGCCCCCTCTAGGACTCGAACCTAGAACCTACTGATTAAGAGTCAGTTGCTCTGCCAGTTGAGCTAAGGGGGCGTACGACCGAGGCCTCAATCGTGAACGAGACATGGTAACGTGCCGGGGCGCTTTGGCAAAGGGAGTCACTCATCGGTTCCCATGCCGAGTTGCCGCATTTTTCGGTAGAGGTTCGACCGATGCAATCCCAGCCGAGCGGCCGCCTCGCTCATGTTGGTTCCGCTGCGTTCAATCGCGCGGTTGATGTACTGCTGCTGAAACGCGCCGGTGGCGTCGGCCAGCGGCAAATCGTCCGCAATCGAAGACGGACCGGCGGCGCGGGGGGACAAGATAAATTCCAGTTCCTCGGCTTCGATCTTCTCTTCGTTGGTCAAATAGGCCAGTCGTTCCATCAGGTTGCGGAGCTCGCGAATATTGCCCGGCCAATTGTGCGCGCGCAGCCGCTTTTTCGCGCCAGCCATCAACTTGGGCATTTTGCGGCCCGCTTTGCCGCAAAAATCTCGCAAGAAATGATCGGCCAGTAGCACGATGTCGTCGCCACGGTCGCGCAGCGGAGGCAGTTCAAGAGTTACCACGTTGAGCCGGAAATAGAGGTCCTCGCGGAACTGCCGCTGACGGACCATTTCGGACAGATTCTGATTGGTCGCGGCGATCACGCGGGCGTCCGTGTGAATTGGCTGGGAACCGCCGACGCGGACAACCACTTTCTCCTCGATCACCCGCAGCAATTTGGCCTGGCCGCCGGGACTGAGATCGCCGATCTCGTCCAGGAATAACGTGCCCGCCGATGCGAGTTCAAATTTACCGATTCTCTGTTCGTGCGCGTCGGTAAACGCGCCCTTTTCGTGACCGAACAACTCGCTTTCGAGCAGGTTCTCAGGAATTGCCGCGCAGTTGACGGCGACAAACAGCTGATCCCGCCGACCGCTAAGGAAGTGGATCATCTGACTGACGACTTCCTTGCCCGTCCCATTTTCCCCGAAAATCGACACGGCCAATTCCGTGTCGGCCACCCGCTGAATCGTCGAACGCAACGCCTCGATCGGCGGGCTTTCGCCAATCATCCGCACGGCGCCGGCCGCTTCGTCCACCAGGCGGCGATTGGCGCTGACCAGGCACTCCAACTCCTGTGTGTTTTCCAATGCCGTGGCCGCGTGGGCGGCCAGTTCGATCAGGCCGGCCTCATCCGCCGCGGAAAAGTTGCCCTCCAACTTATTGATCAATTCAAAAGCGCCGAACAGTTCGCCGCTCGACGCCCGCAGCGGAACGCAAAGCAACGTCTGTGTTTCGTAGCCGAGTTTTTTATCGACTTCGCGGTCGACCAATTCTTCCGCCTCGCTGCGATCCACTCGCAAGGGCTCGCCGGTTTGCACGACTTGGCCGACCACGCCGGCGTCGTCGGGAATGCGAAGTTCGTTATCCTCGACACCCAACGCCGGACGGCCGACAAGCGTTTTGTTTGCCCGGTCCCACAGAAAGATGCTGGCGCGATCCGCTTTCAATAGCCGGGTGGCCGCCTCGGCCATTTGCACCAACAGCGGCTCGGTCTCGCGGGTGCGATTCCACTGGTCGGTGATCGTCAGGATCGTCTCCAACCGGCGGATGCGACTCTCGTTCGCATGCCGCCTGCGGACCGTCTGCAGGGCGACGCCAACAGCCGCCGCCACGGCGTCAACTTGTTCGATCCCGGCGTCACCGCGATAAACGGCCAGCAACTCCTGTGAGCCCTGGCGGGCAAACAACGGTGCGACAAGCCAATCCTCGCCGCCGACGGCGCGGTCCGCGTCGAGACAGTCGGCCAGCAACTCGGTAGGCAGGGAAACCTCGTCGCCGTCGCTGGCGAGGTTCGTCCAGCTACCCTTGTCCGCCGCCAGCAGGCCCGTCCATTCCGCGCTGGCGGCCCCCCGCACTAGCGGCAAAGCCGCCGACAGGTAGCTGCCCGCGGACGCGTGGGCACCGGCCATGATCAACAACTCGGCTACCAGGCCGCCGGCATCCGCCGACGAAGACAGCCGTTGCCATTGGAAGCGAAAATCCGCAGCCGACATGTCCTTTGTTTGCGGCACGTTGATTTTGAATAATCAATTCTGAGAAATTGGCGGATCGCAAGATCAAACAAAGTGTATCAATCCCGCACCGCCGGAGTCTATTCGATCGTCATCGAATTGACAACAGCCCCGGCGGATCTGCCGGGACTTTCAGCGGCCCTAAGGCGCAAATCGGCGCCCCTGCGATTTTTTTGCGGGCGGCTTCACAGCTTGCTCAAGTTGAGCGAAAACGCATGCACCTGTTCGCCGTCGATCGTGATGATGCGATAGGTGACCGTCGGGTCGTCGGCCGTCGTATCAAACTGCACGATGCCGAACGACTGTTTCTCGTTGTAAGAGAACAGGGCCTTCTCCATTGTCTGGTGGACGTGCTGGTTGGTCAGTCGTGAACTGTTCATTTCATACAACGCATAGTCGTTCGGTCGGTCGATCTTCCACAAATCGCTGCGATGGCGGTCGGCCGATATCAGGATCACGCCGCCGATTTCGTTTTTTGTCAGAAAGTCGAAAATCTCCTTCCGCTCGGCGCGGTATCCGTTCCATGTGTCGCGGCTATCGCCTTTGGCATTAAAAGTCCACGGCACGGGCGAGGCGAGTACTTTGAACGTGCCGGTCGATTTGTTGACGGTCTCGAGCAGCCACTCCTTCTGCGCCGGGCCCAACATCGACCGTGCGTCCGATTTCGGGTCGGTCCGATAGTAGCGGCCGTCCAGCATGATGAAGTGGACGTCGCCGATGTAAAAATCGTACCAGCAACCGGGTTGCTGTTTGCCGCCACCGTAAGCTGGATTGTTCCAATTGTTTCGGAAGATATTCCACACCGGCCGCTTCCATTTGGGGTCGTCGATGTCGGGCCCGCCCCAGCAGTCGTTGGTGCCGAAATCGTGGTCGTCCCAAATCGAATAGACGGGCGTGTTGGCCGTGAGCCGCTGGAACTCCGGCCGCGATTGGCGGCGGTAGTAGCAGTACCGCTGCATTTGAGGCGTCTTGGGATCGTCGCTATACACGTTGTCGCCCAGGAGCAACAAAACATCCGGCTTTTGCTCGGCGATCGTATCCCAAACGCGCTCGTTGGGCGGCACGTAACCCGCACCGCCTCCAAATGCGATTTTAAATTTCGAGCCGACGCCCTTGACCGCCGCCGTGCGGAAACGGAAAGGCTCGACGTGAGCCCGCTGGCCATTGACCGTCACCCAGTAGCGGTAGGTTGTTTGCGGTTGCAGTTCATCCACGGAAAGAACGGCTGTGTGGTCCGTCTCTTTGCGCGTCAATACCGGCGACGTCTCGCCAGCTGCGGCTGGATTCTTGTCGACCTTTTCGTAGGACACACGGACTTCGGCAGGCTGGGCGGTGCGCAACCAGATTTTTACCGACCGGCCGGTCACACAGCCGAGCAACGGCCCGTGAACGATGCGGTGTCCGTACAGATCGAGAAGCTGCTGGTATCGATTCTTGTTTCGCAGCACGGCAAAAGGCGAATCCGCACCGCTGACAAACCGCCCCGGCGGCAACCCCAGACGAATTGCCCGCCGCAGGGCATCCAGCGCGGCCTCGGGATCGGCCTGCCGGACATACGCTTGGGCCAACATGTAATAGGACTCGGCATCCCCGGCATCTTTGGCCAAATAGTTCTTCAACTGCTTGACGGCTCCCGCCGCGTTTCCGCCAAGAATCTGCGTCAGCGCCGCTTGATGAACGCGTTTGTACTGTCTCGATGCGACCTTCGGCTTTGGCGGAGCCGCAGGGCAGAAGCCTGTAGCCGCCAGAATCCCCGCCAGAATCCCCACCAGGACGATCACGGTAAACGCTCGCATGCTGTCGACTCCGAAGCGGCAAACAAATTTCGATCCGGCACCTAGCCGTCGGTGATCGTGACCTTCAGCATTTCATCGCCTTTAGCAATCAAATCCACCACGTCCTGTCCTTCTAAGACGCGGCCAAATACGGAGTGCGCATCGTCGAGGTGCGGCGTCGGTACGTGCGTAATGAAAAACTGCGAACCGTTCGTATTGGGACCGGCATTCGCCATCGACAGGACGCCCGGCGTATCGTGCCTTAGTTCCGGGTGAAATTCGTCTTCGAACTTGTAGCCCGGACCGCCCGTTCCCGTGCTCTGCGGACAGCCGCCCTGAATCATGAAATTCTCGATGACACGATGAAATTTCAAACCGTCGTAAAAACCGTCCGCGGCCAGCTTTTCAAAATTGGCGACCGTCTTTGGCACTTTTTCGTCATGCAGTTGGATGCGGATGCTGCCCTTTTCCGTCTCGATTGTCGCGACTTTCATGCGTTACCCTTTTTGAGTTCAAGTACATATCGACACCTAAATATCGACACTGTGGTCGCCGGATAGCCTAGCATATCGCACGCCGCTCCACCATTCGCGCACAGTCGAGCGTGCGAATATCGCGAGCTGCCGTTACACGAAGCACGTGCAAAGCGGCACGTGCAAAGCGGCACGTGTAAAGCGGCGCGGTCCTCCGCTCGCTCCGCGGGGCAGCGTCGGCGGACCCGCACTACGAATCGCGAACGGTGGACGGGTTTGCCCCGAGTTGATCGAGAATCTTGCAGTCGGGGCACTCCGCCGGCAACACCACCTCGTTCAGTTCTTCCGAGCTGATTTGTTCCAACCGAATTGCGGCTTCGAGATTCGCTTTGTAGGCAAACGATTCACGTTGCACAAACGCACCGCTTCTGTACCCGGGATTTTCGTCACGGCGGACGGCTCCTTCGGCCAGCAGCCGAAATTGCGCCTGGGCCCGGCCGAGCTGTTGTTTCCATACTGCTTCGTCCGCGTTCTCTAGACGCATTAGCCAGGCGGCGTGATAGCCGGCCTTGGCATATTCATGTCGTATGGCGACAAGGAGTTGCTGGTCGGACTGTTCATCCTCCGCCATTTCATCGATGAGCCGCCCCAGCAGTAACTGGCCCTCGATTAATTGTCCCGCCTTGATGTCGTCAATCGCCCGTGCAAATTCCAACCGCCGGCGGTGCGCGGCACTGTTTTCGGACAAGGCTGCCGCGGCCAGCGCATAGGCATCGCTGGCGTCGGACCAACGTTTTTCTGCTTCGGCCTTTTCCGCCGCGCGGATGTGGATTCCCGCGAAATCCGCGGCCAAATAATCGCGGCCCGAGCCAACGTGCCAGACGATAACCGCCACGGGGATGAGCAGCCAAAGCGTAAACAGCGTTCGGTACATTGCCTCTTATCAACTCTCCATTCGCGGTTTAAACGAGTCGCCGCAAGCCAATCCAAACCAGCGGGACCGACCAGAGCGTTGCCATTAAAACCAACACTAACCGATACCGCAGAGGCTGGCGAATCTTGGGCCGGGTAACCGGCCAAAGATCTCCGATGGGCGTGTTTCCCAGTATCGTCTGGACGTCGACCTTCATGGACGGCAGTGGCTCGACATCGCTCCCGACCGGCTCGAGGTAATCGCGCAGATCGTAGGTGCCGCCGCGCACCGCCATATACCGCAATTCAAAAATCTTGGCGGCGCCGTCGACGCGGACACTCTCGACTCGAACCCGGAACGATGACCGCTCATCGGCCGCTTTCACCTTCAAATCAGCCGCGAACCGAACCCGGTACGAGGCCTCCATACCAACCGTCGTTGGAATCAGGGTCTCATTCAGGTCCTCGTCCGCCGCTGTTTCCACCGGCGCCACGTTGGGCGCCGGGTCGAAGTTCGCCGCTGTGTCTTCGGCGGCGCGGCTCACGCCCAGCGCAGCGCCGAGCAGACAAGCAACCATGAAACAAACGCAATACCGGCCAACTGGCCGGCGGATGATAAGAATTCGAATCACGTTTTTTCCGTACGCCCGAGAGCACCCCTTCGCCCCGGCTATTTTCGCCAATCGGCGCAATGGCAGCAAGTGACTTGCGGGCGACTCGGCTTGTGAAAAACGCTTTTTTTGGTAACTATTCGCAGACAGCCTGTTCCTTGATGGCCAGCTCGAAAACAAAATGAAGACACTGTTGCTACTCCGGCACGCGAAATCCAGTTGGGAAGATGCGGGCCAATTCGACCACGACCGGCCACTGAATAGCCGCGGCAAACGGGACGCACCGCGGATTGGAAAATTGCTCGCCGATGAAGCGTTGGTTCCCGACGTGATTCTGGCGTCAAGCGCGTGCCGCGCGCAAATGACGGCCGCCACGGTTGCCGAACACTGTGGCTTTGCCGAAGAGGTTGGGCGGTGCCCGGAGTTTTACCTGGCCTCGCCGGAAGCTTACATTGCCACGGTAGCCACACTGCCGGAGGATGTACACCGCGTTTTGGTCGTCGGACACAACCCGGGAATGAACTTGCTGCTGCAGGCGCTCACCGGCAATTCGGAAACATTCCCAACCGCCGCGCTCGCCCAAGTAGAAATCGCCATCGATTGCTGGACGGCCCTTGCGGGCAACGGCAGCGGCAGGCTGATTAACTTCTGGCGGCCTCGTGAATTGGATGAATCGTAATCCTGCCGTCAGTCGTTGGCGGCCGGCTCCGCGGTTTGCTCCAGGCCCTGAGCGGACGTCGGAGCGGCCTCTGCCTCGACAGACAAACGGCGTAGCGCTTCGGCTGCTTGTTGAATTGTCC
>JAYGDO010000298.1:0-1711 GCA_046582885.1 Pirellulales bacterium | reverse complement strand
AATCGATTCCAGCGCATATCCACATAGACTCGAAGGAACGCGGGAGCCTTTTCCAGTATCGCGAAATCGCCCACATACAAAAACGTTTTTGTCGTCAATCCAGTCCGCGTACTCTACTTACCAATCGAGGTTCCGAAATGCAGACTCTCACCTCTTCCGCTAAATGCCTCTTGCTTTGTTGCACGGCGTTTTTCCTGTCCGTCGCACCGGCGACTTCTAAGGAGCGGACTGACGAGATCGTGGCTTCGGACCTGTTGCCCAATTCGACAATTCTCTATGCCGAGATACCGCGGCCCAAACAACTCATCACGACCATCTTCGACCATCAGATCACCAAGGACATCCAAGCTACCAACGAATACAAGGCAGCGACAAGCACCGAAGAGTATCAACAATTCCGCGCGGGCATCACGTTGCTCGAAAGTGTATTGGGGTTGAAGTGGCGTCCGGCCATAGAATCACTTTCCGGTGGCGGATTGTACTTTGCCTTCGATCCCGAAACCGAGGCTGCCGCGCTGTTGATGAAATCCAACGACGCGGAACTGTTGGAAAAGTTTCGCGATACCGTCATCAAGCTCGCCCGCATGGACGCGGCGGGCAAGGCGCGACCCGATCCGATTCGCCAATCTGAGTATCGCGGAGTGCAAGTCTTCCGCGCGGGACAGGGGCGGTTTGCAACGCTGGACGAGTGGCTGATCCTTGTTAACAAAGACAACCTCGGCAAGCGCATCGTTGACACCTATCTCAATCTGAAGGAATCCAAAGCGGATGGCAACTCGCTGACCGATTCGACTCAGTACCGAACCGCCCGTTCCTCCACGGGCAAGGATCAAACCGTGTGGGGTTATGTCAATTTGGAGGTGATTCGCAACGCGGGTGTGGCCAAGACGTTGTTCTCGGGCAGGACCGAAAACGCCGCCGTGGAAATCCTGGTCGGCGGCGTCATGGACACGCTGAAGAATTCGCCGTACGCAACCGCGACCTTGACCGCGAAGCCACACCAGTTTGGATTCTCGGTTTCCCTTCCGCACAAGGCCGAGTGGGTGACCGAAACGCGTGAGTACTTCTTTGGCGAAAACGGGCGGGGCGCCGCCTCGGCGCTGCTGAGGCCCAAGGATACACTGCTGACGCTGAGCACGTACCGCGATCTGGCCGCCATGTGGGCGGGTGCCGACGATCTTTATGACGAAAACGTCGCCGCCGAAATCGCAAAAGCCGATAGTAATCTTTCGACACTGTTCGCTGGCAGAGACTTTGGGAACGAAATTCTCGCCGCTGCGGGACCTGAATTGCAATTCGTGCTGGCGCGACAATCGTACGAGGATACGAATATCCCGAAGCCAGCCATCAAGTTGCCCGCCGGCGCGCTAGTCGTGTCGCTGGTCGATCCGGAGGTGACGCGGCAATTCAAAGTCGCTTTCCAAAGCGCGATCGGTCTGGTTAATTTCGGCCAAGGTCAAAATGGCTCACCGCAATTCGAACTCAACAGTGAAAAGCGCGGCAGCGGCGAAATCGTTTCGGCGGTTTACCTTGTCGATAAGGGCGTGCAGAAGGATGGGGAAGGGCTGATTCAGTATAACGTGTCGCCGACGATTGCTTTTGTTAAGGACAAACTGATTCTATCTAGCGCCACCTCGCTAGCCAGCGAGCTCATGGACCTGGTAAAAACGGACGCCGCCTCCCCCACGAAAGATGCTCCGGTCAACACACA
>JAYGDO010000209.1:0-2378 GCA_046582885.1 Pirellulales bacterium | reverse complement strand
ACAATCGGTTGCACGACATCCCCATCGACATCCGTTAGACGAAAATCACGCCCCGCATGCTGGTACGTAAGCCGCGTGTGATCGAGTCCAAGCTGATGCAAAATCGCGGCTTGCAGATCGTGCATAATCTCCTTGTCACGGGCCACGGATTATCCACCTTCGCCGGTGCCGCCTTGCCAATTATTTGTCTGAAACGGCGAGGCCGGCAGATCGGCGGAATTGACGAAGTTTGGATTGGCCAGTTTATGCCAGCCAAACCGCACCTGCGTAGGCGACTTGACGCCGTCGGCGCTAACGACAACGTCACCGCCATCGATCTCGGCTTTGGCAGCGACAAACTTACCGTCCGCGCCGGCGATCTGAAATTCAGATAGCGGTTTATTGTCACGGGACTTAACTCCCTGAGCGACATGGGCAAACTGCAAGCGAATCTTACCCCCCTCGACCTTCATCGATTTATAGAGCGGCCCCGAATAGGTGATCTTCTTGTCGCCGTACGTCTTTGCCAGGGCCCAAAGCGCCAAGCGGTTGCCGACGTCGAGTTTGTTGCGGGGGTGAATGTCCCCGATGTTGTCGACCAGATCGGTCGTCACCGCCATGCCCGTGCCCGGAATCTTTAAACTGGCCGCTTGCGCTTCCCACAATGCGGGTAGTTGACCCGGTCCATAACTGCCCGCCCATGGGGCGATTTGAACGAAGAAAAATGCCAGCTTGTCGTTGCCGAAAGACTGTCGCCAACCGTTGATCAGAGCCGTCATTTTCCCCAGGTACGAAAGTCCGTTTTTCTGCAGTACGTTGGTTTCGCCCTGATACCAGACGGTGCCCCGCACCGCGAAATTTGTGAGCGGCGCGATCATACCGTTATACATTCCGCCCGATTTCCCGTCCGCAATCGTCCACGGCTCGATCGGCGAACCTCCCCAGGAACTGTTGATCAGGCCGATCGGCATATCGAGTTCGTTGTGCAATCGGGCTCCGAAGTAATACAGCACGGCCGAGAAGGTCGGCGCGGATTGGGGCGTGCAGACTTTCCACGTTGCGTTCACGTCCGCGGCGGGCGCCCCGGTTTGAACCTTGGGCACATGAAACAAACGAATGCTCGGCTGGTCCGCCGCGGCGATGGCTTCGTTGGCGCCGTGGCTGTTGCGGAGGTGCCATTCCATATTCGACTGGCCCGAACCAATCCATACTTCGCCAATCAAAATGTCTTCCAAGACGATCTTGTTCTTACCGGCGACCGTTATTTGACGCGGTTTTCCGTCTGCCTTTTGCGGCTTCAACTCGACGAGCCACTTTCCATTTTCATCGGCTTTCGTTTTCGACACATCGTCTCCCAACTGTACCGTCACCTGCTCGCCAGCTTCGGCGAAACCCCAAATTCGCAGCGGCACGTCGCGCTGCAAGACCATGTGGCTGTCGATAACCTTGGGCAGTTTGACGTCGGCTTGCAGCGGCGAGGCTAGGCTAACCAGCCAAACAAAAATGATAAACAGCGGTGTCTTGGCCCTGTTCATAATGATTCTCCAGGTAGGTGATCAATGTCCGAACATGCGCGGTATCCTAACAAAGATTTGATTCACGTGCGACAAGGTACGGCACTCGTACGGAGGCTACGTGAACGGTTCTTTGAGCACCCCGACCAACACCTATTTGCGGCCGGTGCCTGCAGGACATGTGGTTGTCCGCTAAGTTTAATTGCCACACACCCTCGCCACAGCCAACATCAAGATCCCTGAAACGCAACATGCACGACTCCTCTCGTACTGTCGGTTGCTGCGCCGAATTACAGCGGCATCCCCGTCTGCCCTGATCCAGGGGCCCGTGCGGCGATGCTCGTTTTGCCGAATCTCATTGGCCGATTCCCAAAAACACCGCGGCAACAATTCCTCATCGGGACGGAATCGGCGAAATGGTTCGTCGAATCGCTTGACCCTTGCTGTGCCGGGAACGATATTGAATACTGACGGACCGCATGAACCCGGAGTCAGCCATGCACTTGCCTAATTTTTCCGAAGCGGGCAGCCACCTTGCACTGCTCTTTTTTACTTTTCTGTTCGTTCCGCTGTCCCAAACCGCCGCGGCCGCGGAACACTTCACGGTCGGCGTCTTCGATATCGACGCCACACCGCCGGTCGGCAGCCCGCTGGCCTACGACATCATGAATCGCCGCGAAGCTTCATTGCGGCTCAAGGGCATTGTCCTAAAAGGTAATGCCGAGCCGATCGTCGTGGTCGCGATTGACTGGATTGGCATCGGTGGCGAAGGCCACATGCGGTTCCGCGAGATCATGGCCGCAGCGGTGGGCACGTCACCCGGGCGGGTTGCGGTCCATTGCCTGCACCAGCACGACGCGCCGGCATTTGACCACAGCGCCGAAT
>JAYGDO010000189.1:0-3600 GCA_046582885.1 Pirellulales bacterium | reverse complement strand
GCATTGAAGTTGTTTGGCGAGCGGGGCGCACCGGGCGCGTTCGTTAGCAGTGGGTTTTTGTTGGGCATTCCGGTGTTCTTCGATACTGTTTTCTACCTGATGGTCCCGCTGGGTAAGGCGCTTCGAGTGCGTACCGGACGCAATTATTTACTTTACGTGTTGACGATTGTTTGCGGCGCGACAATGGCCCATTCGCTCGTGCCGCCGACGCCGGGACCGTTGTTTGTTGCCGAGTCGTTAGGCGTTGATTTGGGATTGATGATTCTGTGCGGATGCGTCGTTGGGTTGTTTGCCAGTACGACCGGCTACATTTATGCGCAATTCATGAACAGTCGCTTTGAATTGCCGCTGCGCGAATCCGAAGATTTGTCGCTGGCGGATTTGGATAACTTGGTTCAGCACGACGAAATCGCGTTGCCGCCACTCTGGATTTCGCTCGCGCCAATCTTATTGCCGGTCATCCTGATTGCCGGCTACACTATTCTGAAAACTACAACGGCCATTTTACGCCGACTTTGATGTACGCGGCCAAGACACTCGGCAACAAGAATATTGCGCTCGTCATTTCGGCGGCAATCGCGCTGATCACACTGGTGCGGCAAAAAAAGACCGACCGCAAAGCGCTGGCGGCATCGATTCACTCGGCGCTGGCCAGCGGCGGCGTCATTATTTTGATCACAGCGGGCGGCGGCGCGTTCGGCCGCGCGATGCAGCAGACGGGTGTCGCTTCGCTGATTCAGGATTTGCCCCAGGGATCGATGCTGTTGACGCTGTTGCTGGCGTTTCTGGTCACCACCGCAATTCGCACCGCGCAAGGTTCCGCGACGGTAGCGATGATCACGGCCGTTGGAATTCTCGCCGGAGTTGCCAGCGCCGAGCAATTGGGGTTTCATCCGGTTTATGTGGCATTGGCTATCGGCTGCGGCAGCAAACCGCTGGCCTGGATGAACGACAGCGGCTTTTGGGTCATTTGCAAGATGAGCGGAATGACGGAAACCGAAGGCTTGAAGTACATCACGCCGATGAGCGCCGCCATGGGTGTTGTCGGGTTGACTGTCACCATTCTCGGCGCGTGGCTAATTCCAATGACGGGATGATTGATCTCGGCGCCGGCTACTTCGCGCCACCCGCGACGACCGGTAGACTGAGGGGCCGCGCTGGCAATTTGCGGCGGTTACTTCGTCTGGCCCCCTCTAAATTCGGAGACCGATCATGAAAATGAACCCGTCCATTCTGCTGTCCTGCATAGCGATGGCTGTACTTGTCGGCTGCAATTCGGCTGATTCGCCAAAGAAGTCTGGCTCGAATGATGGCGCGCAAGCAGGTGAAAAACCCGCAACCGGCAACAGCGGCGACGATAGCGGAGAAAAACCAAAAGCGAATGAAACAGCAACCACTGGCGAGGAGACAAACGGCGTGAAACGCGAAGAATGGGGAACCGCTGGAGATGGCCAGAAAGTCTTTCTGTTTACACTGACGAACAAGAATGGAACCGTCTGCAAACTGACGAATTGGGGGGCTTTGATTTCTGAATTGCACGTCAGGGACAAGGGCGGCAAACTCGGCGATGTGGTGCTCGGCTACGAATCACTCGAACGGTGGCTCGACAGCGACGGCAACGGCAAAGCGAATCCCTCGTATTTCGGCTGCACGGTCGGACGTTATTGCAATCGCATCGCCAATGGCACTTTTGAGCTCGATGGCGAAACATACCTTTTGGCCCAGAATAACGATCCCAGCCACTTGCACGGCGGCAAAGTTGGCTGGGACAAAAAAGTTTGGACCGGCGAAATTGTCGATCATGACGACGGCCAGGCGGTGAAATTCCAGCTTACGAGTCCCGACGATGACGAAGGATATCCGGGCAACGTTCAGGCCGAAGTGATATACGTGCTGACCGACGACGATGCGTTGCGTATCGAACTGTCGGCGACGACCGATAAGGCGACGCCGGTGAACATGACAAACCACACTTATTTCAATCTGGCCGGGGAAGGCAGTTCCACCATCCTGGATCACGAACTGAAACTCGAAACTGCCAAGTACACCGAATTCGGCAAGAACGACATCCCCACCGGAGAAATCAAATCGGTCGAAGGTACGCCATTTGACTTCACCAAATCGACCCGCATCGGCGACAGAATTGACAAATTGGCCGGCGAACCCGGCGGCTACGATCAGAACTACCTGCTCCGCGAAGAGAAAGTCGAGCAGCCCGCGCTGGCGGCGACGGTTCACGACCCGGCCAGTGGGCGCGTGCTGGAAATCTTGACGACCGAGGTGGGGATACAGTTCTATTCAGGAAACTATTTGGACGGCTCGTTGGTCGGCAAAACCGGCAAGAAGTATGAAAAGCACTTTGGCTTTTGCCTGGAGCCCCAATTCCATCCCGACTCGCCGAACAAACCGCAGTTTCCGTCCAGTACTTTGAAGCCTGGCGAACGGTATTCGCACATCACCATTTTCAAATTTGGAGTGCACGAGTAAGGCAAAGGCACGATCGTTGCTCACCGGCAGGACCGTCATTTTGGGCGCTGCAAACGAACTCGTTTTCCCGGAATGATCCGTCGTCGCGGTCGGGGCGGCGGCTCGTGGTTTAAAACGGGCATGATGGCGCCTGTTAACATGCCGGCTCGCCAGGCGTTCGTTCCGCGGCGCCAGTTTACGCGGTAGCTGGGCTGCTCCGAAGTCAAAGCGGCTTCGGCCACGATGGTCCGGGAACAAGCTGATGCAGTTTTTTAGTTTCCACCTCATGCCCTGGGACCGGTTGGGCAATGCGCTGGATCATTACGAGTCGGTTTGGACCTGGTTGCCTAATTCCTATTACGATCCGGAGCACGGCCACGATTTATACAACCGATATCTTGATGAGTTGTTATTGGCCGAAGAGCTCGGTTTTGATGGCGTGTGCATCAACGAGCACCATCAAAACGCATACGGGACAATGCCGAGCCCAAACCTAATAGGCTCGATCCTGGCCAGGCAAACCGAGCGTGTAAAAATCGCGGTGATCGGGAATGCCCTGCCGCTTTACAACCCGCCCACCCGCGTGGCTGAAGAATATGCCATGATCGACGTCATCAGCGGGGGGCGGCTGATCGCCGGCATGGTCGTTGGCGGCGGCCCCGAATATTACAGTTTCACGGTAAACCCAACCCACGCGCGGACGATGTATGCTGAGGCGCTCGATTTGTGCGTCCGCGCATGGACGGAACCGGGGCCCTTCGAACATTACGGAAAACATTGGAAACTAAAATACGTCAATCCCTGGCCGCTGCCGATACAAAAACCGCACCCGCCGATCTGGATTCCGGGCGCGGGCAGTATTGAAACTGTCAAGTTTGTCGCCGCGCGGCGATACAGCTATATGGGAATTCCGTATTTCCACGTCGATGTGTTGAAAAAGAACTTCGACCTGTTCCGCCAGAGTTGCGAAGACGAAGGTTACACCGCCGATCCGGAACAGATCGGAATGTTGCTGCCCATTTACGTAGCGGATTCCGACGAACAGGCCTGGGCTGAATACGAACAACACCTTTTCTACTTCGCCAAAAAGCTGTTAAAAGGCCTGGCCGTTTTTCCACCCGGCTATACCACCGC
>JAYGDO010000187.1:0-24625 GCA_046582885.1 Pirellulales bacterium | reverse complement strand
CCTTCCCGCGCCGTTTCCTCAGCCATCGGCGGCGCGTGCAACACGAGCAGCAGGTGTTCGTCGGCGAACATCGCCCGCTGACGGCCCGCCGTCGAGCCGAGCCGATCGCGGAAGTCTTGCGGCACGTCCCAACTTGACGGCAGAATCGAATTCTGTTGCATCGGCGCGGTCTCCGGTCAAATGCAGGCTGAAACGACGCGGATTGGCGGTTCCAGGTGCTTCAATCTATCGCGCGGCCTGGCGTCCGGCAAGAAACCACGATTGAGTTGCATAACATCTGCGGCCGCAATAGCTTGCCTCCGCTGCCAGCATTCGCCTAGCGTCCCGGCTCGGCGGTTGATACACTCCGCGGACCTTTTCTGCATCCGGCTTTCTATTCACATCGTTCGACTCTCGGTCAAGGTCATCATGACGCGAATCGCCTGCTGTTTGTCTGCGCTGACCCTGCTATTGAGTTGCGGTCCGCTGCTGGCTCAGACGCGGCAAGGACCCGAGTTGGTACTGGACGAATTCGTCGAACCCTTCGATTTGGACGCCTGGATTCACGACCAGCAACTGTCGGCCGACTGCGGTGGTTGTCCGTCGTCGACAGGTTGCGGCTGCCACAACCGAAACTATCGAGAGCCGTGGAACTGGGTATTACTGCCGGAAGGCGTGATCTACAAATCGTATCTGGCCGGTGTCCGCGAGCCGCGACTGGGCATCAGTGGTTTCAACATTCCGGACATCGGTTGGATTTGGGAAGCAACACTTGGCGGACGAGTGGGTATTCTTCGCTTCGGTTCACCCAGCGATTCCTGGATTCAAGGATTTCAGCTCGATTTCGAAGCGGCCGCGCTGGCGCGACTGGATTCGACTCGCGATTTGGTGGCAACCGATTATCGTTTCGGTCTTCCGCTGACGTTCGGCTTTGGCGACTATCAAACAAAATTCGGTTATTACCACGTCAGCGCACATTTGGGTGATGAGTTTCTGCTACGCACCGGTATGCCGCGCGTAAATTACGTCCGCGATTCGCTCGTCTGGGGCCATTCAATCAATTGGACTAATGAACTGCGGGTTTATTTCGAATTCGGATATGCCTTTGTCGCTGACGGGGGGGCGCGGCCCTGGGAATTTCAATTCGGCGCCGATTATGCCAGCAGATGTTGTACAGGACCACGTGGAGCCCCTTTTGCAGCCGTCAATTTCCATCTGCGCGAGGAAGTCAACTTTGGCGGCAACGCCGTCTTTCAAGCCGGTTGGCAATGGAGGGGCAAGCCGGACGGACATTTACTGCGACTCGGCTTTCACTTTCACGTTGGCAAAAGCACACAGTATGAATTCTTCGACGACTCCGAACGCCAAATCGGCTTTGGCCTCTGGTACGACTTCTGATCGCGTGCTATGAAGGCTAGATGCTGACCGCTGACCGCTGAAGGCTCTCTTATGCGTCGCTTCCTTGGCGATTATGGGCTGTTCCTCAAGGAGTTCGGCCGCACGTTTCACACCACTGGGGCGCTGTTCCCCAGCAGCCCCCTACTCGCGCGCGCGTTGTCGCGCTACGTTGGCGCCGCATCAGCGGACACGGAGGATGGCGCCGGGCCGAGAAGCGGACCACGACGAATCCTAGAAGTTGGCCCCGGCACCGGCGCCGTCACGCGCTCGATCGTCAAACGTATGGGCCAGACCGATCAATTGGAGTTGGTCGAGTTGAATGATCGGTTCGTCGAGCGGCTTCGGCGCGGATTCGAAAACGATCCGTTGCTAAACACGGTCGTGGACCGCGCCACGGTGCACCACAAAAAGATTCAAGACGTAGAACAACACGATCACTACGATGTAATCGTCTCCGGATTGCCGTTGAATAACTTTTCTGTAGAAGATGTCGCAGCGATTCTGGACAAATTCAAACAACTGCTCAAGAAGCCCGGCGGTACGCTTTCGTTTTTTGAATACATCGCCGTCCGGCCGCTCCGCAGCGTAATAGCCGGCCGCGCCGAACGTCAACGCCTCCGCGACGTAGGCCGTGCACTGAGCGACGTATTTCGTGACTTCGAAATTCGACGACAGAGCATCTGGATCAATATCCCGCCGGCCTGGGTGCACCATGTTCGATTTGATTAACACGCCTTTGCGTGAAACACACACTTAAAGCGGGGGACGCTGCCCCTCGTATCGGCCTTGGCTTGTCGGTCAAACCGCTCAGATTTATAATTACCCAGTAGCTCTTCAAAGCAGTTTTCTCCCGTGAGGACGCCGCTACACTTCAGCAGGAGGAATTCGCATGGCGCACAGTTATTCGCCAAAGCTGGTCTTGGCCTTGTTGATCGCATTCGTCGTCGCCGCCGCGCAGGCCGACGACAATAAAAAGAAGAATGACGCCAAGGACAACGACGAATACTACGAACTGTTCGAAGTGTTCGCCGATTCACTTGATCAGATTGAGCGTAACTATGTAAAGGAAATCAGCCGACGAAAATTAGTTGAAGCTGCGATTCGGGGGATGATCAAGGAACTGGATCAGCACTCTAGCTACATCAACCGGCAAGAGGTAGACCGATTCCGCACCAGCGTCGAGAACCAATTTGGCGGTATCGGTATCCACGTCTCAATTCAAAATGGTTGGATCACCGTCGTCAGCCCGTTGGTCGGCTCGCCAGCTTACCGGGCGAGAATCATCGGTGGCGATCAGATTATTGAGATCGAAGGAAAGTCCTCGAAGGGCATCACGTTGACCGAAGCTGTGGGAAAACTTAAGGGCAAGGTTGGTACCGATGTCAACGTGACGCTGCGGCACGGCGACAACGGCGAGCCTCGCAAGGTAACGCTGACACGCGGCTTGGTGAAAGTTGAAACCGTTCTGGGTTACGGCCGCCATCAGGACGATTCGTGGAAGTTTATGTACGACGATGAAAGTCGGATCGGTTACATCCGGCTCAGCTCATTCGGCCGCGACACCGCTAAAGAGTTGCGGACGGCACTAGAGCAACTGCAAAAGCAACAGATAAAAGGCCTGGTTCTCGACTTGAGGTTCAATCCTGGCGGTCTACTTTCGTCGGCAATCGAGATTAGCGATTTATTTGTTGAAAAGGGCTTGATTGTCAGCACGAAAGGCCGCAACGTGCGCGAGCGCAAGTGGCATGCTAAAAAGGGCGGCACCTTTAAGGATTTCCCGATGGCCATACTCATCAACCGCTACAGCGCGAGCGCGAGTGAGATCGTATCCGCCTGTCTAAAAGACCACGACCGCGTGGCGTTGATTGGCGAGCGGACATTCGGCAAGGGAAGCGTACAGAATGTCATCGAACTCGAGGACGGTGACAGCGTGCTGAAGCTGACCACGGCCAGTTACTGGCGTCCAAACGGCAAGAATATTCATCGCTTTCCGAATGCGGAGAATGAAGACCAGTGGGGCGTGCGTCCTAGTGACGGCTATGCCCTTCGTATGACCGACGAAGAAATACGCGATTTGGTCGCTCACCAGCGCGGCCAGATTGTTGCCCATGGGATGCGGCCGGATAACGGTAAAAAAGAGGAAGACGAAAATAAGGACAACGAAAAGAAGCCCGACGGAGACAAACAACCATCAGACGGCGAGGATTCCGGCGACGAAAAGAAAGATGGCAATACGGACAAGCAAGACAAGAGTGACACCGACGGTGAAGAGTCCAAAGACGGTGGAGAGTCCAAAGACGGTGAAGAGTCCAAAGACGGTGGAGAGTCCAAAGACGGTGAAGAGTCCAAAGACGGTGAAGAGCCCAAAGACGGTGAAGAGCCCAAAGACGGTGAAGAGCCCAAAGACGGTGAAGAGCCCAAAGGCACATTCACGGATCGCCATTTAGAGAAAGCGATCGAATATCTTTCGACCGAGATCGCAAGAGCCGATACAAATTAGCACGGAATTTATGTCGTATTCGCGCGACGATTCGCCTCCGGCCGGCGACTGCAAATCGTTTCGTTCACGGCGTGTCATCCAACAGTTCGTAAAGTTCTTCCCGCGTTTGCATCAGGTCAAGCAGGCTCACCTGCGACCCCTCATCGGCCAGCACGGCCAACGCGGCTTCAACCGCTTTCATGGCGACTCGCAAAAGTGTGACGGGATACAGCACACACGCGTATCCCATATCAGCTAGTTCCTCCAGCGGCAACGACGGACTTTTGCCGAACTCGGTCATACTGGCGACTAACGGCGCGTCGATTGCGGTTGCGAATTGGGCAAACTCATCTTTAGTCTGCAGCGATTCCGGAAAAATCCAATCGGCTCCAGCGTTGAGGTAATCCCTGGCGCGCCGCATAGCCGCATCGAAGCCATCGACTCCCCGCGCGTCGGTTCGTCCAATGATGATCAAATCGGGGTTCCGTCGTGCCTCGACCGCGGCCCGCAACTTGGCGGACATTTCTCCTACCGTCACCAATTCCTCGCCTTCGAAATGACCGCAACGTTTTGGCAATCGTTGATCTCCAAACTCAATCGCCGCTGCCCCGACCGCTTCGAGTTCGACAACGGTTTGCCGTACGTCGTTGGCATCTCCAAAGCCCATATCCGCATCCACCATCAAAGGTGTATTCACGCTGCGGGCAATGTACGCCGCCTGTTGTACCAATTCGGCCGGCGAATAAAGCCCCGCGCCGGCCACCGCCATCACTCCGGACGAAAGTGCGGCAGCGGATAAATAGATCCCATCAAACCCTTCGCGTTCGGCCATCACCGCCGCCAGCGCATTGGGCACACCCACGACTTGAATCGTGGCGTCCTCGACGGATCGACGCAGCCGAGCAGCGAGCGTAGGTTCAGACACTCGGAGATACCCTGTCACACGATTCCGCTACTTTAACCGTACCCGAGTTCATGCAATTCATCTTCTTTCAAACCATGGTGATGGCCCAGTTCGTGCAACACTGTAATATGAATCTGCCGCTTCAGTTCGCGTTCGTTTAAATCTCCACCGGCTTCGACCGCAGCTGCGTTCATGATGCCTTCACGAAAAATCGTTACGGCATTGGGCATGGTGGGCGGATGAAACTCACTGCGCTCGCTGATTGGCACACCGGTGAACAGACCGCACAAATCACCGCGACAGACATTCAATTCACGTAACACATCATCCGGAGGATAATCTTCGACGTGCAGCGGCACTTCGACAAGCATCTGGTGAACGCGGGCCGACATTCCGCCGAGTACTTCTTCAAGTTTCTCGTCGAACAGGTTGCGGAGGCGGGGATTCATGACAAGATTTCAGTAGTCAACGTTCAAACGACCAGCTTTCTTTATAGTATTTCGTAGACCATGAAAAAAGCTGGCCGTTGAATTTACGCTCTAGTCAATTCACGGCCGGGCGATTAGCTTAACACGACATCGGTTCTCAACGCGAGCGGCTCATGGCTACCTCAAATTCAAAATTGCCGATCTCGGACGACGCTCAGTGTGACTGTAAGATTGTGGCGTTCGAAATTCTGCTGGTTGCCTCGCTATTTGCGCTACACGCCGGCTGGCATGCGCCGGAAGTGAACGAGCCAAATTACCTCGCCAAGGCAAAACAGTACTGGAATCCGGACTGGTGTAGCGGCGACTTTTTTTTGAACTCGGCCGATGCCCACGTCGTATTTTACTGGACTTTTGGCTGGACGACTTGCGTGTTGCCGCTACCGACCGCGGCACTCATCGGTCGGTTGCTGACGTGCTTGCTGTTGGCAATTGGTTGGCAGCGGCTAAGCAGTTCCATCGTTCCCCGCAGTTTTTTTGCGGCGATTTCGGCTGCGCTGCTGGTTTGCCTGAACCACCGATTTCACATGGCGGGCGAATGGATTGTTGGAGGTGTCGAAGCCAAGGGATTCGCCTACGCACTGGTAATGCTCGGGCTGGCGCAAATCGTTAAACACCGTTGGAATTTGGCGTGGATTTGTCTTGGCGCGGCAACGGCCATGCATGTCTTGGTCGGCGGATGGTCGCTGATTGCCGCCTTTGCCGTTTGGACGATTACTCACAGCCGGTCAGACGAACCGAGTTTTTCTTCGATGCTCGGCGGACTGACCGCTGGAACCTCACTGGCATTGGTCGGGCTAATTCCGGCGGTCGGATTGGACCGAGGTGTCGATCCGGATATCGTCGATCGCGCGTCCCGCGTGCTCGTATTTCATCGATTGCCTCACCATTTAAATCCTGAAAAATTCTTTTACGCAAAAGATGCCTTTCCCGCACTAACCGAGTTTGGTCTGCGTTTCATTGTGATGGTCGGCGTTTGGGCCCTGTTGTGGTGGCTATGCCGCGGCAACGAGCGATTGCGCCGCGCCAACCAATTTGTCGGTGTGGCGGTACTGATCACGGCACTGGGGATAACTTTTGGGACGCTCACCGCCGGCAATCCGTCGCTTGCGGCAGCCCTGCTGCGTTTTTATTGGTTCCGCTTGGCCGATGTCATGCTGCCGGCCGGAGCGGCTCTTTCTGCCGTTTGCTTACTGCAACGGATCGGCAGCCAATCGCGCCTGCTGAGTGTCGCCGTATTGAGCGTTGCCCTTGCAGCCGTGACGTGGCACTACGTTTTGATAGGAATGAATCACTGGATGATGCCCGCGCCAGCTGCCGATTTGAAATTACTTACGGAAAAGAAAATGGCAAAAAAATTAGGGCGCGAAAAATACGATCGGCTGCTCCATACGCGATATGGCGATTGGCTGGACATCTGCCGCGCCGCGCGCGAAAAGACGCCAGCCGACTCGATATTTCTGACACCGAGGCGAGCACACACGTTCAAGTGGCATGCCTCGCGCAGCGAAGTAATCACCTGGAAGGAAGTGCCCCAAGACGCTGTGTCGGTCGTCGACTGGTGGGACCGCATGCGCGACATTTACAGGGTAGACGGACAAAAAGGACTGCTGCCGTCGTTGACTGAGTTATCGCCTGAAAAGATTGCTGACATTCATAAGACGTACCACTGCGACTACCTTTTGACCGGGGCCGGACCAGTCCTGGACTTGCCGCTGATTTATAACAACGAATCTTTTGCGCTGTATCGGCTCGTCAATGATAACGCGCCGTGAGAATATACGTGAGAATATAACTGTGGACTACGATTCGCTACGATGCCTGCTGACCGCCTCTCTAGAACTAGAACGGCCACGGTTTCGCACCAGCTATCGACGGTACGCGTCGGAGCTAAGCTACGGCCGCTACGAAGGGCCGTCGTTCAGCACTGCGCGACGGGCAAGTGTGGTCATGTTGTTTTACCCGGTTCGGGATCGCTGGTGCCTGCCGCTAACGCTACGGCCCTCCAGTTTGCCGGTTCACGCGGGTCAAGTTTCCCTGCCCGGTGGCATCGTCAAAGATGGCGAAGAAAGTTGCGACGCGGCGCTGCGTGAATTAAATGAAGAACTTGGTGTGCCGCTCGGTTCCGTCGAAGTACTCGGGCCACTAAACGACATTTACATTTTCGGCAGCGATCATCTGGTGACACCATGGTTGGCAATGACGCCATGTCAACCGGACTGGCAAGCTAACGTCGTCGAAGTGGAGGAATTGATCGAAGTGCAGATGGAACAACTGCTTGACGAAATCACTCTGCAGACAGGTGATCGCCAGTTTTTCGGACTCCGATTTCGGTCGCCTTATTTTGCGATCGGCGACCATCAAGTTTGGGGCGCGACGTGTGTCATGCTTGGGGAACTTGTCGAGCGTCTGGCCGCATTGAAATATTCCGTTTTTTCGGAGGCCACGGAAAAATGAACCCCGATTTCAATACGACCTCAGTGCGCGCCGTCGTGTTTGATTTGGACGGTCTGATGTTCAACACGGAAGAACTCTACGTCGATGTGGGGACGGAGGTTCTTCGCCGGCGCGGCAAGCAAATGACGCCCGAATTACTGGACGCCATGATGGGCCGACGGCCGCCGCAGGCCATTGCAAGAATGATCGAGTGGCATAACCTGGCGGACACCGTCGAAGCCATCATGACCGAATCTGGCGAGATCTTCGGACCGATTCTTGACGCCCGGCTACAACCGATGCCCGGTCTGATGAGCCTGTTGGACGCGCTGGACCGCGCGGCCATTCCCAAAGCAGTTGGCACAAGCAGCGGCTTTGAATTTGTCACGAACGTGCTATCGCGATTTGAACTTATTCCGCGATTTCAGTTTTTGCTGACCGCGGAAGCCGTTAAATCAGGCAAACCGCATCCTGAAATATATTTGACAGCCGCCGAGCGTTTTGAAATTCAGCCGCCGCAGATGGTCGTCCTGGAAGACAGCGAAAACGGCTGCCGCGCTGCCGTCGCCGCTGGCGCGGTTGCCGTGGCAGTCCCCGGTACGCACAGCGAGCATCACTGTTTTGACGGCGCAGCATTGATGGTCTCCAGTTTGGAAGATGATAGGCTGTGGGATTTGCTTGGCCTGCACTCCAAATAAATTGCACCTCTTTGCTGGTCTCATCGTGTTCCGCCATAGTTTTACAAAGGCAACTTCTGTATTGACGCTGGCGAATTGGCGTTGCTAGAGTACCGCCGCTTCGTTGACAAGGATGTCAATGGCAGAGAACTGACAGCCGATGGATCGGAACAGGAACCGCCCAAGATGAGGACGCTAGGCGTCGTTCACATCGAACAAAGCCTCCCGCCGCATTTCGTCTCCCTGCCGGCAAGCCGCTCGTCGAGTGGGTTGTCCGTCGCGTCTCGGACAGCCTGTGGCTTGACGACATGCTGATCCTGACGGAACGAGGTTTGCTCGATTGGCAACGTTTGACGGGCTTCTTACAGCAACAACCTGGATTGGGACGACAAATGAACGCCTTGAATCATCAAACAAAACACGGCTAAATGCCGAGGATGAGTAACACAACACTGCGGATCGTGGGTTGAACAGGGCCAAACTGGTTTTTCGATCCAACGGGTTACCAGTGCTAACGTCCGACCAAAATCTTGACGACTTGACGCTGCAACCGGTTATGAATCCGTTTCAAAGAGATCCGATGCTCCCCGCCAAACCGCTTACCGTAGCGACTCTGGCAACATCGCAGGACGGAGGCCGTCGCTTGGAGACGGGCAACGCGGTCCGTGGTCTGGTATTAGACGCTCCGGGATTGCTTTTCGACGATTCTCTGTGGCGTCGCTGGTTGCTCAAATTGCTTATGCACATGGGCCTGCATACACACTACGACGTTTTTTATCGGACTTGGGACTACGAATTTGCGTCCGACGTACAAGCGGGTCGCTGCAAATGGCACGACGCCCTGGAAAAATTTCTGCTATCAGCCGGACTCTCGCATGCCCAAATCGACGAAATCATTCCGGCGCTTCGCGCGCAGCGCAAACAGTTTGAATCAAACCTGCGTCCGATGCCCGGCGTCGTGGAAACACTGCAGTCGCTTCGCCAACAGCAATACCGAATCGCGTTTGCCGCGGATACGACATCAACCGTCGCCGAATTAGTCGGCCAACTTGACCGCCTGGGGCTTTATAGTAGCTCTGACAGCGTGATCAGTTCGATTGATATCGGCCACGCAATGCCGGAGGCGGCGGCCTATATTGCTGCTTTGATTGTGCTGGACCTGCGGCCTGATGAAGTTGCGTTCGTCAGTTCACTGCCTGTGCATCTCGTCGGGGCAAAGCGTTTTGGTATGAACGTGGTAGCCGTGGATTGCGAGTTGGTGGCCGAAGCGGATGTCCACTTCGAGCACTTCTCTCAGTTGATTCACTGCTTGAATGAATCAACACACGGCCAGCAGCGTCGCGTCGGCTGAAACGACATTGCCACATTTCGCCGAGCATTGCTATAAGGCCCACGTTGTCCGACATCGTGGGAGCCATCATGACCGCCAAGTTGCTAGCATTTATTTCTCTTTGGCCGATCGCCGTCTCCAGCGGTTGTGCCATGTGCGATACCTTTTATCCTCACGGGCCGCACAACGGCGCATCTTACGGAAGAAGCGGTTCGGTGCTCGAGCCGACATCTGCGGCAGCCATCCCGCAGACGGCGCCGGGGCCGCCTGAGGAGGCCGAGGTGAGCGTGATTGAGTAGCGGTTAGGTGCCGTTGCAGTTCCAACCGTCGGGCAACGTCGCATCTTTCGCGACAACAACCACGTTGTCGCGAATAAAGACTTGGTCGGAGATGTCGGCGGTAACCACATTCTCTTCGTTGATCACGCGGACGCTGCCGCCAATGTGGCAATTTTTGTCGATGATCGCACCCTGAATAAGCGCGTTGGCACCGACGCCCAAGGGCGGGCGGCCTTCCGATTTATCATGAGCAAGTTCGCCTGGAGTCTCGTAATAATCGGCACCCATCAATACTGAATTACGGATTATTGCTTGCTGACCAATCTGACACCGCAGGCCAATCACAGTGTTTTCAATCACCGCACCCGATTCGATGATACAACCATCTGCAATCACACTATGCCCAATCGTCGCGCCGTCGATCCGCGCCGGTGGCAAATATCGAGCATGAGTGTACGTCGGCGACTCGGCCGAATAGAGATTAAACGGCGGATGCCCGGAAGCCATTTCCAGATTGCAACGGTAAAACGAGCCGATCGTTCCGATGTCTTCCCAATAGCCGTCGAAGAGGTGAACATGGACATTGCGCTGTCGAATGGACTCGGGAAATACTTCTTTGCCGAAATCTTGATAATCAGTTGTCTCAAGAACATCAACGAGAAAATCCCGGTTGAACAAATAAATGCCCATACTGGCCAGCAAATCTCGACCACGACTTTCGACCCCCTGTTCGTCGATCCAATTTGAATCCATGGCGACCGAGTCCATTTGCTCGGCAGTGGTCGGCTTTTCAACAAATCCCTGCACGCGGCCGCAGGCATCAATCTGCATGATCCCCAGCCCCGACGCATCTTTGCGTTCCACCGGCATCGCTGCGATCGTCGCCTCGGCTTCGGTTTCTTGATGCGTCCTCAGCATGTCCATAAAGTTCATTCGATAAAGCTGATCGCCGGACAGAATCAATACATATTCGACGTCATACTGCTTAAGGTAACGAATATTCTGCCGCACGGCGTCGGCCGTGCCTTGATACCAATGCTCCTCTTCCAGCGTCTGCTGCGCCGCAAGAATCTCGACAAAGCCTCCACTAAAGCGATCGAATTTGTACGCGTTTCTAATATGCCGATGCAAGCTGACAGACATAAACTGCGTCAACACATAAATCCGCCGCAAGCCGCTGTTGAGGCAATTCGAAATTGGGATATCGATTAAACGATACTTGCCAGCCAGCGGAACGGCCGGTTTCGAACGATAGCGTGTCAGCGGATTAAGCCGCGTGCCGCGACCGCCGCCGAGAACGAAGGTAACGATGTTCTTCATTTATTCTACTTAGTGACGAAATTAACCATACGTCCCGGCACGACGATGATTTTCACCACCGTTTGGCCTCTCAAAGCTTGCTGTATTTTCTCATCCGCCTGTGCGGCGGCTTCTAGTGCACTCCGGTCCGCGTCAGCCGGCACGCGAATTTTGCTGCGCAACTTACCTTTGATTTGCACCGGCACCTCGATCGTGTCTTCCCTGATCAGTTCTTCTTCAAACGCCGGCCATGATTCGTAGGCCAACGTATCGCTGTGACCTAACAAGTTCCACAGTTCCTCGCAAATATGCGGCGCCATAGGCGCGAGGATCAAAACAAGTTGTTCCATTGCCGCCACTGGCCGCACGGCCTGCTTGAGGAAGAAATTCGTGAACTCCATCATCCTGGCGATGGCGGTGTTGAAGTCGAGCGACTCGAAATCTTCGGTTACCGCTTTAATGGTGCGGTGCAGCACCCGGTTTTGTTCGTCATTCGGCGCGACGTTCTTTATGGCGACATTCAACTGCAACTGCTCGCCCGACTCATCCGCGATCATCCTCCAGACACGGTCCAAGAAACCGCGCACGCCGCTAACGCCTTCCATGCTCCACGGCTTCGTCGCCGTCAACGGCCCCATAAACATTTCATACAACCGTAAGGAGTCAGCGCCGTACTCTCGGACAATTTCATCCGGATTGACGACGTTCCCTCGCGATTTGGACATTTTGTACGCGCGGCTGTCGACTTGCACCGACCGGTCCGCCGTCAACACAAAATGCTCCCCCTGCTTTTCGCAATCGCCCGGGGCAACTTTAACAGTCGCCACCGATTGACCATTTGACTTACAAAACCGTCCGTCGTCAGCTTTCTTGATTTCTTTAGCGGTAACCCAATTGCCCGCGTCGTCTTGATAGCCCGTGAATTCAACTTCACCCAGAATCATTCCCTGGTTGACCAGTTTTCGAAACGGCTCCGGCGTACTGACAACGCCACGGTCGTACAGCACCTTGTGCCAAAACCTCGCATAGAGCAGATGCAGAACGGCGTGTTCCGCGCCACCGATGTACAAATCGACCGGCATCCATGCTTTTTCAGCTTCCGTATCAACAACCGCCGTATCGTTCGTTGGATCAATAAACCGTAAGTAATACCAGCACGATCCGGCCCACTGCGGCATCGTGTTGGTTTCACGTTTGTAACGAATCCCCTCAATCGTCGGATACAGCCAATCGACGGGGGCCTTGTCAAGCGGTGGTTCGGGACGGCCGTGCGGTTTAAAGTCATCCAAATGCGGCAAATCGACCGGCAGTTGATCTTCGGGAACGCCGCGGATGACGCCAGTCGGTTTGTCGTCGGCCCCCAATTCGTGCAGCACCGGAAACGGTTCGCCCCAAAACCGCTGGCGGCTGAAAAGCCAGTCACGCAATTTATAATTCACGGCCGTACGGCCCAATCCCCTCGCAAAAAGGTCTTCGCTAATTTGATATTTGAATTCCTTTGTGGGCAACTCATCGTATTGCCCCGAATTGACGGCGACGCCGTCACCGACAAAGCACTGCTGTCCGGAAAGGACGGCCGCCCGATCTATTTCTGCAGCGTGCCCCGGATCGACGACGGCGACAATCGGTATTCCGTATTGTCCGGCAAACTCAAAGTCTCGCGTGTCGTGCGCGGGTACCGCCATGATCGCACCGGTGCCGTAACTGATTAACACATAATCGGCAATCCAGATGGGTACTTGTTCACCGTTAACCGGATTGATCGCATAGGCCCCCGTGAAGACACCCGTTTTTTCTTTCGCCAAGTCGGTGCGATCTAGGTCGCTCTTACGCGCGGCATCCTCGCAATAGGCCGTTACTTCCCGGGCACGGTCCGGTGCCGTCAGCCGCTCGACAAACGGGTGCTCGGGCGCGATCACCATGTATGTCGCCCCAAACAACGTATCGGGCCGCGTCGTATAGATCCGCAACACGTCATTCCCTTGTTTTTTCGGCAGTCCCAACGTCCGCCGTTCGTTGCACCATTCCGTGAATTCCTCTTTCGGCCCAATAAAAAAATCGACCTCAGCGCCGGTACTGCGGCCGATCCAGTTGCTCTGTAAGGTCTTGATGCTTTCCGACCAATCGAGGCCGTCCAAATCCTGTTCCAACCGGTCGGCGTAGGCCGTGATCCTCAGCATCCACTGCCGCAACGGCATCCGAACCACTGGATGGCCCCCGCGCTCACTCTTACCGTCGATCACCTCTTCATTGGCCAGCACGGTGCCCAACTCCGGACACCAATTCACGGGCGCTTCGGCTTGATACGCGAGACGATGTTCATCCTGGTATTGCCGCACGGCATCGTCGCCCGCAGCGGCCACGTCATCCGGGATCGGCAACTCGGCAAGAACCCGGCCTTTCTGCTGATCCTCGTCGTACCATGTGTCAAACAACTGCAAAAAAATCCACTGCGTCCAGCGAAAATAATCGACGTCGGTGGTCGCCAACTCCCGATCCCAGTCGTAACTGAAACCAAGCATCTTCAGCTGTCGCCGAAACGTGGCGATATTCTTTTCCGTCTGCGCGCGCGGCGGTGTGTTCGTCTTGATCGCGTGTTCCTCAGCCGGCAGACCGAAGGCGTCGAAACCCATCGGATGCAGCACCGACACGCCCTTCATTCGCGTGTAGCGACTGACGATGTCGGTTGCCGTGTAACCTTCGGGATGCCCAACGTGCAGCCCGTCGCCACTGGGATAGGGAAACATGTCCAGCGCGTAGAACTTTTCGCCGACCGGCTTCCGCGGCGCAGCAAAGGTCTTGTTAGCCTCCCAGAAGTTTTGCCATTTCGGCTCGACTTGGGTGTGGTTGTAACGGGGCATGCTAAGGATACAACTCGACTCGTTAGCGAGGGACGGAGAGCGGGCTGTCTCAATTCCCTACTCACGGTTCGGGTTACATTAGGAATCGTATGAAACACAAAGCTTAATCACGTGATTCTAATGGCTGCACAGCTAGTGTCCTATAGGGTGGACTTTATTAATAGCGAATAACTAACAGCCCTTGACGAAGACCGTGATTGGCGTTGAACGGTGCCTAGGAATACAGTACAAGCGGCACCCTCTTCTACCTTTTCCGGAACCTAAATACGACTCCAGACCTTCAGCGGAGGTTCATCATGCGCATTGTGTGCGCGGTCTTAGCATTTGCTGTGCCTGCCACCCTCGTTAGCGGCGCAGTAGCCGGGGAGTTTCCATATCAAGCGTTCGTCAACGCCAGCGACGTATACGTGCGGAGCGGACCGGGGCGCAATTACTATCCGACCGACAAACTGCCTCGTGGCATTCTGGTCGAAGTCTGGCGACATGACCCCGGCGGTTGGTACGCGATTCGTCCGCCCGAAGGCAGTTATTCGTGGGTTGCGTCGAAACACTTGCAGATCGTCGAAAACAACATCGCCGAGGTCCGCGGCGACAAAGTGACGGCGTACGTGGGCAGTAAATTCAGCGATGTGCATGATGTGCGGCAGGTTCAATTAAAACGAGGGGAACCCGTCGAAATTGTCGGTGAAAAACGATTCGTCACACCTGGCGCCGGTGCAACGGAAACGTGGTACAAAGTCGCTCCCCCAGCAGGTGAATTTCGCTGGGTCTTTAGCCGATACGTTACGCGTAAAGGAATTCCCGCGACGACCGCGAGGCACGAGCAGACGAAACGCTCGTCGACTGGAGGCCGACCTGCATGGACCGATGTGTCGAAGAACGCCGACGACAGATACGCGCAGACGGCCGAGTATACCGAGTCGGGGTCGGACGTGATTCGACTTGCTTCGGGTGAGGAGCCGCAAAAACACAGTATTCCAGCCACGGCTCGATCGACGAATATAGAACAACTCGATCTCGAACTATCGACGATCATCTCTGATCCGCCAACGGAGTGGCAACTCGACAACCTGCGCGAACTTGCCAAACAGGCTCTCGGCCAAACGCGTACGGCGCTGGCGCGTGGCAAAGCACGACGACTAGTTAACGAAATCGAGCGATACCAGGCGCTCCAGGACGAGTACTTAAAGTTTGACCGCGAACAGGAGGACTTTGAACGGCAAAACCGACTCGTCGCGGCGGCAGCCGACATTCCGCCAAGCGACTGGCAAAAAATCAGCGACATTGATGTTTCGAACTTTGACGGACTGGGAAAGCTGACGCCGGTCAAATCCCGACGATACGGCGCACCGGAGTATGCCTTAACCAACCCGGAAGGCCGGGTTGTTATGTTCGTCTCGCCGGCGCAAGGCATGAATATGCGGCGATATATCGGCAAGGTGGTTGGGGTATCTGGCCAGCGCGGTTTTATTCCCCAACTTCGCAAAGGCCACATTACCGTAACGCACGTCGAACCGATCGAGCCGTCCGTATTGGTAGCTAAGAAGCCGGACGGGCGATGATTGGCCGCTCGCATCAATCGGCGATTGTCTGCTTGGACATTCGGCGCTGGCGTGTAATACTTCGTCAACGATGAATCGCTTCCCCGCTCGAACGGTGAACATTCGCCGCCATCCAAGCAACCGCAGGGGCCGAACGAAGGCAGCTAAACCCGCCTCACATCCTCGCGCGGACAATTGATTCGAGCTGGGCGACAACGGCACCGCGCGGCATACCGTCGGTTACGATTTCAACCGCGTCGGCAGCTTTAATTAACGGCCCATACTCGCGCTGCGCATCCCGCTGATCGCGAAGGTTCTGTTTGGCGAGCACATCTTCGAACGTCACATGTTCGCCCCGCTCGATCAAATCGTCCAGACGCCGTCGTGCTCGTTCGGCAGGTCTGGCCGTAAGAAAAATTTTGCAACCTGCGTGCGGAAACACTACGGTTCCTTGATCGCGACCTTCGCTAACAACGTCCTTGCCGGCTGCGGCCAGACGCTGAAGATCGACCAAGTGCTCACGTACTTCGACGTTGTTTGCCGCGTGGTGAATAAGAGTTGTGATTTCAAACGTACGAATCGCATCTGTAACTTCCTCGTCGTCGATCCAAACGCGACGATTTTCGATGCCGATCTTAATTTTGCGGGCAAGTTCCGCGAGTGCGCTGTGCTGTGTCCAGTCGTGTTGCCGCCTCACAGCGCTCAGCGTGACCGCCCGGTACATTGCACCGGTATCTAGAAACTGGAATCCAAGCCGCTCGGCCAGTGCCTTCGCCGCGCTCGACTTGCCGGCCCCCGCGGGACCGTCGATCGTGACAATCATGTTTGCCAAATCAACTCCACATCGCAAATTTCGTGACCAACCAATTCGATCGTAACCATCTCGTCATCGCATTGCAGCTCCGCACCCGGCTCGCCGAGAAAATCTACCTTTCGCGCTTCGATGACCGGGCGAAAACAACGCAGCGACAGTGCCGTCGTTCGGCCGGCAGTCTCGAACAACCTCACCCGCACGCCCCGGCGCGACTCATTATTAATTTTTTCCCAGCGCACCGCGATAACGTTCTTCGAACTGAGATGAAACAGCCAACTGGATCGCGGTTCAGGTGGAGCGGCACGGCCTGAATGGACAAGCGGTGGTGTAATAAAATCAAGCGCGGCTTGCTGAGGATGCGTCTGGCCCAGCGTTATCGCAAACCGAAATCGCCGTTGCTGCTCGCCCTTCACGATGAGCAAAGTGTCGAGTTGTCGGTCCCCGACTCTCAGGTGATAGGGCAATCCGCCAGTAAGCAGTGTCATGTCGATGCGCGGGCCACGAATCCCGACGAAGTGCGCCGCTTCGATCCTCTGACGGGCGGTCGGATACATTCCCAAACCGACGCTCCTTACGATTTCGGCATCGTCCGGCCAAGCGAACATCGCCGCAAAATAGGATTCCCAAGGGTTGTCGCCAAGGGCAACGGCCGTTTCCAATTCCACGTCGAAAATCAGCGCTGCGCGGCCGCGTTCGACAGCCACAGTTTGCCTAAACGTGGCCAGTATTTCATCATCCGTCCCGAGCAGGCGGCCGCGGGTCTTTATCGAAGCGGTCAGTGCGGACGCATCCGCGCTGTCCAACTCGTCGCACACCATTTTTGCATAGCGAGGAGCCTTGTCGGCCGGTTGCCAGGCGGCACCGGGTTCGCGTTTCGAACCGGGCATCCGCATTGCGAGTCGCTGCGAAAAGAGATTCCCACGCTCTTTGAAATTGTGTACCGACTGCACCCCTCCCGTCTCCGGACTGATCCTGGCCTCGAAGTACTCCGTACGCAGCAGGTTATCCTCGACCAACGGTTTTGACTTAGATGCGGTCCAAACCTGGCGCTCGTCGCCGGCGATCCACGCGTATCCCACGGGCGGCAGTTCGACTAAAACCTGCCTATTGCCATCCTTTTCAAAAGCCATTTTCACGGAGTCGCCAAGCCGAGGCGGTCGATCCAATTCGGGCGTTTCCACGACGACCGTGCGAGTAAACGAGTGGGTATTTACGACCAGATATCCTGGCGGCGATTCCTCGTTGGCGTGTGAAACTGCCGACGCGAAGCCGTCCATGTACCGTTGCGTCCGGTCGTCGTTGTAGCGGTCGCCTGAATCGTCTGCGGCATTTTCGAAGCCGACCAGTTCCGCGAGGGTTTCAAGTCGCGCGAGATTTGCTTGATGCTCGTCGTTGCAAGTGGCGTTCGCAATTTTCGAGATCGGTGCATCGTCACCGTCCGCTACCGCCCGCCGCAAGTAGGGCGGACGATATTCGTCGGCCTCGAAACGCGACGGCTCTCCCGGCATTTCCGTATCGCTGAAAAACTCTTCAAACGTCACAAACTTCCCAAGCACGGTACCGAACCGGGCAATGCGCTCGACGTCCTTGTACCAAGGACTGGCCTGGCCCGGCCAATGTGCCAGACAGATCGCCGCCACGTGATCGTGATCCATCGACTCGCTCAAATGTTGCGGCAGCGCCAGGAATGATTCCGCCTGTGAGGCATCGAGCGGCATGCGAGCGAAAGCATCCAGCGACACACCATCCGTGCCTTCCCATTGAATCTTGTTCTGGTAACTGTGTGGAATTCGGCCACCATCGAGCGATAAATGCAGGGCCCCCACGAAACCGGTTTTGCGCAGGACCTGCGGCAAGACGGGCGATAGACCGTAAGATCGGCGGCCAAATACCCTGGGCTGTTTTCCCAACGCCCGTCGGTATGTAGGAATTGCGTCCGCACTGGTCAGCGCCGAGATGAGCGTATCGGCCGATTGCACGGCAATCGGTGCGACGTCGGTAGACTCCCCTCCGACGAGCGTAACGCGGTTTGATTCGATTGCAGCCCTCAATGCCGACAGCGTATCGGGGTGATTTGCTTCAATTTCACGCACCTGTGCTGCGGTGATCAGCAGATTCGTGGGACGCTCGAGAGCCAATTCTGCAGCCAATTCCGCACCCAAAGTCGAGTCGGCGACCAGTACTAAATCCAGCAGATAAGCATCGACCGGATAAAAGTGGTCCTTAGACTCAGCCAGGCAGTCGAAACAGGCCGTCAGCTTTTGGCGAGCAAGTTGCCGATCGCCGTCGACCGCCGCCTTGGCTGCAGCCACCAACAGCACTTTAAATTGGTCTTCATCAACCAGACTGCTGTAGCGCATCTGAACCGTCAAGACTTCCGTCCAAAGATGAGCCAACCCGAGCGCAAAGAAATCGCCCACGAGTTCGGTGTCCATCTCAGCTTCGTCTACAGCAGCCGCACGGAGTGCCGCCTGCACGATTTCTTCGCGGCCGCCCAACTCGCCAGCTTCGATGACCGTCGCCCCCTTCGCTCTTGCATCATCCAGCCAATAACCCGGCATGTCTTTTTGACACACTTGCGGCAACACAATTAACTTGCCCAGCAGATCGTTTTCTTCGTCGTCGCTGCGACGCCAACCCGGCATTTTGTCGACGTCCGCAATTAGCTTCGGATGCCACAGTGCCGAGTACGCGGCCAACAGATCATCGGCATCTTCGCCGACGTGATACATCGGGAAGTCATCCAGGCTGTGACAGGGCAACAGGACGACGATGTCTTCGAACTTCATGGCCTCCATCGTAGCCCAGGAATCATTAATGACCAGTGACTAATTCCTGGCAACCGATGAAGGCTCCTCAGCGGAACATCCCATCGCGATTCGGCCACTGGCCGCTCTTTAGCGGAATCTGATCATTCCTTTTTTCCCGCCCAATTGCGCACTCCCAACTGAAAGATGATGCACAACGCCTCCCAGACTTCGTGGCTGTCAATTTTCGACTGCCCGGTTTTCCGGTCGACGAATGTGATGGGAGTTTCGCCGATTCTCGCACCTCGCTTTTTCAGCCGCCAAAGCACTTCTTCCTGGAAGGCATAGCCCAACGATCGGAATCGCCCGAAGTCCAACTCGGCAAGTTTCGAGGTACGGTAGCAGCGAAATCCGCCGCTGCAGTCCTTGGGCTTCAGCGTTAACAGACACCGTGCGTAGAGATTGACCGCTCGGCTCATCAGATGCCGCTTTAGCGGCCAGCCTTCTATTTTTCCGCCGTGCACATAGCGCGAACCAATCATAACATCGACGGGGGCGCTCTTATTTGAACCCATCCCGGCCAGTAAGTTGCGAATGTCTCGCGGTGGATGGCTGAAATCAGCGTCGATATTAATCACATATTTGTAGTCGCGATCGACCGCATATTTCATGCCCGCAATGATTGCCGTGCCCAGCCCCATTTTGTGTTCACGATGAAGACAATGTAGTCGCGTTTCATCTTTCGCGGCTTCGTCGCACCAGCTGCCCGTCCCGTCGGGCGACTCATCATCGATGACCAAAATATCCACTTCGGGCGTGTGCAAAAAAATTTCGTCAACCAACCGCGGCAGGTTTCCGATTTCGTTGTACGTGGCGATTGTGACGAGCAGCCTTTCCATAGACAGTTCCTGCGGTGTAGACCCGCCAACCGGGCTTGTGATCAGTCTGTTATCTGCGACAACGCGGCAACTTCTTTCATCGGTAACGCAATCACCGAATCGCTTTTTTCCGCGGGCCGAAAACTCCTCGTTCCACCGAACGACTGGGTGAGGTTAACGACGGGACGGCCTGCTGGAACCGTTGCGCCCCAATTAACTGGCTGACTGGAACGTCCACTATTTTTGACAGTTTGTTTTGTTTGATTTGTACGAGCGGCCACATCGGCTCGATTGCGGCAGACAAGCGGCAGCAGAGCCGACCCGGCGACCAAAGGACAAAAGAGTTTCACTCTACATCTCCTGTAATTTGCAATCGGAATCCAGAAAAATACCGCTGGGGGTTGTTGATTTTAGCAACTACAACTCGTCTGCAACGACCGCGGGCGAATCGATTTCAACCCAATCAGACTTTTTGGGGACGAAATTGTTTAATCTTCTTAGCCGTTTCCGCAAACTCTTTGACGCTCCCGGATAAATTGCGTAGGTTGCAAGTGTGCGATTTCCGCTGTCGCAATTTGTCGACGCAATGTTTACTTTTCGATGCATTCGTCTCATTCATCATGTGATTGGCAGCGGCAATCGGAATGGATCGCCTTTGCTGCTCACGAATTTTGTTGTCAAACATCAACGGCGCAAAACGTGCGGCAGGATCGTTATCCAGAGGCTTAGTGGTTATATACAAGTGTGGGCCAAGCAGTTGTTACAACAAAAGCCCAATTCTGTTCCGCCGACATCTCCACAGCGAAGCTCGCCGTGATTCGCCGATTCAACTCTCGACGCAAAAAAAACGCTAAGCTCCGGCGGCACCGCGCCGTGCGGCGATTGCGGATGCAACATCTCGAGGTCCGCACACTGCTAGCGGGATTTTGCACGGTGACCAATACGGCCGACAGTGGTTTCGGTTCCCTGCGGGCAGCAATCGACTGCTCAAATTTTTCGGCCGAAGTTCAAACCATCGATTTTAACATTCCCGGTGCTGGTATCCATACGATTCAACCCGATAGCCCACTGCCGACACTGTTCGATCCAGTTGTCATTGATGGGAGCACGCAGCCTAGTTTCTCGGGAATGCCGGTCATTGAATTCGACGGAATCAATGCAGGCTCAAACGCGGATGGACTCCACATTACCAACGGCAGCAGCCTCATTCGCGGCATCGCGGTCAATCGCTTTGACGGCAACGGCATCTTTTTGGACGGTGGCGGAAACAGCGTTGTCGAGGAAAGCCACATCGGCGTCGCTCCAAACGGCATAGGCGATCGCGGCAACGGAGCGGCCGGCGTGCGCATTGAGGATTCCGTGGACAACATCATCGGCGGCCCATTTGGCGACGGCAATGTAATCGCGGCCAACGGCGGTGAAGGAGTATTGATCTTAGGTAGCGCCGCAGTTCGAAATGTGGTCAACGCGAATTTGATTGGAACCAATGCAAACGGTGATGCAGCGATGGGAAACCAAATCGGAATCTCAATTGTGGCCGCGGCGGGAAATTCCATCGGAGGTGTGACTGCGGATTCCGGCAATCTCATCTCAGGCAATCTAAATGCTGGCGTGCAGATTTCTGGATCGTCCGCTACCGCCAATGCCGTGAATGGCAACACGATTGGCACGACGATCACAGGCAATGCCCCACTGCCCAACAAAATGGGCATATTTATTTCCGGTGCGCCAAACAACTCCGTCGGCAGCACCCAAGCGGACGCGCGAAACTTGATTTCCGGAAACCAAGACGCCGGCATTTGGATTCACGAAACCGCCGCCACCGGTAACGCTATTCAGGGTAATTACATTGGCACCAACCTGGACGGTACGGCGAGTGTCGAAAATGGATACGGCATCCTGATCTCCAGCGGCGCGACGGAGACCATCATCGGCGGCACGGCCGGCGGCGCAGGAAATCTAGTTTCTGGGAATGGGGAAGACGGCGTTCATATCATCGGTGTGGCGACCTCCAGTAATTCGATTATCGGAAACTTGATCGGAACCAACGCGGCCGGATCGGCCGATTTGGGCAACGGCGGCAGCGGAATTCGAATTGCCTCGCCGGGCAATATCGTGGGTGGAACAGAGATCGGCGAAGGGAATGTACTTTCGGGCAACGACGATAACGGAATTCTTATTACGGGCGATCAAAACATAATTCTCGGAAACCTTGTGGGTGTCGATCAAACCGGCAGCACTCCACTCGGAAATGCGAACCGCGGTATTTACATCATCGGAGGTAGCAACAACATCATCGGCGGCCAACGGAGCAACTTCGTGTCCGGCAATGGGCTCGAGGGAATCGGCATTACGCAAACGACCGCGACGGGCAACTCGGTCCTAGGCAATTTCATCGGAGGCGTTGCGGTCGGCCTGGGAAATCAGGACGGTATTCTCATTGATGGTGCACCGGGAAACACAATCGGCGGGCCGTTTCCAGGGAACCCGAACCAAATCTCAGGAAACACCCGAAACGGCATTCGCGTTTTGGGAGATTCGGCGATCGGTAATAAAATCAAACAGAACTCGATTTTCAACAATCAACAAATTGGAATCGAATTGAATGGCGACGGTGCAACACCAAATGATGCGGACGATACGGACAACGCGGCAAACCTCACACAAAACTCGCCAGACATTCACTCCACAACACTGGATGGGTTGAACAATCTGACGATTGTATATTCGGTCGATTCTACATTTTCGTCTTCCGCGTTTCCCCTGACTATCGAATTTTACGGAGCGGATAGCGATGGCGAAGAGGGCCAGTCGTTTTTGGGTTCCGACACCTACAGTAACGCGGGCGTGGGCAAAACGATTACGATCGACTCGGTTAGCGGCATCTCCGTCAGTGACCAACTTGTGGCAACCGCAACCGATCGAAACGGCAATACTTCTGAGTTCAGTGGCAACCATACCATTCCGTTTCTGGCGCTCGATTTGGGCGATGCGGCAGATCCCAGTTATCCAACCCTCAACGTCAACGATGGAGCTGTGCACAATATCACCGCGAGATTTTTTCTCGGCGGGACAGTCGACGCCGAAGACGACGGCCAAGCGACACCAACAGCCGACGGAGACGATCTGGATGGTAACAACGACGACGACGGCGTGGTCGTCGATGGTCCGTTGTTTCCAGGATCTCAGCTGCCGTTCACCGTTACGGTTACCGACACGGCCAGTGTCGGCGGCTCGTTGGACGGTTGGGTTGATTGGAACGGTGACGGAACCTGGGCACATCCAGATGAACAGATTTTTACTAGTCAAGCGGTAAATGACGGCACCAATATATTTCAAGTTCAGGTGCCTGTGGCCGCCCAGGGTGGACTGGTCGCGGCCCGTTTTCGGCTAAGTTCCACCGGTGGGCTGATTCCCTCCGGTCCGGCATCCGACGGCGAAGTCGAAGATTATCTGCTGCATGTACCCGACCGCATCTTTACGGTAGATTCCATCGGCGATACCGCGGATGCAAACCGGGGGGACGGTGTTTGTGACGACGGCAGCGGAGCATGTACACTTCGTGCGGCAATCGATGAAACCAATGCGCTGTCCAACACGGCGGCTGAACCGGATGTTATCACCTTTAATCTACCCGGTGCAGGTCCGCATACGATCCAACCGGCGAGCCCGCTACCCAATCTCTCGAATCCGGTCGTCCTCGACGCTACCACACAAACTGGATACGACGGGTCGCCTCTCATCGAGTTGGACGGCAGCAACGCAGGCGACGTGGTCAGCGGTTTGAGGGTCACGGGTGGCGGTAGCGGCAGTACGATTCGTGGATTTGCCATCAATCGATTCGACGAGCATGGAATCTTTATCAGCCGGAAAAGTGACGTAACCGTCCGGGATAATTATCTGGGCACCGATTTAACCGGTACGCAGGATCTTGGAAACGGCGAGGCCGGCATTTATATCATCAACGCCGTAAACAACCTTGTCCACCAGAATCTAATTTCGGGCAATGATCTGGGTATCTTCATCGAGGGTCCACGCTCGACCGGCAATGTGATCACGGGCAACATGATCGGCACCAACGCGGCAGGGACAGCCGCTTTGAAAAACCGCTTCGTCAATATCGACATCGCTGCCGGACCCGAAAATCGAATCGGGGGTGCCGCTGAGGGAGACGGCAATCTGATCTCCGGGAGCAAAAACGGCGTTTCAATCCGCGGCACAACGGCCAGTGGAAACCTGCTGCTGGGCAACAAGATCGGGACGAATGCGGCTGGAACCGCCGCCATTAGAAACACACGTGGTGTCAAGATTCTCGACTCCGATCAGAATATCCTTGGCGGCGCCGGTTTCGCCGGTAACTTGATTTCGGGCAACACAATCGGGCTGTTGATCCAACGCGGTGAGAATAATCTTGTGCAGGGCAATCACATCGGAACCGATGCCGACGGCACCGCCGCGCTACCCAATACTCGCGGCGTATTGATTCGGGACGGTTTCGCCAATCAGATCGGCGACGAGC
>JAYGDO010000135.1:0-1843 GCA_046582885.1 Pirellulales bacterium | reverse complement strand
GTCGTGCCGGCGACTCTCACTTCGTTCGTCCCGCCGTCCAGACCGGTGCCGCCCTGCTGCGCGCGGACGGTCAGCAGATCCACGCCCTCGCCGCCGCTGGTCCGCGTCACCTTCAGGTGACCGTTGCTGAGCGACTGTTCCGCGTCGGTTACGGTCGCAGCCGGCGCAACGTCGATCGCCACATTGGGGCTTCCAGGCACGTATCCCTGGATCAGATCGCCGTCGAGTTCGGCGATTGAGGGCGCCGAGTTGGGATTGATACCGGCGTGGTAGATGCTCTGCAATTCGGCATTGGTCAGCGCGCGGTTCCAGTGCGCAACCTCGTCGAGAATGCCACCAAACTGGCCGTTGTTGGCATGCCCGATCCGCAAATTGCCGTGTGCGGTGAGTTGCCCTGCTCCACGCTGATTGACCTGTCTAATTTCCGCATCGTGCCCAGGCCGCCCATCGAGAATCTGTTGTTGTCCGTTGTCGTAACGAAAGGCGACCATCCCCCAATCGGTGTTGTTCCAGGGCGGGGCGCTTGGTCCGCCCAGGTCATTGCCCCAGAAGCCCATCCAGGCTTGGTTGCCGCGAATACCGTTGTGCAACCCATTGGCGCTGTTGCCAAAAATAAACCTATCGCCACCCGAGTTATCGACGCGTTTGATCCAGGCGATCTGCGTAAACTCGCCGGAGCCGTCCTGAATGCTGGAAGTATTGACGTTTGTATCAATCCGGTCGCCGTGCTGATGCCGGAAGGTGACGCCCGTTCCAAACTGCGCATTCAACGAAGCTGTACCGAGGGATGGACCTTCCTGGTAAACCCCGTCGCCCCCTGCGCTTCCCTCGTTGACGGCTGTGTTACCGGCCACTTCGTCCATGCCGTAGTACAGGCTTGGATTCAAACTGGTAATGGCCGTGTGCAGCGGCGAACCGACGACGGCCAGCAGCTGGCGGTCTTCGAGTTTCTCCAGCAGCGGCTTGCGGAAAGCGGTCTGGTAATGCTTGCGAGCTTTGGCCCACGAGGTTCGCTTCTTGCCCCGAAGTCGGGAAAACCAATTCCCGGAACTCTTGCGGCTCGGATCGTGTTTGCGCGCACGGCGATGGATGCCCTTTTTCACGGCTAGGACCTTTCACAAAGAGAAAGAGATAGATGATCGATCAAAATTTAGATACCGAAACAGACGTTACGTGGTTAACCAAGGTGCCTCTTCCTTCGTTCCGTAACCTTCTCGTTCCAGCGGCGAGCGGGCTGCAGCGCGCTCGCGCCGCCCGTTGCGGGCGGCCGATGACTAGTCAAATTTTCTGATTGGCATTTACTCTAATTTCGGGTTCCTTGAACTGCAACGATTTTGTACGTGAAATTTCAAAATATCTGGGCCGCGGCCGCGGGCCCCCTCAGCCGCCCCGCACAACCGGTCAAAACGGCCTTCACCCCGGCCGTGGATTTTCAACATAAAAAACGACCCCCACAAGACTTACGGCCGCGGAATCCGGACCCGGCCTCGCGGCGTATCGCCGGGCCGGTTGTCGGCGATAAATCCGGGTTTCTTGCTGCTCGACCAATCCGCGATGTAAAGTTTTTTTCGCGCTCAGCCCCTTTACGGCGTGTTCAGGCTGTTAAATCTTTCCGCCAAGTCACCGCCCCGAGGAAACAAAAACCCGGAGCCCGCAGGCTCTGTTTTAGGATTCCGATTCTGGGTTTTGTTGTTCGTCGTCTTCGAACAGTTCGGCGAACAGTTCGTCGGCCACCGCTTCATCGTCGCCGCGTCCTTCGAGCAGTTCGATCTCCTCGTCGTCGATCCGCAGCGCCCTTTCCAGCACCCGCTCGTCGGCCGCAACCGCCACGGTTTCGGTCGAA
>JAYGDO010000124.1:0-2704 GCA_046582885.1 Pirellulales bacterium | reverse complement strand
CTGGTCGCGCTGTTCAAGCCATTTCAACGCCCGATCTGTGATGATGTCGGTGGTGTAGCCAGTATGTTTCACTTCCCGGCCATTAGTGAGCAGCATCGGGTTGTAGTATTGGCCCTGACCTTTAAGCACTTCGAAATGATCAAATCCCGTGGGCGTGGACTTGAGATGCCATTTACCAACGATCGCCGTCTGGTAACCAGCTACGCGGAGCAGCTTGGGCACCGTTTGTTGTGAACCGTCGAACCTCTCCTTGTTGGTCCGTTGGCCGTTAAGGTGCGAGTACTTGCCGGTAAGGACCACGGCGCGGGAAGGGGCACAGATCGAATTCGTGACGAGGCAGTGCCTGAAAAGCATTCCTTCCCGGGCGATGCGGTCGAGATGCGGTGTCGGGGCAATCTCCGCAAGCGGACCGCCATACGCTGAGATCGCTTTGAGGGCGTGGTCGTCGGTAAAGATGAAAAGAATGTTGGGCCGGTCCGCTTCCGCACGGCAAAACGCCGATGCAAAAATGAGGCTCAAGCAAACAAAGTGGTAGCGCAATCGAATCATGGCATAGTGTCGCGATTCACCGACGCGGATGCATATTTTCATGCCACCAATTCTTTTCATTCCGTTTTGTCCTTCACTGCATCAAAAGCCCAACCGTGACCGCTGGAAATGATGGGCTCACCGGCGCTTATTTTCGGAATCTTGCCGAGCGGAGCGAGGGTCTTTGCCCAAGCGGCGTGCTGCGCGGCCAATTGCTTGACGATGTCCGGATGTTTGGCGGCGATGTTTTGCTCTTCCCTGGGGTCCGACTTGAGATCGAACAACTGCCAGGGATCCTTTTCGTACTTCTTGTAGAGGCGCCAATCCTGCCAGCGGACGGCGATCAAATGTCTGCGAACCGCGTCATCGGGCTGGTTGTTGAGCCAGAAGAGATATTCATGCGCCGGGCCGGGCCGATCATCTCTGAGATAGGGAATCAGGTCCACGCCGTCGCAATGCTTGGGAATTTCCCCGGTGGTCAACGATGCGATCGTTGAATAAAAATCAAAGTTGGCTATCAGGCCATGGTACTCTTTGCCCTTTGGTAGCACGCCGGGCATGGAGAAGATGGTGGGCACGCGTACCCAGCCTTCCTTCTGGGTTCCTTGTCCTTTGCCGCCCGCATATGGCCTGGAGGAACCGCCCTCACCACCATTGGCTCCGTTGTCACTGGAGAAAATGACGAGGGTGTTTTTGCGCAGACCGTGTTTCTTCAGCGAACGCAGTAGCTTGCCCACCTGGTCGTCGACGGAGACGATGGCCCCAGCCAGTTTACGGCGTTTGCCCTCGGCTTGCGTGCGGTCGGTCAAGCTGGCAGGGGCTTCCTGGTTGCTGGAGTGAATGGCTGCGGGCGACCAGTAGAGAAAGAACGGATCCGTCTTGTGGCGTTCGACGAAGTCGACCATGTTGTCGCCGTCGTAGTCGGTCAGCCACTGGGTCTCGCCCGCTTCGTTGATGCAGAAGTATTTTGAGTTCTTCTTGCCGAACTGCTTCCGCACTGCCTCGGAAGCTTTCACGAGTTCTTCCTTGGCGTATTTTTTACTCGGCGGTTTTTTTGCGACCTCCGAGAAGCCCACCTGCAAAGGGCCTTGTAGCTTGGTTCCAATGTCCCACTTGCCGATGTGACCCGTTGCGTAATCGTGGTCGCGAAGGAACTTGGCCATCGTCGGGCGATCCTCCGGAATCGACAGCCCGCGGGACATCCCGTACTTGCCGAAACGCTGGCCGTACTGCCCCATCATCAGGCTACATCGGCTCGGGCAACACGGTGGATTGGTGATGTAGGAAGCGGTGAACCGGACACCTTCGGCGACCAGCCGATCGATGTTAGGCGTCGGGATATCCTGGCATCCGTAGGCGCCGATGTCTCCGTATCCAAGGTCGTCAATGTAAATGAGAACAACGTTCGGCTTCTCGGCCGCAAGTGCCGTCCAGTTCGACAGTATGAGAAGAACTGCAATGGTCAGCGTGCGTGATAGGGATCGGCGTGTCATGCGAAATTGTTTTCTTGCTTGATTGGTCGGCGGTTCGCTCAAAGTTTTAGTTGCCCAAAATCCGGCGCATCTTGGCCCGAAGACTTTCTACTTTCTCGGGCATTTTATCGGCGAGATTGTTTTTTTCTGAGAGATCGTCCTGCAGATTGTAGAGCTCGACGCCGTATTTCACCCTGCGGTTCGCATCGAAGCCACGCCCCCCCTGGGTGTCGATCAGTTTCCAGTCGCCGTCGCGAATGACCTTGCCCCCGTGCAGGATGGGCGGGCGGGCCTTGTGTTTGCGGCCGGGATGCAGGAGGACGGGGAGAAAACTGACGCTGTCCTCAGCCGCGTCTTGAGGGAGTTTTCGTTTACCGGACACCTCGGCGAAAGTGGCCAGTACATCAGCAAAGGCGATGGTGTGACTCGTGGTTTTGCCTGCAGGAATCCGATCAGGCCAACGGGCAATAAAGGGCATGCGGTGGCCCCCTTCCCAGGCGCTGGCCTTGATGCCGCGCAACGGGCCGCAGGAGCGGTGGCCGAAGCGGTCGGTGTCCTTGTCGTACCAGACGGGGCCGTTGTCGCTGGAAAAAATGACGAGGCTGTTGTCGCTCGTGCCTGCCTGCTTCAAGCTGCCCAGCACCTGACCGACGACGTGATCGACCTGCATCACGAAATCGCCGTACATGCCCGCACCGCTTTTG
>JAYGDO010000116.1:0-2231 GCA_046582885.1 Pirellulales bacterium | reverse complement strand
TCTGGTCATCGGCGTCCTCCGCGTGGCTCGCCAGCCGTTCGGCAATCAGCCAGCGGTGTTCCGATGTCATCCGCTGCAGTGCCGACGCCAGGTGCAGCCGCACCAGCGACGATGGATCGTTCGCCGCCATCCCGGCCAGCGGCTCGATAACCGCATCGTCCATTCTTGGCTGTTCGCTCAGCCAACGTACGGCCCAGCTGCGAAGATGCTCGTCCTCCTGCGTCAGCAACTTCGCTACGCGCGGGGCATCGAGGCAGCCGCTGACGTTTAATGTCCACAAACTCCGCAGCCGCGCCGCCGTGTCGAGCTTTTCGTTGAGCCATTGCCGCTCCACCGCCGCCCGGACGTCGGACATGTCGCGACCGACCGCTGCGCGTTCGTGCAGCAACCGTCTGGCGTGGCGGGGATACCAGGCATTTTTATGCGACTGCAGTTTGACCAATTCGCCGTTGGTTAACGTGGCCAAATCCAACTTTCCCTTCACCGCGCCTGGCTTGCCGTAAACAACTTTGTAAATCCGGCCGCTGGTGCGATGCACGCCATCGTTGTCGTGGCATTCACCAAAGTCGCACCAGTCGTTAATGAACACTCCGCCATCCGGTCCGTACTTGGCCTCCAGCCCGCGAAACCAGGGGTCGTTGGCCAGTAGAAAATCCCTGCCGTGCGTTGCCACATAACCGGAACCCTTGCGTTTGAGGATGTCATTATTGAGCCGATTGCCGTGCAGGTTGCAGGTAAACAGCGTGCCGCGATACCGCTCGGGCCAGTTGTCGCCAAGATAGATCATGGCCCCGACGTGCGCGTGACCGCCGCCGGCAATGCTGTGGCGGCGTTCGCCATTGCCCGAGTCATTCCATTTTCCACCGCCCCAGTGCAGATGATCGCTACACTGAGACATCAACGCGTAAACATGCGGGTTGAAATCCTCGCCGTACATCCGCTTGTAATGGGCACCGGGTATCAGATGCCAGAGATGACCTATCACGCAATTGGTAAAAAATCCCTGTCCGTATTCGTCGAAGTCCAGCCCCCATGGATTCGTTGTTCCATGGGCGACAACCTCGAAGGTTTCCTTGACGGGATGATAGCGCCAAATACCGCACTTTAGCGCGGTGCGCATCTGTGGGCGGGTGTCCGGCGTGCCGACGTCGGATTGCCCCTGAATTCCATGGCAGCCGTACAGCCACCCATCCGGCCCCCAGGTCAATCCATTGACGATGTTGTGGGAAACTTTTTCGGTATCCCAGCCCACCAGTTTCACCTCGGGCCCGCTGTCCGGTCGATCGTCCCGGTCGGCATCGGGGAAAAAAAGCAGTTTCGGCGCACAGCACGCCCAGACGCCGCCAAAACCCAGTTCAATGGCCGTCAAATTGGCCAGCTTGTCGGCAAATATCTTCCGCTCGTCAAACCGCCCGTCCTTGTCGGTGTCGTCAAATACCAAAATCCGGTCCCGGCCGACTGCTTGCCACTTTTTGTAGGAATAGCATTCAGCGACCCACAGGCGCCCCCGATCGTCGAAAGCCATCGATATCGGCTGGGCCACATCGGGCTCGCCGGCGAACAGCGAGACATGAAAACCCTTCGGCAGCTGAATCTTGGCTAGCGATTCGGCGGGCGGAGGCGGGTTCTCTCCCGGCTTCTGCGAATTGGTGACGCCTTCGGGCAACCCCGCCGCCCGGAGCTGCTGTCTACCGGGGAAAAACAACAGGGCGACCAGGACAATCACCCCCGCGAAGGTGGGGTTCGTTAATTTTTTCTTCATCTTTTGTCCCGTTTCCTGTGGCAACCCACCTGGCAGAAATATTCTAACCGCCTGCGGTCGATCCGCACAATCTTTGCCGCCCACCCAGTTTAACCGGCCGTTCCGGAAAATAGGGCATTTAAGCACGACTGTGTGGACGTGCGGGATTGTAGTGCTTGTATTCACGAAACTGAATGTCCGAGAAAGACGGGTCCGATCAGTTGTAGTGAGTCGTCTAGGTTCGCGGCTAGTTGACAATAGCGCGGTACCGGCGATCCGACGCAAGAAAAAAACACTCCCCCGCTTCCTTAGAGAGGATCCGGTAATGAAGTTCTATGTAAGGCGATTCGCGTTTCTGGCCGCGATTTTTCCGTTGATCTCGATGGCCGCCGCGGCCGTGTCGGCAGAACGCATCGGCGACGGAGGCCGTTTTAACGATTACTACCAGGACGAGGAAACCCTGACCAGTAACAAAGCGGGCTGCGACGCG
>JAYGDO010000005.1:0-2329 GCA_046582885.1 Pirellulales bacterium | reverse complement strand
CATGGTCCTTTCGCCGACTACGGGAATCGGCACATCGCCGAGGCGACTGACTTAACAATTCTATCGACCAGCGTTTCGAAAGAATGATCGACTGCTGTCCATCTTGAGTTGTGATCTTTGCTGGCCTAAAATAAGCATTCCCGCAAGCGGCGTAGCCAGAGCAAGAAAACAAGAGACACGCATGACAACGCTATTACAGGCTAATGGCCCAGCTAGCAAAGCGGGTCGTCCCCTCTGACTCGCTGGCCACGATCCTCGATGCCTCCCTGGAGTGGGTCAGCAAAAATCTTGCTCTGGATACCTACGAGTCTCGATGGAGTCGATTTACAATCGTAAAGCTATTGGGGATGCAGATTCATGCAACGCTTTATTTTTTGAAAAAACCAACATACCGGAAGAAACACCATGCTGAAGACATGCTTAGCTCTATCGCTCGTGCTCTGTGCTCTGCCATCAATTTTGTTCGCGCAAGCGGCCAAAAAGCCAAGTCCATTCGCCTTTGAAAAAAATGACGTTGTGGCCCTTTATGGTAACGGTCTGGCTGACCGCATGCAGCACGAGGGCTGGGTTGAGACGGTTCTGCAGAGCCAATTGAAAGGCCTCGATGTTAGCTTCCGCAACATGAGCTTCTCGGGCGATGTGGATAACAAGAGTCCCCGTAACAAAGGTTTCACGAGTGAGGCGGATTACCTGAAACACGTCGGGCCCAGCGTGATCTTTACTTTCTTCGGCTACAACGAGTCCTACAACGGACCGAGTGCCGCCGACAAGTACCAAGCCGGACTCAGTAACGTCGTGACGCGGTGCCGCGAGTGGAGCAAAGAAAAGGGCAAGAATCCCCGGTTTGTTCTCTTCAGCCCGATCGCGTTTGAAAACACCGGAGATCCGAATCTCCCGAACGGCAATCAGCAAAATGCGAACTTGGCGGCCTATACCGAAGCCACGCGGCGGGCCGCCGCGGAAAGCGGCGCGACCTTTGTGGACATTTTCGCTCCGACGTTTCAGTTGTTTCAATCGAGCTCCGAGCGATACACCATCAACGGTGTCCACCTCAACGAAGGCGGCTACCGCAAACTTGCGGACATCATCTCCAAAGCGCTGCTCGGTAAAACCGCTTCCGCCGAGGACAAGCTCGCCAAAATCCGTGCTGCGGTGAAAGACAAGAACTGGCACTGGCACAGCCGTTACCGTGCGACCGATGGCAACGATGTCTGGGGGGGGCGTTCAGGCCTTCGTTTCGTCAATGGCCAGAGCAATGCCGATGTCCTGAGGCACGAGTTGGTCATGCTGGACGTGCTGACGGCTAATCGCGACAAGGCGGTCTGGGCCGCGGCGGGCGGTAAGCAATACCAGCTCGATGACGGCAACGTGCCGAAGCCGATCAAGGTCATCTCGAATGTGGGGGGAAAGAGCAAGAGTTCCAATGCCTCAAAAGAGGGAAACACTTCCTATCTGAGCCCGTTAGAGAGTGTCGCGAAGATCACCGTTCCCGAGGGCTTTCAGCTCAACGTCTTCGCCTCGGAAAAACAGTTTCCGGATCTGGCGAACCCCGTCCAGATGCAGGTTGACGCCAAGGGGCGTCTCTGGGCCGCATCCTGGAATACTTATCCGAAGTGGGAACCGGGCAAGAAGATGAACGACAGCCTCATGATTTTTGAGGATACGGACCGAGACGGCAAAGCGGATAAGCGGATTATCTTCGCAAACGTAAATAACCCGCTTGGCTTTGAGTTTTGGGGCGGCGGCGTGGTCGTCACCTCGGGACCCGATCTTGTGTTTCTCAAGGACACCGACGGCGACGACAAAGCCGACGTACGCCAAATCCTTCTGCAGGGCTTGGGAACATCCGATACACACCATGCGGCGAACAATCTGATCTACGGTCCCGATGGAGGCATCTACTGGCAGAGCGGTATTTTCTTGGTCCACAACCACGAGACGCCCTGGAACAGGAACGTCAACGTCGGCAGTTCGGGAATGTATCGTTTTGATCCCCGCACCTTTACGATCACTCCCCACGCCGGAAACTCGCCCAACCCGCACGGAACCAGCTTTGACTATTGGGGCTATTGCTATGCGAACGATGGCACCGGCGGGCGATCGTTCCAGGTACGTCCCGAGGGCAAGGGCTTCAGGATGCACATCCTGCTCCAAAAACAATTCCGCCCGGTCGCGGCCGACGCGATTCTCTCTTCCGGGCATTTTCCGGAAGATATGCAGGGTGATTTCCTGATCTGCAATACCATCGGTTTCCTCGGCGTCAAAGCGTACGATCTCGATTTAGATGGAGACGGTGGCAAACGCAAACTCGGTCAAGTCTGGGGAACTC
>JAYGDO010000386.1:0-27138 GCA_046582885.1 Pirellulales bacterium | reverse complement strand
GACACGAGACCGTGGCAGTATTTTTTGATCGACGGTCGACCGGCGGTCTTCTTTACCCCCAACGACGACGGCTGCGGCTGGGAAATATCCACTCCGCCCAGCGCCAGCAACCCGATCGGTGAAGGCATCGGTCACGGGGGGGATAACAGCCAGCGGGAAAAGATGTACCAGTGGATTACCAACTGGTTCCTGTATGTCTACACGCACTGAGCGGCAGCGGGAAGGCGGCAGAAGAATGGATGACAGAAAAATGAAGCTGAAAACCACAAGTGTATTTTCGTGCTCTCTGTTTTTTCTTTGGCGAGTCTTTCTGTTCTTGTTGTTGCCGTGCACACCGGTCTTGGCCGCCGAAGTTGAATTACAACTTGTCGTTCACGATGCCCCCGACGTTAGCGTCGATAATCGCGTTCACACGCGCTGGATACATGATGCGGTCGCTACCTCGTCGGGCACGCAGGTGCAGATCGTCGGTCTCGATCAAAGCGTTTGGCCGCGGAATATTATCTTGGACGACGAGGCGAAAAAACCGGATCAGTCAAAGCTAATCTTCGAGCGGTTTTACAAAGGCAAATATATAGGCCGGCATCCAGTCGCACGCAAAGAGCTCGCGGCGGGCGAACACACGATTTGGCCCGGTGAGCATCGCTTCACGATTGATGAACAGGGAAAAATAAAAACAAACGATCCTGAGTTAATCGTCGCGGGCAACGTGATTAAGATCAAAGCGTATCCGGTCACGGTTCGGGCATACTTTCCGAACGCGGATTGGGGCGGAAAATTATCCGGGCTGCCGAATATCACCGTCCGCGAGGCCAATCATGCGCTGGCGCTGGACGCCACGGCGGATGGCGACGGAAAAGTCGCCGGCAAACATCGCGAACTGCTGGTGGAAATCAAACCGCCCGGCGACCACGGTGAGGTTCCTTATCCATTCGCGCCGCTCACGCTTTGGCTGCCGGCCCACTCCGTAGGCAAAGGCTATCTGTTGCACCCAATTGGGCTAACGTTTCACGTCAACGCTGATGGTGTCGTGCCTAGTGCCGGTGGCGGCAAGAGACTCGGGGCGATTCGCACCGACGGCCACCTGATCGAGATCCCGAAGTACCGTTTTCCGGCGGTCGGCGCGGCGGGCACACAGGCTGTGATCGCGTACCAGGGCCTGAGGTGGCACGAAAAGAACGCGGGGGCGATCCAGTATTTTTCTCTCAATCCACGACAAGAACCTTACGACTTTCGTGTGGCGGAGTACGGTCCGACGATTCGTCTGGACGGCGGACTTACCGATTTGCCGGCCAAGAGCATGTCGGTCGATTTTGCAGATTCGCAGATCGGCACGCAACGCGGCATGGTCGTCGAGATGGCTTCGCGGCACTTCATATCGGGCAAGCAGTCGACTGTCCGCATTCGCGCCATTGAGGCGACGGCAGCCAAGCTGGTGCGAGAGGAGTTGGCGATTATCGAATCCGAACTGAAGGCAGTGGAGCGAAAATTGGAGATTTCGCAGGAGAAGCTGAGTTTGGTTGATGCGGTATTCCGCAAAGCGGAAGCCGAGTTGGCCAAGCGACAAAAGGCGAATCCGATCGACGAGGCTGCGGTCGCCGAGCAGCAGGTGATCCTAGCCGCCGAGCGAAAGAAAATCGCGCCGCAATTGACGGAATTTGAACGAGCCTCGGCCGTGCTGGAAGGCGTTCAAGCCCGGGTGGAAGAAAAGGCAAATCAGATTGACGGCGTCAACGCGGTCAACCCACTCGCCGACGCGAAGCGGTTCGGCCGGATTCAATCGTTCGACGGAGGTGGGTGGACGGAATTGAAACTGACCGCCAAGAGCCGTTCCGCTGCTGAGTTCTCATTTACCGTGCCGCCGATATCGCCCGGTGTCTACAAACTGCGGTTCGGTGTCCGCTCGGCGACGCCGGACAGTTTGCCACTCCTAGCCGACCAGTGGATTACGATTACCGGACGCGAGTCGATCGGCGTGGGGTTGTTCACCCAGCGCGGCCGCGATGCCTATTTCCGCGGCGAGTCATTCTGGATTGCTGCCGCCGTTGATATTAATCCGACGCGTCAACGGGGGCTATCGGATAAGGGCCAGGCTAAGATTGCTGTCGGTACAAAATTCGAATTCACGATTACCGACTCAAGCGGACGTACGATTCCGCTGCTTTCGCATGCGACGAAGAAGGCCGTTACGCGTAACACGTTTATCATTCGATTAGACGCCGCAACCAGCCGAAAACTTGCTCCGGGGCGTTATACGGCGGCTGCGCGAATCGGCAAATACGATTCGCGGCCGCTGGAATTCGAGATTGTCGAACCGGATCCGAAAACGCATTTCGCCAACGTGCTGATCGGTAAGTACAACACGTTATCCCCCGATTACAGCAAGGTGCTCACCACCGGCGAAGGCGCGGATCGGCTGGCCCGCGCGATTCGAACCGCCGGTTATAACTCGTTCAAGGGCATGACCTATTCCATGCATCGGATTCACCGCAGCCAGTCGGCAATCGAGGCGCTCGTCCGCGAGCGGCCGCAGCTGGGCCCTTGGGAGTCGTATTACCAGCCGAGCAACCGCGATCGATTCCTCAACGCGTGTGTCAAGCAGAACCTGCGATTCTGGGAAAATATGTTCACGCACCACGACCAAATGCTGCCGCGCGGCGAAAAGTTCACCGCGCTGTGCGAGCGGTTCACGAGTCTGGAAGTGGCCTCAATGCGGCACAGCCCAGTATTCGAAGGCGTTTGTCTTTATGACGAATTCACGCATTCGCTCGACCATGATACCCCGGGCATTATCGTCGATTATTTTCGCCAACAGGAAGAGGTCAATTATCGCCGCCGCCATCCGGGAATGAGTAGCGACCGCGCGATGCGCGGATTGGATCGTTTTCTCGCCCGTCCGCCCGGTTCGCGCGACGGTAAGGATTTAGCCCTGTTTCGCACACGGGCCGAGCACGAAGATTGGGAGTGGTCGAATTTCTCCGCCCGCACGGCCCGTGGTGCCAAAGAGGTCATGCAGTCCAGCCGCAACTTCACGCTGCAGAGGTACGGCGGTGGTAACGGCAACCGGATGGGCGATCACGGCTATACGGCTACGATGTTCCGCGATCTCGATATTGCGGCGACCGTAATGTACAAGGACGGCGGCTACGGAGACCGGCCGATCTACGCGCCGATCTTGGCGGATGTGTTGCGGACGCGGACTAAGAACACGCGACCCGGCCAGCCGCAGCCGCCGGCCTCCAGGCCTATCGGCGGGCCGGTGCCGCCCGCTCGAAGCGTTAATCGTCCGCTTGACGTTTGGACCCAGGTCCACACGCATAGCGGTCCCGCGCTCTTCCAGCGGCACGTCATGCGGCAGGTTTTTTTCGCATTGTCGCAGAAGGTGGAGGGCATCACGTACTTCGAATGCCAGACACGGCCGCAAGAACCCACCTATATCGATCACGCCGACACCCTGCGCGACTGCACCGCTCGGTTTTGTGAGCCCTATGGAGATTTATTACGGGCTTGTGACAAAGGTTACAAGCGGGTGGCGATCTACTATAGCCGCAAGGCCGATCACCTCGGTTTGCACAAAGCGGCCAAAGCCCCCTTTCAATGCGAAGGGCTGTGGGCCGCCTGCATGAGGGCCGGATTTCCGGCCGATTTTCTTTACGACGAACAAATTTTGGCCGGCGAAGGTCACGACTATGACGTCATTTTCATTCCAAATTTTACGATTGCTGACGAAGTTCCCGGCAACATTCTGAAATCGCTCAGGCGCCTGGCCGATGACGGCAAGCTACTGGTCGCCGAGCGCGGCAGTAAGTTGCCGATCGAAGGTCTGCGACGGCTCGATTCGGACTTTGGGGAGTTCGACGACGGTATGCGCAATGCGTGGCCGAAGTACATCGATTCGACGTTCGACGAGGTATTCGAACTCAGCGAAAAGACGACCGTTTTGGTTGGCGATTTCCTGAAACAGCACATTCCGCCCGCCGCGGAACACGGCATGGTCCTAGGTCCCGACTGGCTGCGTAGCCGCAGCGGGAAGTACCTGGTTGTATCGAACTTCGCGCCGACGAATTTCACGGGTTTGCACAAGACGCTATATCAGGCACCGGATACGCCGACGCTCAGTTTTCCCAAAGCCGGCGAAGTTTGTTACGACATGCTGGAAATGAAGAGAATGAAAGTAATCGCGTCGCGTCGCGACGTAAAAGCTCCGCCAGGAAGTGAGGCGACGACAGTTTGGCAAACACTCGAAGCCGATTTGCGGTACTATCCCGGCAAGATTTACGCGTTTCTACCCGCCGCGATCGACCGGGTCCACTTGGAGGCGCCGTCAACCGTTTCGACCGGCGGTGATTTGAATTACCGCGTTGCGGTCCGCGACGCCCAAGGCAAGCCGATCGACGCCGGCTTTCCGCTCGAAGTTCAGCTTCGCACGCCCCGTGGCAATTTGATCTACGAAGTCTTCCGCGCTGCGGCGCCGCAGTACCGCGGCGCGTACACAATACCCGTGAATACCGAACCGGGCATTTGGAGATTGCGTGTCCGTGAACTCATCAGCGGCGCGTGGTCCGAAGCGACCATTAACGTGACTGCCGGCGATTTGCCACTGGCGAAACTCGACGAACGAGAAGTTTGGCTTCGCGATGAGACGCGAATTGCCGAATTTCTGGGGCGTTCGACGAAGTCGGATGACAAGGATATCAATATTGTCATCGACGACCGCCAGACGCCTCACATCGGCCCGCTGGCCGAGCGGCTGCGCTCCGGGCTCAAACGACACGGCATTCGCGCGAAGATCGTCAACTACAACGACGTTTTTGTAATCCCTATTGGTGAGATGCTCGCTGGCGGAATGGCCAACGTCGATGGCCGCCGCGACTGGCGCGGCGGGCTGATAGCGCCCAGTATCTTCGTCGAAGCGCCCGTCATCGTGATCGGCAAGCGTTACGAAAACAGCCTCATCGAAGCAATCATCACCGCCGATGTGCAGGCCGAACCGCTCACCGACAATTTTCCCGGCGCCGGACGCGGTCTGGTCGGCTGGGCGCGGCGGGCATTTTCCAATTACTTCGACACGGTTTGTGTTTTGGCGTCGGATGACGGCGGATTGCATCGCGGTATCGATGCGCTGCTAGAAATTGCAGCGAATCAAGGCCGCTTTGCCAATCCATCCCGCGATGCGGTCCACCCCAATATACAACTCGGTACGCCCGACGCCGCCGCGAAACTGGCGCCCGCTAACAAAACGGACCGTTCCCCATCAAGCTACCGTGAAGCGATTAGCAATGAAGATCTTGTCGTATCGCTTGACGTCGATCCGGCCACCGGCCGCACGCTGGTGGGGACTTTCGGCTACGGCCAGAACCTCTTCTGTTTTTCTGCCGATGGCGAGCTGATGTGGAAGACGTTTCTTCCGGAGCACAACGTTTACTTTGCCCGCTGGTACGACGGCGGAAAGAAGGTCGTTGCCGCCACCGGTCGTGGTTATTATGCCTTTTTGATCGATGCGGCGACCGGCAGGGTTTTCAAAAAATTCTCCGCGACCGAATGGCCGACCTTCCACGGCGGAGAAGGGGCAGTGACGACCAAGGTTGGTTTCAACTTCAATCCCAAGTTGCGGCAAATTCTTGTCCGGGGCAGAACTGGTTTGCTCGCGGTAACCTACGAGGGCGAGCGGATGTGGTTCCACGACCGATTGCCGGTAATTGCCGAATACTGTCAGGAAGCCGAACAGACCAACGCAGCGAGTTTTATACAAAATTGTCGAATTAAGAACGTCGCCATAAGTCCGGATGGCGGGCGGCTGGCGTACAGTGAAATCCGCGTGATCGGTTCGGCGATCGGCTTCGGCGGTTACTACACGGTTTGGGGGCATCGTCCGCAGATCATCGACGCCCGCAGCGGCGAGGTACGCGCCTCGTTTTTCGACGACCGAGGCAGTAGCGGCAATCCGGACGTACGGGTGAGTTGGCCCGCCAATTCGAATTTACCATTTACGCACATCGGCCCATTCCAAGCGGCTATGCAGTTGGACGGGAAGATCGGTGAATACAAGCTGAATTCCGGACTAGGGCGCAAGAACAGCCCGGTTACCGTGCTCGACGAGAAGCCTCCTTCCGGCCTGCAACGGCTGCCCAATTACACGCGGATGTTGTCGGCCGACGGAGAAACAGTTTGGGAGAACTACGCCGCCGAGCCGTGGCTGGTGCCGGAAAAGTCGTTGAGCTGGGGAGTGGGTGATGACCGTTTGCAATCGTACCCGTCCAGTGCGGATGGAAAGCGGATCTACCGTGTCAATCCTTTTGGTAAAATCCGCGCCATCTCTTTGGCGGACGGCAAGACGCTGTGGGAAACAAACGTGCGTTTTGGCGCAAAGCTGTTTCCGATTGGCGACGAACTAATTGCCGCTACCAATAATGGGATGATCGTGCGGTTGGACGCGGCGGGGAAACTCCGCTGGAAAAAGCGGCTTCGCGATTTGTACAGCAAGCCGGTTGGCGACTACAGGTCGCACATTCTGGCGGCAAATCTTCGCGATGCCAAAGCGGCAATTCGCGTTTTTGATACGGGAACGGATCGACCTGGCGAATACGATGGTGTCCTGCGGATGGGAATCGAGCAACTGGCCGACGGCGGGTTCGAAACCACTAAATCAGTGCCGCGGCGCGGGGGAGAACGCCCGGACGATCCCCCAGAGAGGGCGGGGGTTGGTGTTTGGAATACTGCAGGCGAATCGGTTGAAATTGTCGCCGTCGGCCGCTCCGGTAACCGCGGGCTGCAACTTGGCGCCAGCCAATCTGTCGGCCAGCAGGTTGCGCGGAAGGTGATCCCGTCGGCGACGTATCTGCTGGAGTTCTGGTTCAAGACCGATTCGCCCGGCGTAAATCTTGCTGCGGGTTGCGAACTCGTCGGTGCCGCGGGGCCCGGCGACACCGCTTCCGTGTTCCGTGGTCGGCCGGGGCAGTGGGCATTTGGTCGCTTGGCGGTCAAGTCGATGTCGGACACGCAGGCCATGTCCGTGCTGTTTGAAGCCGAGGGCGGCGTCGTGCTGGTCGACGATGTGAGTTTGCGAGCGGTCCGATTTCCATCCGCAAATCTGTTGGCCGACCCAGAATTGCACGAAGTTGAGCCGACGTTCGTCGACGATGTCCGCGTCAAGTACGACAAGCTGCCGACGGGACTGCGCGAGAAATTAATGGAGCAAAATCACGTCGCCGCCTACCGCCAGGGCGGCACGTCGTCGCGCACGATTTACTTGCAGGAGCAGGCTTTTTTGCACAACGGCCGTCAGGACGACCTCGGCCGGCGCTGGATTGGCTTGGCCGATCCGATCGGCTTCAGCGCCGTGCTGCAAGAGCCGGCGTGGATCTCGCACGTCGTCTTGTATTTGAACAATGCGACGCCCGACAACGCATACGAATTCATCTGCATCCTGGCCAACGATTTCGCGCTGCAGCCACCTGTACCGAAGACGGTCGGGATCGTCCGCGGCAACCGACGGCAGTTTATTGTGGTTCATCTGCCGGAACCGGTATTCACAGATTCGATCAAGATCCTGCCGGGTAAACATCCGGCGCTGTCCGACTGTCTGACCGAGGTTGAGCTTTACGGTCCGCTCGGCGGGCCCGACGTCGGTGGACGCGGCTTTCCCAACGATGCGGATGGAGTGCCAATGTTCATGGGCGGACCGGCGCACGTGCGCCAAAACCTACCGCCCGATATGGTCGGCAACTACCGCCAGGTGTTTTTGCAGCACCACAACGCCGCGTTCCACAGCAGCGGGACGATCTTTCACGACCGATACAACATTGGCGACCCCAGCGGTCTGGTGCGGGACGGTGAGGGCCGCGTGAGCAACTGGGGTGGTCTGAAACCGCTCGTTCGCAACGACAGCGGCCAGTTTCGTTGGGACAAAACGCGGCTGTTGCAGACCGTCGGTTTGACCAGTACGCCGGCGCACTACAGCGGGCGGATGCTCGTCGGCGCCGCCGATCATAAACTGCACGCAGTGGCCGACAACGGCGCGTATTTATGGGGATTCAAAACCGGTGGCCGCGTGTATTCCTCGCCCGTGCCGGATGGAGACGACGTTTATTTCGGATCGGATGACGGCCGGTTGTACAAGGTGGATATCGATTCAGGAATTTTGATTTGGGAATTTGCCACGGGCGGAAAAATCCGCAGTGCGCCCGTGCTGTCGTTTGCGGGTAATCTTACGGCCAGGGTTTTCTTCGCTTCGTACGACGGCCATGTTTACAGTGTCGATGCCAGAAGCGGCAGTTTAGTTTGGAAATCGCCGATTGGACCGTATTCGCGAACCAGCCCCGCACTGGCCAACGGCCGGATTTACATCGGCGACGAACAAGGCACGGCACATGCGCTCGATGCCGCCAGCGGCCGGGGGTTGTGGTCGGTAAAACTCGACGGATATATCAGCCGTTGCCCGGTAGTGACCGCAGACGGCGTGACGTTTGTCACGGATCAGGGTGTCGCGGCGCTAGTAGGGCACGACGGCCGAGTCCGCTGGCAGCGTAATCTCGGCTCGCGGCTCTCCGGACAGTCGGTCGCCACGCAGACGCAGATCCTCGTGCCGACCGAATCGGCGCTGCACGTTTTGCGCCGCCAAGACGGACGAGCGGACGGCCGCTTTGTTCCGCCAAGCCCGCTCGGGAATCTGGTCGACATTACGGTGTACAAAGACCGCCTTTACTTCGTTCAGCGACGGGTCAATATCGTCGAATACGGCAACCGCACGTTCGCGGAATTCCGCAGCCAAGTCGGCGTGTGGCAGGCGCCGGAGATCGCGACAAAAAAATGAATGGCATAAAGATGACACGCTTGTTGGTCTATGCGTTTTTTTCGGCGGGCCTTTTTTCCGGCGATTTCGTGTCGATCGCTGAAGAGGACGGGCCGATTCGCTATTGGCTTGTTGAAAACTTTACTGCGCCGATCGAGGGCAAAGGGGCAATGAATTGGTCGGTTGATAACGACAATGCTCGGGTTGGGTTGGCCGCAGCGCGGTTTGATTACCAGATCGACCCGAAGCAGAGACGTGCGGACTTATTGTTTCCCGAATTGCGGTACAGAGTGCCTGGGTCCGGTGCGCTCAAACTCTGGATCAAAGCCGAAGGGTCGGGCAACCAATTGCTGCTGGTTCTGCGCCAGGCCGAGCGATATTACGACGACCAAGGCCGGCGCCTCTACCGCGGCCATAAAAATTTCAATCTGGCCGTTGCCGACGTCGATACTCCGAACAAACCACTCGTGCTGGATTTCGAAGGCTGGCGCGAGATTGAATTGAATGCATCTGCCGTATCCGGCGCCGCGAATTACGATGCTTGGTTGCATCAGTTGCAGGTGATTGCCGCGCCGAGTAGCAGTGACCAACCGGCAGTCGAGCCGAAACTCAGTGGTCGGATTTGGCTCGACGACATGCGATTGCTTCCGCCGCAGGCGAAGCATTCCGCCACATTTGGTGTCGGGCTGCTTGGCCCGACGACACGCGATTTCAGCGATGACGTTACGTTGTTTCTGGATGTACGCAGTTTTCACGACATCGCCACCCAGGTTTCCGCCCGGGTGCGGATGACCGACCGTAACGAAAACCTAGTGGTCGATCGTGATTTGGCCATAGAATTGGCGGCGGGTGAAGGCAAAGAGACCAAATTGGAGTTGAAGCCCGACGCGCTGGCCTCTTTTTTGCCGCCATTCAAAATCAGTGGTGATATCCTCTCGGGCGAACTGGTCGAAGTATCGAAGAAATTCGACTACACGATTGTGATGGGCAACAACCGGCTACTGTTCGACGACATGTCGGACGTTTTCGGCCGCTGGCGAACGGCCCGGTACGATATTAAAGGGGGCTACGATGGCTGGCTGCACAGTTGGACGCATGGCGAAGGGCAGCGTTGTACGCCGTTTGTCGATACGAAGACGGCAATCTCGCGGGTTCCCTTAGAGTTAGGGCCCCAGGCTGACGGCGATACGCAAAAGCGTAAACTCCAGCAGAACCGATTCGCCATGCGAATCGACTATCAAGGCGAAACCGCCGTCTATGTCGGCCACGACCGGTTCTTTCCGGGAAACGCTTACAAGGCAGGTTTCTGGATCAAGGGCAACGGAACCAATGCAGTGCTGCGCGCGATGTTCCTCGACTATTCGAACCTCGGCTCCTTTTGGAATCGTGGTTGGGCGCGGCTTTTTAACGGAGCTGAATTCGCCTCGGGAGAGCGGGAAATCTGCACGTTGGATTTTAACGGCTGGCGATATTTCGAAGTGCCTCTGCCTGGTGGCGGCCTGGGCACAAACCTGCCGGGCGGATCGACCCTGGGAGTCGATTTTCCGATCGAGTTGACTTGCTTGCACGTCATTCCGGGTCAACCGGCGGCGGATTCGCAGGCTGCGGCTCAAAATTTTCAAGTTGGCCCAATCTTCGTCACCACGCAGTCGCCCGCGTCGGAAACTTTGAACGTGCATCTCGGTTACGATGATCCGAATCATGTCTACAGCACCAAACACGGTGCGGCGGTTACGCTGCAAAACGGGTTACGCAGGGGAGCCCGGCAAGTCCGCGCCGACTGGACGCTGTTGGATCGCGACGATGTGACCATCGCATCGGGCAGCGGGCAATTTAAGCTTGCTGCGGAGGCCGCGAAGACTTTTCGCATCGACCTGTCCGCACACGCGGTTGAGATTGCAAAACATGCGGCACCCCTGCGGCTGGAAGTTGTGGCCGGTGACGTGCAGGATGTTTCTGCGATGGCAAAACGGGCGATCGTTTTATCCCGACCGGATAGCATTATCAAACTTGCGGACTTCGAAATGGATCGCGGTTTTTTGGGGCTGCGCGGCGAGGGGATTAGCAACGCGCCGCCACCCGGAAAAATGGCCGCCCGCACGAGTACGGCGCAAAAGCACTCCGGTCAGCGGAGCCTAGCAATTGACTGGGACAAACAGGCGGGAAAGACGCAATTTGTTTCCATTGACCCGCCAGTTGCTGGAATTCCGACGGAAATCTCGGTTTGGGTCCACGGCGACGGATCGGGTGTTTGGTTTTATCCGCTGATCGGAGATCAACGCGGAGTGAGTCACGGACTCGAGAGCCGGACGTGGGATTTCTTTTTTCCACGTGTCGGTGGATCGGCGGCATCCGCCTCTGGTTTGACCGCCGCCGGCCGATCCCAGTCGGCCGTGCGAATCGACTTCCAAGGCTGGCGCAAATTGACGTTTTATCTGCCGCCTATCCCGCCACGCTGGAAGGAAAAGCAGGTCGTTGGCTGGCTGCCGGACTATCCGCTCGGGGTTCACCTTGCCGTAGACGCGACGGAGGCGGTTCCCGCGAAGGGGACGCTTTTTGTCGACGATATCTCTCTGCAGGCGCACATTTCGCCCGGGCGGCGGGTGGTTATTCAGCCGATTCGGTCGTCGGAAAGCAACGTCTATGCGAGTAGCGAGGAGATTCGCTTCAAGCTGGTAAACTTTGACGCCAAAAATTCGCTCGTACGGCGGGTCGTCGCCCGCGTCAGCGATTGGCGCGGCCGATCGCTCGCGTCGATCGACCAGGAGATCACTCTCGGACCTCAAGAAAGCCGAACCGTGACGCTGGCTAAATCACTACCGCCGGGGGCATATCAACTGCGCGCAAAGTTTGACGGAGGAGAGGCCGCGATCGAGGAAGACCTTCTCGTCGCCGATGTAGCTTCGCTGCTCGGACAGAATTGGCCCGAAGCGCTTAAGACCGATTGGAAACTCCGCCCGGCCATTCGCGACCGTTTCGGCCACATTGATCATGATTGGGACTGGATCGAATTTCACCCGGGCAATTTTCAGTTCGACAGTCTGCGGCGACGGATAGATTTTTTCCGAGACCGGGAATCCGACCCGTGGCTGCTGTTGGGTTTCAGCGCCTACTATGCCGCCGGGGTCGGCTTCGAGCAAATGCAGCGGGGTGCGTTCCAACGTCGCCAGCGCGACATTGGCCATGCCATTGATACGTTTCTGGTTCCCAAACGTATGCAGGATTGGGACAACTACTGCGCGGAAATGATGCGGGCCATGGGCAAGGACGTTGCCGGTTGGATCATTTGGGATAATCCGGATGGCAAAAGCTCACTGGCCGTGCGGCCGAAAAAGCTTGCGGCCATGCTGCGGGCCGCAGATCGTTGGCGACGTGTTTATTGCGCAAAGACGCCGTTGTTGATCGGTGGCATGCGACCGGACACGGCACTGGATTATTTGCGTCGGTTAGAGGGCGTTGAGCGGGCAATCGCCGTCGAAGCCGCACAGGCGGGCGACGCGGCCGCGGAACAAATCGAATCGTTAAAGCAGCGCCGCTATCCGCTGGACTACATCACCGGCATCCACTTAAGAATGGACGTGGGCCGCCTTTCTCCCGAAGATGCGCAGTTGGAGGAAACGATCGACACGTTCCATCGGCAACTGAACACCGCGGGCCGCGCTGACAAGCAGATTCTGATAACCGACTTAGATTGGGCGGTCGAGAAGAGCGGCCCGGCCGCTACCGGAAATCGCACGGACGTGTTCCAGCAGGCCGCATATCTCGTCCGCTCGGATTTGCTCCTCAAAAAATTTGACATTCGTCCTGTGCTAGATGTGCGAAATCAGGACCACGAGCGGCTCGGTCTGGGGCTCGCCTACCGCCGACGGCGGGAGATTCCACCGATTGACGAGCAATTATCCACCTATCAGCTCAAGCCATCGTGGTCGGCCTCCGCACGCGTACGCCGCCTGCTCGACGAATCTGAATTGGTGGGCGAAGTTGAAATCCAGGACATTGTTCCCGGAAAAACGCGGTGTATTTTGTTTCGCCGCCGCGCCGACAGCCGGTTTGTAGCCGTCGTGTGGCGCAACAACGATCCTGGAGTTATATCGTTTGCCAGGACTGGTCTGAGGGTACTGGCCGCCGAGGACGCTCTGGGTACGCAGATTGTCAGGGAACAAGCAGGGTATGCCTGTGGCCTGATGCCCGTGCTGTTGACGCTCGCGCCGTCCGGTGAACAACCGCACTGGGCACTGCGACATCTGCGCGTCGTCGATGGCGGCAAACCTCACTGGTCACAGCGAGTGCTCGCTGTCATCGAACCCACCTTCGACGATCCTCGGAGTGTAGAACGATTCGAATATAAACAGGAAGGCGGTCGTGAGCGGAGATTTGACGAACGTAATGCACTCGGCCGTTACCGGCGCGGTCGAGCACTGAATTTCTCTAATGCCGGCAAGGAATCGATGACGCTGAAGGTGCCGGCGGGTTCGGGAATCGTGCTCCGCAAGCACTATCTGTTGGGAGAGACAGGCCAGTTGGCGGACGTGCTGGTCGGCGGCGAAAAGATCGGCCAATGGGACTTGCGCCGCGGCGACAAGAATCTCAGTGGAGGCGTGCGGCGGGCGATCTACGTAATTCGTGAGCCGGCTCTGAAGGATATCCCGGCTGCGGATGGCAGTCGAACTGTTCAAGTCGAAATCCGCTATCATTCACCCGCGAACACGATTGCGTGGCACGCTTTTGAATTTCTTGGCGGTGAATTTCCGCTCTCCGCTGTCGGTGCTTTACACTCCGACCAGCAAGTCGGCCACGCCCGTGCCGCGCGTAACATGATAGGGTCTCCGCTAAAGATCAAAAAAGAGTCGTTCTCCAACGGTATCGGTGTGTTTTCGCCGAGCCTGTTAGAATACGCTGTGAATGGTCAGTTCCGGCAATTTACGGCCGAAGTCGGCGTGGATGCGGCAACCGGCGGCCGGGGCAGCGTGGTATTTGAGGTTTATGGCGACGGCAGAAAGCTTTGGTCTTCGCCGCTCATGTCAGGTCTCGACAAGCCGCGGAAAGTAGATATTAATATTGTTAACGTGAATCGTCTTAGGCTAATCGTCAACGACGGCGAAGACGGCAATCGATTTGATGCCGCTAATTGGTGCGCGGGTGCGTTGCAGTAATTGGGTTCGGATGGCGGTCGAGTTAAACTTGGCAGAAAAAAACAATTCATCGTGCTAGCCCGAAAGGGAAACTCCAATGCGAAAGATCGTTTTCTACGGGGCCGTCCTGCTGGCGGCGAGCGTCGCCTCGGCACAGGATGAGCGAGTCGATCAAGTTCTGGCGAAGTACGACGACATTCGTCCGAGCGAGCGAGAGTTGGCGATGTATCGGCTCGACTGGACTGAGTCACTGGACGACGCTTTGCGGCGGGCGACACGTGAGGCTCGGCCGATTGTCCTGATTATTATTCATGCCCAGTACGGCGATATCTGGTCGGGACACTGCTGAGCGACCGCGACGCAGGTCCGGGGGACCTCTTTGATCAATGCAGCGGTGATCGACCAGCTTCAACCGTTTATCGTCACCGCGTGGCACGGACATCGGAACGACGAGGAAATTCCGTCAGCGGTGAGGGCCGTTTGGCGCGAGAAATTTGATCATCAACTTGGGCCGGGGCCGCGACAACGAATGCAAAGCAACGTCGATCTGGCAGTGCTTGACTCCAGGGGGCGGCTTGTCCATTGGTTCGACGCTATGCCTCGCCATGATCGCGGACCGCGTGGTTCACTGGCTCAGTACACAGCCAGAGAACTGCGGCGTGCGGCCCAGTGGCTCCGGGTCGAAGAGCGGCCGGCGAATCGTCCCTCGCTGACATTGCCGGACTTGGAACAATCTCGGGGCGTTCGCGTTTTTGTGAGTCTCAAGGACGACCGGATGAGGGCTTACCAGGCACCGGTCGTCGAAGTCGTGCCCCTGACCGAACAGGACTGGAAACCGCTGGCCTATCCGCAAGAGAAACGTCGAGTCCGTGCCGCCACACTCAAGCCGTGGCTGTCCCAGGTCTACCCGCCCGGAGTGATGGAGCGGACAAATCAGCGAACCAAGCGGGTCTATAAGATCAAAACGGTCGAGGGAAAGCTGTCGCTTGCCCCTGCGGGTTCAAACGACAGCCACCGCTTTGCGGTACTCAGCGGAACCGTACGACTTACCGATGAAGGTACCGACGGGTTCAGTTATCAAGGCCAGCTGGAAGTCGTACTTACGTATGCGTTGGACGACGCAAATGTGAAAACTTTGCGAGGCGTCTTCGACGGCATCTACCCCCGCTACGACCGAATGCACGATCGGACCCGTCGCCTACCGCTGCAAGCGGCCTTTGAATCGCGCCCGGGGAGCCGAGATAATTAGACCGGAAAACGTTGCGCGCTTTCTCCGGCGTATCTATTTGCCACAAGTGTGGTAGTGTGCGACCCCAGAACTGTGCGACCAGTTTTTCTTCTGAATCCTCTTCGACGAGAATTTTACGGAGCCCCGCCGGCCGCCGGTCCGCCATTATCCTCGTCGCGGCCGAAGCCGTACAGCGGCAGCAGTCGGTAGTAGACTTCGAGGCTCAAAACTGCGAGGCCGGTGGTGAGAACGCGGCCGCCGGCCTTGGCATGCTTGCCATCGTGTTTCGGATCCCAACTGCCAATGTTCGCCCCGGTCGTCTCCTGTAGCGCGATGTAGACCTCTTTGAGATTGTCATTCCACTGCCGCCAGATCGGACCCTGATGCTGATACATCGCCAGGGTCGCGTAGTATTCGTAATAGAGGTCGCGCGTGCCGGCCTTGAGCATCCGCGCCTTAATGAAGGCGGCGCTCTCCTGCATCCGCGGCTCGGTGGGCCGCGCTAGGTCAAGTTGCCGCATGAACATGCCGGTGGCGGTCATCGCCGGGGGGCCCGGGCCGGGGTTGGTGTAGCCGTAGAGGCCGCCCTGCTTACCCCCGGAGACCGAGTCGATGAATCGGCCGGCTCTCGTAAACGGTTCGTCGGGAATCTCCAGGCCCGCCATCCTGGCCGAATGCAGCGCCATATACTGCCAGCCGACCACGGATAAGTCGCCGGGCGTGCGCGGCTGATATCGCCAACCGCCCTGTTCGTGTTGAGCCTTGAGAATGAAATCGACCGCCTTGGCCGCCGATTCCTTGAGCTTTGAATCCTTCGTCAGCCCGTACGCCTCGCAGATCGCAATCGACGCGATCCCGTGCGCGTACATGCCGTGATTTCCTCCCGTGGAGCCGCGCAGATCGCCGTCTTCCTTCTGTTGTTTCATCAACCAGTCGATCGCCTTGTCGACCGCTTTGACGTGTTGGGGATATTTCGAATTCTGACCGTACGTGCCGTGCTTGATGCCCCAACCGTAGTAACACAGCAGAGCGGTGCCCGCCCCGGCCGTGTTGTACTGCGAGTTGCTGCCGTGTTTGCTCATTTCCCAGTGGCCGTCGGGCTCCTGGTTATTGCTGAACCAGTTCAGCGCCAGGCCGATGGCCCGCTCCGTCGCCCCGGAACCGCCGAGTGCCTCGATTACTTCGAGTGACGGTTTGCCGCTGAGGTCCTTGATATTGCGGGTCAGTGCCTTGCCATCGAGTTTGTTCTTGGGTACCTCAAATTTCAGCGCGTCGGGGAATGTGTCGAGCGGATCCTCGCCGGGCAGGTTCGCGGCCAACACCGCCTGCGACGTGACGCCCTCAAGTTTGGCTTGCGATCCATCCGCCTCGAGGCCGTCGACTGGATTGATGACATCGCCGCCCGTATCCGTGGTCGGTGCCGGTTTGCCGCTGGCGGCGACTGAACCGGACCCGGACTGTACGTTGACCTGGTCGTTCTTGGCTTGTCCGCTCTCTGCTTTGCCGGACTTGACTTGCTGGAGATCCCCATCGTTCCCCTTAAAATCGCCCTTGGTCGGATCGACTGCCCCCACTTCCAATTCCAGCCCGCCGGTCAGGGCGTCGACTGGATTTTGGCCCGGTAGGTTCTCGGCCAACGCCTGCTGTGTTGTCGTCCCTTCCAGCTTGCGCGGGGCATCGTCCGCTTCGAGTCCGTCGACCGCGCTGACCGCGTCGGTGGTCGGCACCGGCTGCTGGCTTGTGGCCACCGACGTCGAGTCGGACCGCACATTGACCTTCTGAGCCGTGACTTGCTCAAGTTGTTCTTGACGGGTCTTGATCTGCTGGATCGCCTCTTCATTTAACTTGAAATCGTCCTTGGTAGGATCGACAGGCTCGACCACCTTCGCGCCGGTCGCCGCGGCGACTTCCAATTGTTCGACTTCGAGCGCGGGCAATTCGGTGGGGCTCAACTCGGTCAGTACGGGCGCGTCGGTTTTCGGCTGTGAGACCGCTTCGGTCTGCGCCGATTCGCTCGCCTTCGACGGCGTGAAGTTGCTGACCAGCGATTGATCGGACGTCTTTTGCACAACGGCAACAGGATTGGACACAACCTCAGCGGGGCTGAACGCCACCTCGCGAAATTCCTGAACGTTCTTGGCCACAATTAGCTGCGTCGTTCGGGCGACCTGGGCCAGTTCCTGCTCCGACTCCATCGCCAGCTCTTCCTGAGCCAAGGCGTCGACCGACAACACGACTTCGGACGATTGCCGCTCTCCGCCTTCAAACGCCTGGCTGACCAGCCAATACATCAGCATCAGCAGTGCCAGTAGGTGAATCATCGCCGAGCCGGCCAGGCACTTGTGATAGAGGTCGGTGATGTCGCGCCATTTTTCGAGTAAGTAGATCAAGGCGATCAGCGCCGCGATTGCCAACAGTATCCACCAGAGAGTTTTGTTAATCAGCTCTTTGAATAATTCCCAACGCGTCAGATCGGTGTAGCCGATCACCTCGCGCGTGGTCGATCGATACAGACGGTAGCCCTGTCCCGCGGAGGCGTCGGCTACCTGTGCATCGGCTTGCTGCGGACCCGCTGCCAGGTCGGCATCGGAACTGAACAGCAAGTCAAACCCCTCCATGCGGACCGCCGGATCGGTGGCATTGCCATCTTCGATGTACACGTCGACCTTCTCTGGCGAAAGTACGCGACCGTTGACCACACGGGATAGATACAGGTTGAAACCAGATTGATTGTCACGATCACGATCCGAGGCAAGGAAGACATGGTCTCCTCGGCCGGTCAAAGCCGCTTCGATGTCGTCGGCGTCGGAGTTGAGATTACGGACCGATTTGGCTTTGGCAAAGACCGGCACGGGCGGCAGCTCGGTCGCGGAATCGCTTTCTTTAGGGTCGGCCTCAGCCGCTGCCTCCGCCTCTTCTGTGTCCGCCTCTTCGTTGTCCGCCTTCGTAACGATGCGATCCGCCACGTAGATGTCGTGCACCTCGTTGTTCCCATCGCGGTCCGACGAGAAATAAAGCTTGGTATCGTCGGTGGATGGAGCCGGGCCCGTTTCGTTCCGCGGCGAGTTGATCGAATCGCCGATCCGCTCAACGCCCGTCCACTTCCCGGCGTTCTGGCGGGCAACGTAGATATCGTAGCCGCCGGCGCCGCCTTCGCGATCCGAGCTGAAATAGAGATACCGGCCATCGCGCGAAAACGTGGCGCCGCGTTCGTTGCTGACCGTGTTCAGATCGACCATCGGCAGCGGCCGGCTCCAGGTACGCCCATCCCAGGTCGATAGGTACAGATCGGCCCCGGTCTCCACGACCTCGGTCTTTTCAAAATCCTGCGACCAGCGGGTCAGAATCATCGTGGTGCCGTCGGCGGAGAAGGCCGCTTCCACACGCTTCGAGGATTGATTGACGGGATCGACAGTCTCCGGTTCGTCTGGGTCCGGCTCGTCAGTGCCCGGCTCGACAGTGCCCGGCTCGTCTGGTTTCGACTCGTCTGGTTTCGACTCGTCCTGAAAAAGAGTTTGATGCGGATCTTCCCACAGCACCAACCGCTCTTTTTTCTCCTCCACATCGACCTTCAGCCCTTCGTCGTCGGTGTAGTAGGACCATACTTCGGTGTGCAATTTTCCCCACAACACAAAGCCGATGGCGATCGAAACCGCCAGCGCAACAACCGGCAGAATCCAGCGTGTCCACGACCGTTTGGCCGCAGGCGACCGGGGTTCCGACCCTGCGGGCGCGTCCGTCGATAGGTCTGTTTTTTCCTGACTCATCGTGTCCGATCCTAGGTGGCGGTCTCGGCTGGTTGGGTCTTTGTAATAGAACGCTTGGATGCCGGATTGCGTAATGCGAACCAGATTCCGAACACGAAAGCGAACAACGTTGCGGCCATGCCGAGCAACCAGGCGATGTTATCGGCCATCCACGTGCCGTCGGGGCTCTTTGAGTAGTCGTAGCGGCGAACGACGCGTTTGCTTATCGAGCCGTAGAGGGCGTCGGGATTGTCTCCCCGGTTTGAGTTGAACATCAAGTGGAAGCCCGCCATCCGCACCGCCGGGGCCGACTCGTCGGCCTCGGAATTGATCTCCGGGCCGAGATTTTTCGGTTCATCGGGAATCAACGGATCCTCTAATAATGCTTTATTCGGATTCTTCCGGAAGCGGGACCGGTAGATGTCCTTTCCACCGTGGCCATCGGCTCGCGCCGAGGCGAAGTAAAGGAAGTCGCCATGATCGGTGACCACCGGATCGAGGTCGTCGGCGGGTGAACTGAGAATCTCGACGCGCCGCGAATGGCGGTACTGAGGTGTCGGCGGAACATCCTCGGGCGCAAGCAGGCCGTCGTCTGTCCCCTTCGGCCCGGCCGGATCCGGTTCAAAACCGAGGCCGTAAAGCGGGGTGTATCGATAATGTGCCTCGAGGCAGAGCGCGACGAGGGCGGTCGTGATAATCGGACCCATCGCGCCACCGTGAGGGCCCTTGGCGACCCACGAACCATCTTCAGTCTGGGCTTTGATAAACTGCTCTTTCATCGACGCCAACCAGCTGCGCCAGGCGGGGCCTTGATGCTGGTAGGCCGCGAGCGTGCCGTAGTAGGCGTAGTAAACATCGGCCACGTCCAGACCCTTCTTGTCGATCAGGGAGGAGGCCTCCCACGCCAGCTCGCTGGTGTTTGAGAGGCCGAGCAACTGTCTGCAGAAAAAGCCGACCGCGTTCATCGCCGGGGAAGAGCCGCCGCCGCCGGCCTTGTTGGTGTAGCCGAATGCGCCGCCATGTTTGCCGTCGCTGACGGAATCGAGAAACTTGCGAGCACCGTCGAACGTCTCGGCTGGGATCTCCAGGCCGGACATCTGCCCGCTGGCCAATACCATAATGATCCAGCCCGACACCGACAGATCGCCTTTTTGGCCGGGTTCGTATCGCCAACCCCCCTCTTCGTGCTGAGCTTTGACGATGAAGTTGACGGCTGACTGAGCTCGTGGATGCAGCTTTCGATCCTTGGTTACGCCGTACGCCTCGACCATCGCCAGCGAGGCGATGCCATGTTCGTACATCCGCCCCCTGGGACTGGTACCACGCAGGTCGCCGTCAACCTTGTTCTGCTGATCGATCATCCAGTTGATGCCCTTTTCGACCACTTCCCGGTACTGGCACGGCTGGTCGTGCCGTTCGCCGCGACCGTAATAGGCCAGTAGCGCCGCGCCCGTTGACGCCATGTCAGCGTTGGCCTGTCCTCCGCCATGTTCGCTCATGTCCCAGCGGCCGTCTGCGGATTGGATTTTGGCGAGATAGGCGAGTGCCTTGTCGACCGCGGCTTCGGTCTGATCGCTACCTCCGAGTTTGGCCATCACCTTCTTGTCTCCCAGCGCCCCTTCGCGAAGCGAGTAGAGCATGCTCAGCTGACGTTCGAACATCACACTGTACGGCGGATCCTTGGAAGCGATGTTCGCCTGGTAGAGATCGTGATCCGTCTTCAGGCTTTCGATCTTGGCCTTGGTCAGAGCGACCTTGGTTCCATCGACGCGGTCGCGGGGCTGGTTCGATGAAAAGAACAGTCTTGAATTGTCCGGTGAGATGGCGGGGCCCAACTCATCGTATACCGTGTTGACCCTGTTGGTCAGCGGCAGCGGCCAGGCGTATTCGACGCCATCCCATTTGGCGATCCAGATGTCGTATCCGCCGGGGCCACCGGGCCGGTTGCTGGCGAAGTAGAGGAATTTGCCGTCGCCGCTGAGGCTCGGCGAGGTCTCCTGAAAGTTGGAGTTGATCGCCCGCATCGGCCGTGGAGAGGACCAGTTCGTCCCATCCCAGCGCCTGAGGAACAGGTCATCGCCGTCATCTTTGCCGGCCTTGGCGTACAGCATTCTCGTTCCATCGGACGAGATCGTCGGCTCCGAGACGATGTCGGTCGGCAGGACGCCCTCGGCCATCGCCTCGGCATTTTTCCAAAGCACGTAACCGACTTTGACATCCTGCGACGGCTTCTCGAACGATACGATGTCGGTGTATGTGTACCAGCGGTGAGGTTTGAGAAAGGCGTACATCCAGATCGCGGACCCCACCACGATTGCCGCCGCCAACCAACCGTAGATCATGAATCGCCGCTTGCGATGCAAACCCCAAAGCGGTGCGGCTGGGTCGCCGGCCGGAGTCGTCGCGTTGTCGGTTTTGTCACTCATGGCAACAGGTTCATCCGCATCAATTCAGTGTCTGGACCATGATGTGGGTCTCTTTGACACCCACAAATTTGCAGATCGACAACACGTTGGCCACGTACAGGTGCTTCACCTCTTTGTCGGCGCGAATAAATACCTTGACTTCCGGTCGTTTTGCGACGTGTTCTTTCATCGTCTTTTCCACCATCTCCTCGGTGACCGGATGTTGATTGATAACGTAGGCTCCCGACTTGCGGATGTTAATCTTGACGATGTCGCCGGCCTTGTTCGCCAGCGCCTGGTTGCGCTGATCCACGGGAAGATCGACGCGACGATCATCCTCCTGCTGTTTGAAGGTGGTCGTGACCAGAAAGAAGATAATCAGGATGAATAGCACATCCAGCAGGGAGGACATGTTGATTACGTCACTGGAGTCTGTGGAACTGGATTTAATCCGCATCGTTTATGCTCCTGCCGTTGCTACGCCGGCTGCCGAAGATTCGTCCTGCTCCGCAGCCGGACTGGGGGAATCGCTGTCGCCGCCCGAGGCGCCGGGAGGGCCTTCGCTGTGGGAGAATATAAACTCGGTACCCGCCTCATCGATGTCGTCGATCAACTTGTCGACCCGTCCCATCAAAAATTGGTAGAGCAGCAGCACCGGAATTGCGATCGTCAAACCGGCTGCCGTTGTCACCAGCGCTTCGTAAATGCCGGTGGCGAGGTCCGCGGTTCTGGCCGTCCCGCCACTCTCGGAGGTTTTCTGAAAGGCATCAATCATGCCGTAAACCGTCCCGAGCAGGCCCAGCAGGGGCGACACGGTGGCGATCACCGAAAGCGGGCGGAGGCTGCGTTTCATGCGGTCGGCCTCTCGCGAACCAACGTCCTCGATCGCCTTCTCGACAGCTTCCGGGCCCCTCTTTTCCCGGCGAATGCCCGCCTTGAAGATTTGGCCGACGGCGCCGCCGGTCGCTTCACAGTACGCCACAGCACTCTGGCCGGACGGGTCGGAGTTCCGGGCTGCCATCAAGTTGTCGACGAAACCGGCCGGCAGCACCCGCTCCTTGCGCAGCGAGATGAATCGCTCCAGGCCCAGCGCCAGGGCCAGGAACGAGCCCAGTCCCAGCGGATACATGATCGGCCCGCCTTTTTTGAGCAGATCCAACATCGTCTCCTTTTTGACGCCGGCATCGTCGCTGGCCTCCTCGGCATACACATTGGCGGCAAAAAAGGTGAATAGCATCACCATCAGAATGCCAGCCCATTGCAGTTGTTTTGTCTTCATGGTGGGTTCTCTCATTGTACTTAGGCTGTCAGGGGACGTGTCTGTCTCAACCGGCTGTGCGGAGTTTATCCAGGTATTTCTGGGCAACAGTAGCCGCTTTCGTCTTGGGAAATCTTTTGATCACTTCCTGCATTCGCGACAGGGCTTCGGACCTCTTGCCCTTGGAAACCAGTATGCGGCCCATTTCCAGGACCGCCTTGGCCTGCCAATCGGGATAACCTTGGGCGTTGGCGTCGACGCTGACAAATTCGGCCATCGCTTTGTCATACTCTCGCAAATTGAAATAACACTCGCCGATTTGATAGCGGGCCTGCACCATCCATTTGTCCATTTTCAGAGGGTTATCACCTTCGCGGGGCAGCAACTGGCCGTATTCGCCAATCGCTTTTTTGTATTGTTCCCGCGCTTTTTTGTATTGCTCCGGCTTTTTCAGGGCGAAGGCCTGCTTTTCCAGGGCGAAGGCCATGCCGTAGCGGGCATTTCGAAGCCACTGGCTTTCTTTGTAACGCTCCAAAAAAACACGATAGCTTTCTTGCGATTCCTTATGCTGGGCCGTCATGTTCTGCGTTTCAGCCAATCGCATTAGGATCGACTCGGCCAGACCGGCCGAACTGGCATTGGCTTTGTTTGCCGCGAAAAAGTGATCGCGGGCCGGGGCCGCCTCCGTCAGCAGCAGCCGCGATTCGCCGGCCTGAAACAGAATCGACGGCAGCAGCTTCGACTTGTCCGCTTCGGGAATTAGCGCTTCAAACATCTTGCCGCTATTCTCGTAGTCCTTCTTCTTGAAGTGAGCGCTGGCCAGCTGGTACTGCAGCTCAAACTTGAGTTTCGGATCTTTGACCGACTTCATCGTTTCGGTCAGCTTGGCAATCACCGCGTCCTGAGCGCCGACGTCGAGATTCAACTCGGCCAATTCCGACTGAACCTTCGTCAACAAGTCGCTTTTGGGATATTGCTTCAGTAACAACTCATATCGTTCGGTCGCCTGTTCATTTCGCTTCTGCGATCGCTCGCACCACGCCCATTCATACACGGCCTTGTCTGCAAACGGCGCCTTGGGGTGCTCGTCGATCACACGCTTGAAAAACCCCGCGGCGGCGCCCCAGTTCTCGACGCGGGCAAAAGCCAGACCGGTGTAATAGAGGACCAAATCCTTGCGAGGGTGCTCCTTGTATCGGTTGCCGACCTGCTGCAGGTGCTGGGCGGCCTTCTCAAACTCCTTAGCGCTCACCAGGGCGATGCCCTGCTGCAGTGCCGCGTCCGACGCGAGCGAACTGCCATCTTTGCCGAGGCGGTTGCCGCCCTGTGCCGCGGCGATCTGAAAATTCGCCGCCGCTTCGGGATGCCGATTCTCCACGGCATCAATCCAGCCGAGATAATAATGCACGCGGCCGACCTCGGCATTGGCGCTGGCACTTTGGAACACTTTGAGATCCTTGTTTTTCCGTTCGTTGACGAAACGCTCCAATGTCGGCCTGGCTCGCTTCAATGCTTCGGTGTCGTACAACAGTTTTCCCTGCTCGGACAGCGCCAACGGCATGTGCGGCGTTTCGGCTGACGAATAGTGCGTCACGAGCATGTTCAAGCGGTCGATGGCATCTTCCGTCTTGCCCAGCCGCGCGTAGGACACGCCCATTTGCATCAACGCGGTGTCAACATTCGCCGCCTTGGTCAGTTCGGGTTTGCCCTTCGGGTTCTTCGGCTGTTTGACATACGCGCCGACAAAGGACTCGAAGGGCTCGACCGCCTTGGCCCACTCGCCCGATCGAAAGTAATTTTCGCCCACCACGAACGACAATTGGGCGAACAGCCGCCCCCCCGGTTTCTTGGCCAGCAAGGGGACGGCCAGCTTGTTCGATTCGACCCATTTCTGTTTGTGATGGTGGACTTGAGCGATCCGAAATTCGGCGGCCAGCCGATTGGCGTGTTCCTGGTGGGCCGAGATGAATGTGCCGTAGGCGGTGGCGGCCTCATCCAGCCTGTTCAACAGAAACAGGTTTTCGGCGTGGAGAAAACGCACGTCTCCAATGAGTTCGTGCTCAGCGTAAGCCGCGATAAATTGTGCGGTCGTCTTGAAACTCGGATCGAACTGCTTGAGCTTGTGCTGGCAGATCGCCTGCTGGCTGCGGACTTCGGGCATCTGGCCGTAGTCGCCGCGCCGGCTTTGAACGCGATTGAGAAATTTCAGGGCCAACTCCCAGTTCGGGCTCTTCTGGAGCATCAGCGCATTGGCGTATTCGAAGTCAATGTCGGCCACCACCATACTCGGCTTTTCTCCCGGCTGCGGAGAAAAGCCGGTTTTGTACCACGGTTTGTCGGTGGCGGCGCGAAGCGCGTTGGTCGCCTGTTCGTACTTGCCATCGCGCGAGTAGAGACGTCCGTTCCACAGAATGGCGCGGCCGGCGACCTCGTCTTGACCGTTGCCCAGGCCGGCAAATTGGGAGTTGGCCTTGCCCGTTTCCTTCTGCTCCATCAGGCAACGGGCCACCTGGAATCGCGCCTCGCGTATCCGCGGATCGTCTTTTTCCGGCTTCTTGTTCTCCTGCAAAAATACTTCAAAGTCCGCCTGCGATTCGATCCACTTTTTTCGTGCGAACTTGATGGTGGCCAACCGATACCGCGCGTCGTTCGCGCTGGCGCCTCTCAAGCCCGCCAGGGCCGCCTGTAAAGAAGCCTCGGCCTTGTCGAGACTCTTGCTCGAAACATGGCATTCACTCAGCAAATAAGTAAGCCGCGTGACCCACGCTTCGGATTTCGCTTCGGTCGCCCGGGACTTCGTTTTGTCCACTACGGCAATCGCCTCGGGGAATTTTGCGAGTTTGTAGAGCGCGAAGCCCTCCTGGTAGCCGGCGCGGATCAGCTGACCCGGTTCGGCTTTAACCGCTTGCAGCTTCCTGGCCCAAACGACCGTCTTCTCCCAATCACCCTGGGCAAAAAACAGGTCGGAGACGGCTGCGATGGCGCCGGTGCGATGCACGCCCGGTGTGAGGTTGCTGGCCGCCGCCACCAGCCTCGCCTGTGCCTCGTCCTTCTTGCCGGCATAGAGCAGGCACTGGGCGTGAAGCAATGTGAGCCGGCCGCGCTGGATCTTGGCGTCGAGTTTTTGTTCCCCCAGCAGCTTCTGAAAATTGGGAATCGCGGCGTCGTACTTCTTTAGCGCGAACAGACTGAGGCCGAGTCCATACCTCGCGAGCTGCGCCTTTTCGTGGTTGGCGTAACGACTGATAAATTCTTCATATTTAACGGCCGCGATTGGAAACAGTTTTCGGTTGTACGCCGCATTGCCGGCGAAGTAGGTCTCCAGCGCAGGATCGGCGGCCTCCTGAGCGAGCGCTGGCGGAGCCAACAGGGCAACACACAACGCGATGATCAATCGCTGCTGATTCATCGAGCGTTTCGAACAGCCGCCGCCGGTGCACGGATTTTTGTCCGGGCCGCCGCTCCGGCTGTGATCGGTCGAGACAATCGGTATGGCGTGGGCACTGGCCGGCGCCGTTGCGGTCTCGTCGAAACTAGGGTTGGTGGCGTTGGGCGAATCCATGGGTAGGCTCCTTGGCGCGACAGGTGCGGGGAAGGCACAAGCCTAGCAGCCGACCATTATAGATGGACGCTGATGTGGGCCACCACCGTCAAAATACGCCGACGGGAAAATAGGTGCTTCGCTCCCGGCGGCGCGAATCTGTGTTCTAACTCGGAATAGACGGCTAGTTCGTATAGACGAAGAGTCGTCGCCCGGATTTCATGGCGTCCTTCGAGGCGGTTGCAGCGGCTCACTGAATTTGTGTTGGCCGCAACACCGGCGACACGGGGAGGTCTGCCCGTCACGCGCTTACCGCCGAGAAGGCCCGAAAAATCTTCAAAAAAGTAGCGCCGAGAATAGTTTCACGGATGGCGGGTTACGTTTTTCCTCCAAACGTTGTCCAGACAAACTACAATTTCGCCTGTTACCCTTTTCAAATTCGCCGGACGAGGATTCCCGCGAAAAGTTGACTACAATGTACGAAAAGTATTCACAGTTCACTTTAGTCTGCGAGATGTTGCAAGATGACCCAACCAATTCCTGACCGCCGTCGGCACCTGCTAATTGTTGGACTGCTCGGTACTCTTGGTATATGCGACTTGGCGGTGGCCTGCACCAACATCGTCGTCGGTCGCGGCGCGTCTGCCGACGGCTCGGTGATGGTAACTTACTCGGTCGACGGTGTCGGTGTCGGGAACATGGGTGTCATCGCTGCCCGCGAGGCGCAAGACCTAAATGCAAAAGACCCCGTCGAAGCCGACTGGAAAAATCCAACCTACCGCGTGGTCGGCTACCTGAATGAGCACCAGCTGGCAATCGCGGAGACAACTTGGGGCGGCCGCCCCGAGCTGAAATGCAAGAACGGCGTCTCCTATCCGCGGCTTATGTTTCTGGCCCTGCGCCGCTGCAAGACGGCCCGCGCCGCCATCGCTGAAATTGATCGACTGACGCGGACCTACGGTTATTCGAGTACCGGCGAGACGTTTTGCATCGCCGACAAGAATGAAGCCTGGATTATGGACATCATCGGCAAAGGT
>JAYGDO010000348.1:0-19856 GCA_046582885.1 Pirellulales bacterium | reverse complement strand
AAAAAGGCCGTTGCGGTGGCGTGGACCATATCCTCCAGACGTTCGTATTTGTATTCGTTCGCGTCGTTCGGCTCGTCGTTCCAGGTTCCCAGACGCAAAAAACCGGTCGCAGTCACCGATTGCTCGCTGCGGTCGGGCAATTCGTCGCCCGCCAGTTGCTCGATGACGAAGCGATCGTACGGCTTGTCGTCATTCAGCGACCGAACAACCCAGTCGCGATATTTCCATGCGTTGGGTTTCACCTGATCTCGTTCGTAACCGGACGTTTCGGCAAAGCGGACAACGTCGAGCCAATACCGCGCCCAGCGCTCGCCCCGGTGCGGCGAGTCGAGAAGCCGGTCCACCAGTTTCTCGTAGGCCGCATCCGAAGGATCTCGGGCGAAGGCTTCAATCGCTTCGGCCGTCGGCGGCAGACCGATCGTGTCGTAGTACAAGCGGCGGACGATTCGCTCGGGCCTGGCCGGCGGCGCGGGTTGCATGCCGGATTTTTCAAGTGCGGCCAGAATGAAAGTGTCGATGGGATTGCGGACGCGCTGCGATTGTTCGACCGCAGGCAACTCCGGCCGGCGAACCGGTTGCAGCGACCACCAGTCGCGACCGCCGCGGGCATCGCCGGTCAATTCGTACAAATCGAGCTTGCGATCTTTCGGCCAAACCGCGCCGGCCGCAATCCAGGCACGGAGTTGTTTGATTTCTTCCGCCGGCAGATGTTGGAGCTTGTCCCGCTTTCTGGGCGGCATTTCTCCGGACTCGATGCGCTCGATGAGCAGGCTTGCGTCGGGCCGCCCCGCCACAACCGCGGCATCGCCGCTTTCGCCGCCTTTGCTAAGCCCCTGGGGCGAGGCGAGCACTAACTTGCCGGCCGCTTCGCGCTCGTTGTGACATTCCAAGCAGCGCGTGATCAGAATCGGCGCGACGCGGCGTTCGAAGTCCGGAGCCTCAGCGCGAGCCGCTTCTGATAGCAAAATGGGCAACAGCGAAAAGGCGAAGGCCAACTTGTGGGCGGGGGACATTCGCATACGGCTCATCGGGCTGACTCACGGTTTGCAACGCCAGCGTGCATCGTACTAGGACGTATAGAAATGCTCAAGCGCTTCGCGCATGGGCACCGCGAGCGTCACGTTGTGCTTGACGACGTTCCGATAGGCCTCCCACGCTTTGCGTTCGCGGTCGGTCAGCTGCCTGCGGACGTTGGTCGCAACGCGTTGGCCGACCAGCATGGTAATGTAACCGACGTAACCAAAAATGCTGCGGGGCTCCATAACGATGTTGTTTAGTCCCGACGGTCCGGCGTCGCGGTAATAGTCAACCAACCGCTGTGCGCCGCCGAGGTCGGTATGCTCCCGGCAGTGTTGCCAGAAGGGCGTGTCCAGCATCCGGTTAAACCGGTAGTGAACCGCGAGAAAATCGCGCGTGTCGTCCCAAATTCGGCGGAACCGCTCGTTTTCGACTTCCCGCATCGCCGGCGCGACCCGGCAGTCGCTATCGCAAAGCGATTGCACAACGAAACGAATCTGCTCGATGATCAAGTGCAACGCGGTCGCTTCCAGCGGCTCGACAAATCCCGATGCGTTGCCTACCGCCGCCACGTTATTTACCCAGAAGTTCTCGTAACGCCCGCAGCGAAATTTGATGACGCTCAAATCGTCACCCAGCGCGGGATTCTTTTCCTTCATCTCGCGCATAGCTTCATCGTCGGAACAGAATTTCGAACTGTAGACGTATCCGCGCGTGACAACGTCCCTAAATTCGATCCGCCAGCACCAACCGTGGTTCATCGTCTCTGCGGTGGTGAAGGGTAGAATTTCGTCGTCGCGGACCCACGAGCCGATCACCGCGCGATCGCAGAACAGTGTGTCTCCATAATTCACGTACCGCTCGCCCATGGTCTTGTCCAACAGCACCGAGCGAAATCCGGAACAGTCGATAAAAAGGTCGCCTTCGACGACGCGGCCGTCCGAGAGTTTCAACGCGGTGACATCACCCGATTCGTCGCGGTCGACGTCGACCACGCTGCCTTCAATCAACTCGGCGCCCTGTTGTTTTGATTTGAGCCGCAGGTAGTCGATAAACGACTCGTTTTTGATGTGATAGGCGGTGCGGTTGTCGGCCTTGATCTGCCCATTCTGAATAATGCAAGGAGATCGGCCGTGGTCCATCAGCGCGCCGAACAGGCTGAAATCGGTCATATCGTCGAGGCAATAAAATGCCGCGAGTTTTTCCAGCCCTTTGACTTTTTCGCCGATGCAATAATCGAACGGATAATTGAAATGCGTCTGTGCCGGGTCGCCCCACTCGAGCCTCAGGCCCAGTTTCCAACTTGGCTGTACCTCACGAAAAAACTCAGCGCGATCGAGGCCCAGCATGTCGTGCAGGAATATGGGCACCGCGCGGGTGGTCGATTCGCCGACGCCAATGACCGGAATATCAGGTGAATGAACGACATGGACGTGCAATTGGGGCAATTGCAAACGAAACGTCAGGGCCGCCAGAAATCCTGCGCTACCGCCACCCAGAATAACGACGCGTTGGACTTCGGCGCTGGCCTTGCTGTTCTGCATAGATCGCTGGTGTCCATATCCGCCGTTGCAGAGTTGGCCACTAGTCTCGATACTTTACCGGAACGGGCACTCGGGCAGTCTATCGGTTTTTTCCGCTCAGCGGTATTCAGATTGTCCGCCGCTGTCCGATTTAGGAGCATTGTAATTCTATGAACTTCGAAGTTCCGGCCGCACGCTACGATTGCTTCGTTACGCCGATTTGGAGGTTTCCCAGCGATGGCAGTCTCGATCTGGGTGCGATCGAAGCGGCGATTCAGGCCGAGCGCGCAGCCGATCCGACCGGCACGGAAGTCTCGAACGTGGGCGGCTGGCAGTCGAACGAAAAGTATTTGTACAAGAAGGACGCATTCCAGCCGTTGGTTGGCTACCTGCAGCAACGGGCTACGATGGTCTTTCAAGAATGGGGCTTTGATTTCATGGGCCACATGCCCGTCGTCAATACGATGTGGGCCAATATCAACCGCAGATTGAATACAAACAACCTGCACCATCACTGGGGCTTTACGCTGCAGAATTTCAATTTACTCTCTGGTGCGTTTTACGTGAAATGCAACCAACAGAGTGGTGCGATTAAGTTCGTCGACGAACGGCCGTCCAGCAAGTTCGTGACCGAACATTCATTCCCGTTCGTTCCCAGCCCGACCAATTTCATCGGCGCTTCGTTTGCTGTCCAACCCAGTCCGGGCGAAATGGTGATGTTTCCCGCCTGGATTGAACACAAGGTGGACCCAAGTCAGGACGACAGTGAGCGGATCAGCATGTCGTTTAATTTGAGCTTGCCAAAAGAGCTTGAGGACTGGATCCATCAAGCGAAACGGGAACAGGATAAACAAGAGTGAATCAGCAGAATGAATAGTCGCGTCAAACGCGTTTTGGTATTGGGCGGCGGCAGCGCCGGATTTCTCGCGGCGATATCACTGAAAACCAAGCTGCCGCAACTTGAGGTGGTCGTGATCCGTTCCAAAGAGATTGGAACGATCATGGTCGGCGAAGGCACGACTGATTCCGTGCCCCGCTTCTTGCACGGCTATTTGCAGATCGACCCGGGATTGTTCTACGCCCAGGCGCGGCCGAGTTGGAAACTGGGCATCCGTTTTCTGTGGGGCGGGCGTCCACATTTTAACTACACATTTACCCGCCAACTCGACAATCAACTCAACGGACTCCCCCGGGCCAACGGATATTATTGCGAGGAGAATTTTGAGTATGCCGATGTCACCGGTGCCTTGATGCAGCACGATCGTGTGTTTGCCCGCGATCAAAACGGGTTGCCCGTCGTCGATATGTTCACGGCGTACCACTTGGAGAACGAAAAGATCGTCAGTTTTTTTGAGGACTATGCTCCCCGACTCGGAATTGAAGTACTCGATGACACGGTGGACGACGTCTGTCAGAACAATCTGGGGATCAGCGAAGTAAAACTCAAGTCGGGCCGGTCCGAGAAGGCGGATTTGTTCGTTGACTGTTCCGGTTTTCGCTCCGTATTGCTTCGCGGTGCGCTGAAAGAACCCTTCATCAGTTACGATTCGAGCTTGTTTTGCGATCGCGCCGTGACCGGCGGTTGGATGCGTGGCGATGACGAGCCGATACTGCCGTACACGACCTCCGAGACGATGGACGCGGGTTGGGCATGGAAAATTGAACACGAAACATTGGTCAATCGCGGCTACGTTTACAGTTCGAGTTTCATTTCAGACGAAGATGCGGAGGACGAGTTCCGCAAGAAGAATCCAAAAGTCGAATCGACTCGGATCGTCAAGTTCGCCACGGGACGCTACCGGAACATGTGGGTCAAAAACGTCGTCGCGATCGGGAATGCCGGAGGATTTGTGGAACCGTTGGAGGCCAGTTCGCTGGCCACGATCTGCGAGGCGTGCGCTTACCTGGTCAAGTCGCTGTCGGAAGCCAACCTGACGATCGAACCAACACAAGTCAGGCTATACAATCGGTTCGCGAACAAATTGTGGGACAACATCCGCAAATTTTTGGCGGTGCATTATCGGTTCAATACGCGGATGAAAACACCGTTTTGGCAGGCGTGCTGCGCGGATGTCGATCTGGCCGGCGCTGAAGAGATTGTGGAGTACTATCGGGCCAACGGACCGGCGCTAACTTGGGGCCACATGATTCTGGGAGCGTATGACCCGTTCGGTTACGAAGGGTATTTGAATATGTTGGTCGGTCAAAAAGTGCGTTACAAGAATACGTATCAGCCAACCGCCCAGGAGTGGCGGGTGTGGAATCAGGCCCGCGCCGAGATGCTGATAATTGCCCGCCAGGGTTTTCCGGTGCGCGAAGCGCTGGACATGGTATACGATCCGCGGTGGAGTTGGGACATCGAATTTTTTAAGCGCGCCGCTTACTGGTAAGCCTCCACGCGTTCGGTTAGTCCTCGCTCCGGTTCTTTCCGCCGACCGCGGCCATGCGGACGAAGAGTGCGATCCCGATGGTCAGGGTTGTTACGCTGAAAAGCAGCAACCCGGGAGACTGCGGCACAATCCATAATGCGCCGACAAATTGAATGAAGATCGACAGGCATACGAGCCGCGCGATGAACTGTCGCGTCCGCCGGTGGATGAAGTAGGCTCCGATCGGCGCGCCGACGACCACAACGGGCACACAGACATACCAGTAATTGACCGCCTCGACCGCCAGCCGGCCCTGCAGCCCGCAGTAGACGGCTCCGACGAGTGCGTTTGAAGCCATCAAGACAACGGAGGTGGGCGTCGCAATTTTTTCGCTGATGCGGAAATAAAGTGTCAGTAACGTGAACGTCAGGATGTCCAAACCGCTGCCGGTAATGCTCGTAATGATTCCACCGGCGATGCCGACCGCCGTCAACATGATTGCGTGCCGGCAGCAGAACGGATCGATGCGGTCGGTGATGAAGCGGTCGCGGCGTCGGTTCAACCACCATAACGCGAAGGCAAAACTGAGCCAAAGGCTCGTAAAGAACATCTTGGCATAGGCAGGGGGAAGCTGGATCAATTCCAGCCCGAGCACAACGCCAAAGCCGCCGCCGACTCCGGCAAACAAAACGGCGCGGCGTTCGATTTGGATGCCAAGCAGGATGATCAGCACGGACGCGGATGTCATCCCAACGGACTGTATAATCAGCGAAAAGTCTCGCGCCACGCTCGGCCTGATGTCGAACAGCAACGTCATCACCGGAAAGGCCACCGCCCCGCCGCCCTCGCTGGTGGCACCGGCGATAAATGAGCCGATGCACATGGTCACGGTCATGAACCAGCTATCGGCGAATAAGCCCCAGTGGCCGCCGTTAGCCATCAGCGCCAGCCAGCCGGACCAGACGACGGCGGGCACGAGCATGAAGAAACGAAGTGAATGTCGCCGGCGATCGTTTTTGGACATGGGTCGTCGAGTTTCGATAAGGCTACATCCCCGCACCAACGTACACGGGACCCTGGTCCCATTCGCCGCGCAGATAGCGAATTGCTTCGTTGGATGTCAGCGCGTTTTGAAGCACAAAATCGCTGACCCTGACGTATTCGGTGGCGTTTTGCACCGCCCGATCCATAAATTTCGTATTTGCCAACTGAATCCGCGCGTGCTGTCGATCCAGCAATCCCAGGCCGCACAACATCGGCATCCACACCACAATGCCACTGGTCAGAAAAACGCGATGGGTGAAATCGCCGGCAAAGTCTTCGCGGGCCGGAAATGAATGCGCCCATTTTTCACGACGCAGGAGGTTTGCTTCGGTGATCGACTCGTCCTTTTGATAATCGCGCCAGAATTCCGTATCGGATCGGCCGCTATGGTAGTGAAAACTGACGAAGTCCACATAGTCACCGTACATGATCTCCATCATCTTGTTGAATTTCCGTGACAGAGGCTGCGCGGACTCGCGGCGAAAGAACGGCAGGAACAACTCGGTCAACACCTTGATTTGCACGTGCATGATGTGGATTGTCGTGGCCTCCAGGGGCTCGAGGAATCCGCCGGCGAGTCCGATCGCACAAACGTTGCCCTGCCACCGGCTTTCAAATTTTCCCGGTTGAAAGCGGATGATTGTCGGGTCGTCCTTTATGGCCAACCCCGCCTCGCGGGCTTCGGCGATCGCCTGTTCGTCGTCGACATACTTTGATGAAAAGACATATCCCGTACCCAGCCGGGACTGCGTGGGGACCTGCCACATCCAGCCGTTCGGCATGGCGGTGGCCATGGTGTAGACCGGAATGTCCTGTTCGGGCTGGTAGGGTACCGGCGACGGAATCGCGCTGTCGACTTTTAGATGGGCGGTCAAATCCGTCCATTTGGGTGCGTACGCCTTTGCGAACAACAATCGCCGAAAGCCGGTACAGTCGAGAAAAAAGTCTCCTTCGATTTCGCGGCCGCCCTGCGTGTGGATCTTGGTCACGAATCCGGTTTCATCTTGTTCAAAGCGATCGACCACATCATCGATGTGAGTGATCTGTGCCCGCGTCGCGGACTTCGTTTTTAGCCAACTCGCAAACTTCAATGCGTCGAAATGGCAGGAGGCCATCGATAGCTCGCCGGAAATGGTGCCGTCGGGTTGGCGAACATGATCGGTCTTGCCGGCCCGCATCAATTTTCCATGGGTCTGTATCTCGCCGATACGCTGGCCGTCGGAAATCGCCAGCGCGTAGAAGTTCTCGACGTCTTCGTAGTAGTTGTGTTGGAAAAACTTGTGTGGTGAATCGACGGGCGTCAAATACTCGTCTCCCGCACACCGCCAGTTCTTGTACCAGATGCCGACTTTCGGCGTCGCATCACAGGAGCGATAGAAATCGGCCAGGTCCAGGTCGTGAGGTTGGTATTGAACAAACTGCTGGACGGCTCCCGTGACACTTTCGCCGACGCCAATCGGACTGATCGCCGTAGGATCGATGACGGTGATCTTCTTTTCGGGAAAATGAGACGACAGTGCAATCGCCGCCATCCATCCGGACGTTCCGCCTCCCACGATGACAACATGGTTTATCACGATGGCACGCCGTGGAAATGATGTCGCTGTCTGTTTACCACATTCGTCATGTCCGGGCCTGTACGTCAAACTCCTGGCGTGGGCCAGCGGAAATTCGGGTCGAGCAGCATTTCCAATGCCTGCCGCGCCGGCAGCGTATGGGCAAGTTCCGCGCGAATGGTGTTTCTGTACTCGTCCCAAACCGCCAGGTCCGCCGGCGAAAAGTCGTTACGGTACTCGGTCGAAATCCTCTGCTGGATCAACAAGTTCATGTAGCCGTTGTAACCAAAGATGCTGGAGTCGGGGATAAAATTGGAACAGGCAATCGTCGGACCGGCGACTTGATAAAAATCAACGAGCGGCTGGGCGTTTCCCAACTCGCTGTTCTGGCGGCAATGCCGCCAGAATGGCGTATCGAGCCGTCGATTATATCGATAGTGCAAAGCGAGACAGTCCCGGATATCGTCCCACTTCTCTCGAAAGTTGCCGTTCATGACAGCCACGAGTTGCGGCGAGATCCGCAGATTGGAATCGGCCAGGCTGCCGCAGAGCATGTCGAGCTGCGCGGCCAGCATGTGCAGCGCGGTGGCCTCCAAGGGTTCGACGAAGCCGGACGAGTTGCCAATGGCCACGACGTTTCGCGACCAGAAGTTCTCGTAGCGGCCTGTTCTGAATTTGATTAGCTGCAGGTCGTCACCCAACAGCGGGTTGTTTCGTTTCATCTCGTCCATCGCCGCGGGGGGGTCGCAGAACTGCGAACAGAACACATAGCCCCGAGATACTTCGTCCAGAAAGTCGATCCGCCAACACCAGCCGTTTTCCATCGTGTCGACCGTCGTGTAGGGCAAAACGACATCGTCGCGCTGCCAATAACCGACGACCGCGGAATCACAAAAGATGGCGTTGTCGTAGCTGAGAAATGGTTCGCCAAGCCTCTGACCGAGCAAGAGCGAGCGAAATCCCGAAGCGTCAATAAACAAATCGGCCGAAATATCGCGGCCATCCGCCAGGCGGATGCTGTTTACGCTGCCGTCGTCCCGCAGCGCGACATCGACCATGTCCGCGCTGATGATGTTCGTGCCCAGTTGCTCCGCTTTACCGTGCAGGTAGGCAATGAACCGCTGGTTTTGCAGGTGATAACCGAACCCCGGCCGGATCGTAAACTGGCTCCCGTCGAATTGGCAGGGCGAAAGCGCTCGATCCATCGCGGCGGAAAATGGCCCGGCGTCATACCAATCTTCGAGGCAGTAATAAGAGGACCGCTTCCGCAAGGGCGGGCCTTCCTGGTTCATGGAAAACTCAAATGCGTAGTTGAAATGCGAATCTTCCGGGGCTCCCCAGTGAAATCGGATACCCAACTTCCAACTGGGCACGACTTGGGTGTAAAACTCCGTCACGTCCAGGCCGAGTCTTTCGTGCAGAAAAACGGGCAGGTACGCTGTTGTCGATTCACCCACGCCGATGACCGGCACGTTCGGCGAGTGGACTAAAGTGACGTCCAGTCCGGGTAACAGCCGCCGAAGTGCGACCGCCGAGAGAAACCCTGCGCTGCCGCCGCCCAGGATGCAGACAGATTTAATGCTTTCGCCTATCATTATCTGTTTTTTAGCATGCAACGGTCTTGACAGCAAACCGAATGAGACCTGAAAAAAGAGGCACTTGGCATCGTTCAACAAGCCGTTGACGGGATAACCCGATTTAAAGCCGTATGAGTAAAAAAAGAATCGTTGTGATGGGGGGCGGGACGGCCGGCGCCAGCGCCGTGGCCTTGCTGCAAAATCACCTCTCGCATCTCGCGGATATCATTCTCATCGACTCGCAAGAGTTTGCTCCCGTCGGTGTCGGCGAGGCGACGGTCGGCAATATCAGCGCATTTCTGGCAATGTGCGGCCTCAATCCGATTCACGTATGTCTGAATGATGCCGACGGCATGATAAAGTACGCGGTCCGCCTGAAAGACTGGTACCGGCCGGGTCATTCCTATTTCACACCCATCGGTCTGTTGGGGATGGAATACCACGATTACATCAAATACCAACGGTCGGAATCCGAGTATTGGAAGAGCTGGACGGGGCTACGGCTGGGTTTGAACGGAAAGTCGCCTTATTTGAAACCGGCGGCCACTGGGGCAACCCACCTACCGGCCATCTGGCCGGAATATGCCTACAACATTGATGCCACGGCCTTTGGCCGATCGTTGATCGCGACCGCGCTGGCAAACGGCGTTACTCGCATACGCCGGAGCATCAAAGAAGTCGTTACGGCCGGCGACGACGCGATTAGTCATTTGGTGCTGGAGGATGGGCAGCACCTGGCCGCAGATTTTTATATCGACTGCTCCGGGTTCCATAGATTAATACCCAACGCACTCAATCGCAAAATTACGCGTTTCGAGGACATCCCAAACAACCGGGCGTGGGCAACCCGCATTCCCTACGTCGATCGGAAAACGGAACTGCCCTACCTCGCGCTGGCTGAATCCCAAACCATGTCGGCCGGCTGGCGGTGGCAAGTCGGTCTCCGGAATCGGATCGGCACGGGTTACGTGTTCAGTTCCGACTACTTGACAGAAGATGACGCGCTCAGGGAATTCGTCGACAGTTTCGAAGGCGGTCGAATAGATCCCGACGACTGCAAGCTGATTAAGTTTGACACGGCCTGCTACGACCGGCAGGCGGGCAGCAATTGGATTACTTGCGGACTGTCCGCGGGATTTGTCGAGCCGTTGGAGAGCACGAGCATTTTTTTCATACACAACAATCTCGTCGCCTTTTTGGCGCTGGCCAGCCACGAGGAACTGCCGCCCGATTTGCAGATGATATCAATCGATGACTGGAGTGTGCCAACCGACAGGGGGCCGCTGGGCGGCTGGTTCAAATGGAGTCAGAGGAACATCGATCTATACAACACATATACATTCCGGACTTTCCAGACGACCGTTGACTACATTGCGGCCCATTATGCGGTATCGACACTCGATAGATCCGCATACTGGAACGATTGGCGACGCCAGCGGAGTAAGTATGTCGAGATCGTCTCGGATGTTCTGGGATACGCCAATGACAAGCTGTTCTTTTCGCGGCCCGCCTATTCGATGTTAAGTGTCGGCAACCGCCTGGGCGCGGTTGAGAATTGGGATTTGCCCCGGCTGTCCGTACTGGAACGCCAACAGCAGCGGTGGATGTCGGGTGAGCTGTCGGATCCCAGAGCAATTCTGGCGGACAGGACCGCGGCCGAGGCCATGGAGTTGGAACGAGACTATTTGGGCACACAACTACACCGAAGTTATCTGGCGGATCTGTTTGCCGAACACGCACTGGACCTGGTCGATCAGCACCAATGCCTCGAGCAGATTGACGGCGAATCCCCGGACGACTGGTAACTTCGCGGTGCCGACAAAACGTGCGACGGCTCGAAAAACTGCGGCGGGCTGCGGTTCGACATCGTCGCGCCGGACAAGTGCCGCGGCCGGCAGCGGTGCGAACAGCGATCCCCACGACGTCCTGGTCTTACGCCCCGGCCGACGACTTCCATTCGACGCCCTGCGAGCGGATGATATTGACGGCCTCGCGTACCGGTATTGCGCCGGCAATCGAACGGCGAATCCCCTCTTGCCACCGCGCCCAGCTTTGCCTGTCGTCTTCGCTCAACTCGGCTGAAAAGTCCGTGGGCACGCGCTGCCCGATGAGTTGCGTCAGGTACCCTTCCAGCTGAAAAATGCTCTCCGGCGCGATAAATTCACTGCACGTTTTTGTCGGCCCGGCGACCCGGTACATCTCGATAAGCGGTTTCGCATTTCCCAGTTCGGTTTCCTGCCGACAGTGTCGCCAAAATGGTGAGTCGAGCCGCTGATTAAAGCGATAATGGACCGCCAGAAAGTCCCGGATGTCATCCCATTTGCGGCGATAAATGCCGTTGATCGCCGGCAGCACCTGCGGGATGATCCGCATGTCGGCATCGCGGAGAACGCCGCAAACGACGGTCGCGGTCTCGGCTGCCATGTGCAGCGCCGAGGATTCCAGCGGCTCGACAAAGGCGGCCGAATTGCCGATCGCGACGGCGTTCTTCACCCAATAGTTTTCCAATCGGCCGCTCGGAAATTTGATCAGTTCCAAATCCTCGCCCAGTTGCGGGTTGCGTGTCCGCATTTCATCGGCCGCCTGATCCTCGTCACAAAACTCCGAACAGAACACGTATCCCCGGTTAACGTGATCCATAAAGTCGATCCGCCAGCACCAGCCGCTCGGCATTGTTTCGGCCAGCGTGTACGGCTGGACGGTATCATCCCGCTGCCAGTCGCCGACCAGCGCCCGATCACAAAATAGCGCATCGGCGTAGCTGACGTACGGCTGATCGAAATACTTGCTGAGCAACATTGAACGGAACCCGGAGCAGTCGAAGAACAAATCGGCGGCCAGGGTTCTCCCGTCGGCCAGTATCAGATTTGTGATGTGGCCGGTGTCGGCCTGCTCTGCTTCAACCACCTTACCGGTTGTGAATTCGACACCGAACTGTTCGGCCTTATCCCGCATGTAAGCGAGAAATTTCGAGTTATCGATGTGATAGGCCGAACCATGTTGTAAATGGAGCCCTTCGGGTGTGGGCAGGCACGGCGCCAGATCGCGGTCCATCAGCGCTGAGAACGGACCGGCGTCGCGGGGGTCGTGTGCGCAGTAAAACGCTGCCGGTTTTCGCAGCGCTTTGGTTTCGAAGGTCATCAGATTTTCGAAACCGTAATTGAAATGGGAATCGCCGGGCGGCCCCCACTGAAAGCGGATGCCCAGTTTCCATGTTGGCTCGACGCGATAAAAAAATTCGCTGCGATCGAGGCCCAGAATATCGTGCAGGAACTTGGGCAAATATGCGGTCGTGGATTCGCCGACCCCAATGACGGGGGCGTCGGGCGAATAGACGACCCGCACCTGCAATGACGGCAGCAGGCGGCGGAGCGTGACCGCAGTGATCAGGCCAGCGCTGCCCGCACCGAGGACGCAGGCCGTCTCAATTCGCTCGGACATTGTCGTAACTTGTTGTGTTGGACGGCGGGCCGCAAGCATAGAGGCAGAGGGCTCCACGCATCCCCACGCCGCATAGTGAAAGGATTTTTCTCGCCCGCAACCGTCATTCTAAGCCCCCAGTTAGTCTGGTGACAATCGACCGCAACGGACGAACGGCGTTGCTACGTGGCGGTCGCAGGATTACACTTCGACCGAAAAGTGATCGAAGTAGCCCGGCTCGGCAGGGAATCCAGCCCGCACTGCGCTGGCCGGGTCGACATTTTCGCCGAATTTAACATGAGCAAGAAACGAATCGTCGTGATGGGCGGTGGGACCGCCGGCGCCAGCGCCGTGGCGCTGTTGCAGGCGAAATTGTCTGACGTTGCCGAAATTACTCTGATTGATTCGGCGGAATACGAACCGGTTGGAGTTGGCGAGGCGACGGTCGGCAACATCAATGCTTTCCTGCGAATGTGCGACCTGGATCCGTTTCACACCTGCCTCGGCGCTGCCGAGGGTACGATCAAGAATTCCGTCCATCTAAAGGATTGGTTCCAACCGGGCCATTCCTATTTCACGCCCATCGGCTCGACATCGATGGAGTACCACGACTTCTTACGCCACCAGAGACCCGAGTCCGAGTACTGGGACAGTTGGACCGGACTTAGGCTGGCTCGGCGGGGCAAGGCGGTATTTTTGAAACCTGAGTTCATCGACGCGCTTCCCCTGCCGCCGGTCTGGCCGGAGTATGCTTTCAATATTGACGCTCATGCATTTGCGCGAAAGTTGATCGACGTCGGGTTGCAAAGGGGCGCCACTCACATTCGAAAGACAATTACCGAGGTCGTTACGGCCGGCGACGACGCTATAAGTCACCTGGTTCTTGAGGACGGCCAGCGGATCGAAGCAGATTTTTTTGTGGACTGTTCCGGTTTTCATCGATTGATTCCCAAGGCACTCGGACTGCAAATCACGCGGTTTACGGATATACCCAACAATCGCGCTTGGGCGACGAGGATTCCCTACGTCGATCGCGAACGCGAGTTGCCGTATCTGGCATGCGTTGAATGCCAAACCATGGCCGCGGGCTGGCGGTGGCAAATCGGTCTGAAGCACCGCATCGGTACGGGCTACGTTTTTAGTTCGGACTATCTCTCCGAAGAAAACGCGCTGAACGAATTTATGGGCAGTTTCGACGGCGACCGGATCGCGGCAGACGACTGCCAACTGATTCGATTTGAAACTGCGTGCTACGCGAGACAGGGGGGAACCAACTGGATCACCTGCGGGTTGTCGGCGGGGTTCGTCGAACCGCTGGAAAGTACCAGCATTTTTTTTATGCACAACAATCTCGTTTCGTTTCTGAATTTAATGAGCCACAACCAGATGCCTGCGCCGGTACAAATGGTGTCGACCGCCGGATGGGATTCGCCAACCGGTCCGGGCAGCGCGGACGCCAGTCTCGCCTGGAGCCAAGAGAGCATTGACCGCTACAACTACCACACGTTTCATACGTTCCGCACGACCGTGGAATATGTCGCAGCGCATTATGCGTTTTCGACCTTAGATCGTTCCGACTACTGGAAAGACTGGCGCGGACAGAGGCAGCGTTACCTTGATATCACCTCGAACGTGCTGGGATACGGGAACCAGGATTTATATTTTTCGCGGCCGGCGTTTTCATTGCTGTGCGTCGGTAATCAACTCGGCGCGGTCGAAAATTGGGATCTGTCGCGATTGATTTTGCTGGATCGCCAGCGGCCCCGGTGGATGTCCGGCGAATTGTCCAGCCCCCGCGCCGTACTGGACGATCGAACACGGGACGAGTCATTGCAGGCAGAAGTCGAATACCTGGGTGGGCAATTGTGCCGCAGTTATTTGGCCGACCTGTTTTCGCAGCACGCTTTCGATCTGATTGATCAGCACCAATGGCTGGCTCATTTCGACGAGCGGCGCAGCGACGAGCTCACGCGGGCATCGATTGAACAACTTGAAATGGTCCAGGGCCAATGGTGAACCGAGTTTTGGTTTGACGACGAGCCGCGGACAACCGCGCCGCGCGGGTCGGCACCGACGCACACGGGCAGCCGCCGCATACCGCAAGCACAGCGGGCGAGGTGGCGGGTTTCCCGTATCGGCCCGGAATGCCGGCTTCTCCAAGCAGAAGGCTTTCCGCTGAGGGCCGCCAATGCCACTCTAGACATTGTCGGCCCCTCAACATGTCCGATATGATGATCGGCATGCTGGCGCGGCCGCTGTTTTCTCCCAGAACAAGGATGCAACCAATTCTTTGACTGAGCCAGTTCGGAAAATAATTGTCCTTGGCGGCGGTAGCGCGGGGTTCATTGCGGCGATCAACGTCAAGGTAAAAAACCCCGACATCGAAATCGTCGTCGTCCGCTCGGCCGACATCGGTATTATCCGCGTGGGCGAGAGCACCATTCACACCGTTCCTAAGTATCTGCACCATTACTTGGGAATCGATCCGGGGGAATTCTTTCGCGAAGTGGATCCCACCTGGAAGCTGGGCATTCGCTTCCTCTGGGGCCCGCGCGAACGGTTTCACTACACGTTTCGGGTTCAGGTCGCCCTGCATTACGAGTACTTGCCGAATGAACACCTGCCGATGCCGATGGGGTTTTATTATGGCGACAACTTCGATGACGGCGAACTCATGTCGTCGCTGTGCTCCAGCGACGGCGTGTTTGCGCGGCGGGCCGACGGGACGCCGATCGTGGGAAGGGATTGGGCGTATCACCTCGACAACAAGAAGCTGGTCGCTTTTCTCGAGCGCTACGCCCGAGAATTGGGCGTCGGCGTCATCGACGATTTGGTTGAGAGTGTCGTGCAGGACGAAAACGGCGTAACGGCGCTGCGGCTAAAGCAGGGCGGCGTCACCGAGGCGGATTTTTTTATCGATTGTTCCGGGTTCCGCTCGTTGCTGATCGGTCAGGCTCTGGAGCAGACCTTTGTCAGTTTCAAGTCCAGTTTGTTCTGCGACCGCGCGATCGTGGGTGAATGGCAACGCCGGGCTGACGAGCCAATTCAGCCTTACACCACGGCGGAAACGATGCAGGCCGGCTGGTGCTGGCGAATCGATCATGAGAAACACATTTCCCGCGGCTACGTTTATTCATCGGATTTTATCTCGGACGACGATGCCGAGCGCGAGTTCCGGTCGAAGAACCCTCAGATCGGCGACACGTACGTCGTTCGTTTTGTTTCCGGCCGCTATCGCGATGCCTGGGTCAAGAACGTGGTGGCGATCGGCAATTCGAACGGTTTTGTCGAGCCGCTGGAAAGCACTGCGCTGTACGTGCTTTGTCAGGACGCGAAGGCCGTGGCGGAATCATTCCGCGAGGCTCGCGGCGCACCCACCCGGTCGATGCGTGACGCATTTAATCGGCGCAGCGAGCAGGTTTGGGACGTGGTCCGCCGGTTTCTTTCGATTCACTATAAATTCAATACACGTATCGACTCACCTTTTTGGCGGGCCTGTCAGAGCGATGTCGACCTTTGCGGGGCGGCACCCATCGTTGAGTACTACCGCGAAAATGGTCCCAGTCGCCTGTGGCACGAAACACTGACTCCCGAGTACGACATGTTTGGACTCGACGGCTATTACACGATGCTGCTCGGTCAGAATGTTCCGTATCAGCGCGTTTACGAGCCTTCGGAAACCGAATTGCAAGTCGTCAACATGATCAAACGAAACCACCAACAACTCGCCCGCAACGCGCTGAATAGCGAAGAAGCGCTCGCTCTGGTGCGCTCGGCCGGCTGGCAATGGCCGGCCGACGCCTTTCGACCATGACGGACTTTTCCGGTCTTGTCGCAGCTTCACTTGATATCCGCGGCGCCGCTTCGTCGCGTTGCGGGCCCCGCCGCGGCCACTTTCACCGCGGCTTGCATCGCGGCGTTAACATGCCGCAAACCGTCACGGCTGCGGATCGTCAGCTGCTCTCGCGTCATCGCGGCTGCGGCCATTGAAAGTCCTGCCGGTAAAACAACTCGAGTGCATCGCGCATCGTTAGCGCCTGTGCCGCTCGCCAGCGGACGTGGGCGCGGTAAGCCTCCCAATCGATCCGGTCCTGGTCCGTCAATTGGATCGGACGTTCGGTGGCCACGCGCTGGCCCAGCAGCATCGTCATGTACCCCTCGAATCCAAAGATGCTGTAATCCGCCGCCAGGAAATTTGCCAACGGCGATGGGCCGGCCTTTTGGTAGTACTCGACGAATTCCTCGGCGTCACCCAATTTGGTTTCCGCGCGGCAGTGCCGCCAAAAAGGCGAATCGCTGCGGCGGTTAAACTTGTAGTGGACCGCCAGAAAATTTCTGACGTCGTCCCAGCGGCCGCGATAACGGCGGTTTTCCACTTCCTGCATCGCCCCGGTCACGTCGCCATCGCTGTCTGCCAAGGCATGACAGACAAAACGCAGCTGCTCGACGATCAGCTGCAGCGCCGTCGCCTCCAGCGGCTCGACGAAACCGGAGGCATTGCCGATGGCCACGACGTTTTTCACCCAAAAATTTTCGTATCGCCCGGATGGGAAGCGGATGACCCGCAGATCATCGCCCAGTTCGGGGTTCTTGGCTCTCATTTCTCGCGTGGCCTCGTCCACCGTGCAGAAGCGGGACGAAAAGACATACCCCCGCGTGATGCAGTCTTCAAATTCGATGTTCCAACACCAGCCGTGCTCCATGGTTTCTGAGGTGGTCAGCGGCAAAACATCGTCGTCCCGCGGCCACGAACCGATGACCGCCGTATCGCAGAAAAGTGTATCCGAATAGTCCACATACCGTTCGCCCATCGTTTCTTTTAGCAACAGCGAACGAAATCCGGAACAATCGATGAACAGATCCGCCTCGACGCGGAGGCCGTCATCGAGCACCAAGTGCGAGACGTCACCTCGTTCGTTCTGTTGCACGTGCGCAACGTCGCCGTCCACGAACTCGACGCCGGCCTGCCCGGCTTTTTTTTGCAGGTGTGCAAGAAACCGCTCGTTGTCGATGTGGTAGCCAAAATTTTCATCGACGTAGCATTGTCCGTCGCTCTCGACGAATACAGGCGCGAGTCCCTGATCCATCATCGAGTAGTAATGCCCGGCATCGGTCATGCCGTCCTGGCAGTAATACATGTGCGGCTTGCGCAGGTTTTTGTTTTGCAGCGGCAGAAATGAATCAAACGGATAATTGAAGTACTCGTCTTCGGGGGATCCCCAGACGAGCCGGTTGCCGAGCTTCCAGATGGGTCGGACGTCCTGATAGAACTCTTTGCGATCCAGCGCCAAGGCTCCGTGCAAAAATACCGGAACCGCGCGAGTCGTCGATTCGCCGACGCCGACGACCGGTACGTTCGACGAGTAGACAACCGTCACCCGCAATTCGGGCAGCAGGCGGCGAAACGTCAAGGCTGACAAGAGGCCCGCACTGCCCCCGCCTAAAACAACCGCATGCTCGATTCGTGAGTTCATCAGTATTTGGACGAAAGGTTTTTGTTTGTTGGCGGCGGCAACACTTCGCGGTCGCAGGCGCTTTCATACGTCGTAGCGCAGCGGTCGTAAAGTCCTTAAGGCGCCTGCTGCGCGGGAAAGTTTCGCCGCCGGCTGGGCATCGCCAGCGGTGGGGAACGCCAAAAGGGTTTGACATCGGCCGGTCGCCGACGAACTTTTCCCCCGATTAATCACCCCCGGCCGCGGCTTTCCGCACCTGCCGCGGGGTGACGCCGAGCGGGGCTGCCGTGGCCGTAAGTCGTGGAGCGAGTAGTTTTTCGGTATCGGGCAGGGCCGGACGACAGGTCAGATGGAACGTATTTTCTCCCACCCGAAAGGGCTAGGGCTCGCGGAAAAATCTTTTTTCGAGAATTCACCGGCAAAATCGTTGCAGTCCAAAGAATCCGAAATTAGAGTAAACGGCACCCTAGGGAAGTTGGGTCTTGTCGATTGCCGCCTGCTCGCGGGCGGCGCGAGCGCGGTATAGCGCCGCTCGCCACTGGAATGGAAGAGGTTACGGGACGAAGGAAGAGGCGCCTTGGTTAACCACGTAACATCTGTTTCGGTATCTAAAATTTGATCGATCATCCTTCGTACTCATTTCTTTGCGAAAGGTCCTAGCCGTGAAAAAGGGCATTCATCGTCGCGCGCGCAAACACGATCCGAGCCGTAAGAGTTCCGGGAATTGGTTTTCCCGAATTCGGGGCAAGAAGCGAACTTCGCTGGCCAAAGCTCGCAAGCATTACCAGGCCGCTTTCCGCAAGCCGCTGTTGGAAAAGCTCGAAGACCGCCATCTGCTGGCGACGAACGTACTCGTCGGCGAGGTGCTGCAGTTTCGCGGCGCCGACATTATCGGTGACGGCGACGACAACCTGACGCTTGATGCAGCCAAGAACATCTACGCGATCAACTTCCGCGGCGATCACGACGGCAACGTCGTTCGTACCGTTAAGGGTGTCGATTTCATTAGCGACAACGGCGGCGGAACCCAAAGTCTCTATGGCGGCGATGTCACCGTTTACGGGCCGCGCGAGGTGGGCAACTGGGGGAACCGGCCCAATTATGGAAGCGGCAGTGATGAAGAGCGGATGGAAGACATCATGCACGACATCCGCTGGTCCACGCCCGGGCAGCTGCATGGTGCGGACCTGGCGGTGGTTCCGGGAACAAACTATCGCCTCGAGCTGCTGATTTCGGCGAACCACAACGAGCATCGTCAGTGGGATATTACGCTCGATGACGGTTTGCAGGCGGTCGACGGTCTTAAATCGTTAGGCATCGAAGGCACGGCCGAAGGAAATAGTTACGATCAGGGCCGCTCGGTAAACTACCGCTACGACTTCGTCGCCGACGACCCAAAATTCGAAGTTCGCCTGGGCCAGTTCTTTGGCGGGGGCTCCGGCGGCGACCAAAACCCGATCTGGCAGGCGCTCACGCTGCACCAGACAAACGAAGATCCTTCGATTGCCGAACTCGACGGCGATCTGATCCAGGGATACGTGCCGGGAAGCCCCAACGTGGCGATCGATGTCGCGCCGGCGGCGACCGTAACCGATCCGGACGGCTCGTTCGGTGGCGGTAACCTGACGGTGACGCGGACCAGCGGCGGCGAGCCGGTGGATCTGCTGACCGTCCGCGCGCAGCAGGGCGGCACCGGCCTGGACGGCGGGACGAATGAAGTGAGAGTCGCCGGCACGACCATCGGGGTCATGGTGAGCGGCGGTATCCCCGGCCAGGATCTGGTCATTGACTTCAACGCCAATGCCACGGCGGCCAGGGTCACGACGCTGATGCCGCTGCTTGAGTTCGGCATGATCGGCAACGGCGGCGCGTCCCACAGCAAGGCGTTGGAAGTCCA
>JAYGDO010000313.1:0-7721 GCA_046582885.1 Pirellulales bacterium | reverse complement strand
TCTGCGAGAATTGGGATTTGGCAAACCGGACATTATGCCCGTCGGTGCGGTGTTCAGCCAGCGGGCATCACCGAAACAAAACGAATTGCACATGGGTCGTTCTCCGATATGTATTTCCCTTTTGCTGATGTTGGCGATCGGCCATCAATCTAGTGGAAGCGAAGAAGAAGCATCCGCACCCGCTCAAAGAACGCTCGTGGTTTTTTGTGCGATGGGTGATGTGCCGTATGCGCCGCGGGAGGATGCGTTGCTGCCCCGGCAAATCGCCAATTTTCCGGGCGACACCGAGTTCGTCGTCCATGTCGGCGACATCAAGGATGGCAGTACTCCATGCAGTCAGGCGGTCTGCATAAAAGTCGCCGGCATGCTCGCAAAATCGAAGCCCCCCGTATTCATCACCCCCGGCGACAATGAATGGAACGATTGCGCACGACCGGGTGAAGCGTGGGAGTTCTGGAAAAGGCACTTTTCCCGGTTCGATATGCGCTGGAAGCACCGGTTCGGAGTCAAACGGCAAACCGTCCGGGATGAGAATTTTGCCTTCGTGAGAGAGGGGGTGTTATTCGTCGGGATCAACATTGTCGGTGGACGTGTGCATGATGCGACAGAATGGAAACGGCGGCACGAACAAAACCTTGAATGGATACGGGCGCAAACACGGCGCGCAGAAGATTCCACCAGCAGTATGGTTGTTTTTGGCCACGCTCATCCCAACATAAATCACAAATCATTTTTCGACGAATTCGCGAAAGATGCCGTGAAATACGCAAGGCCGATACTGTATCTGCACGGAGACGGCCATCGGTGGCTGCGGGATCGCCCGTTTGCGGCCAAAAACATTCTTCGTATCCAAGTCGATCAAGGCGGCATCGCGCCGCCGTTGAAAGTCACGGTCACCAACCACGCAACCGAGCCATTTGTGTTCGACCGCCGCAAGAACGAGAAATAGTCCGCCCCATCAAAGGAAATCCGGCAAAGGAGATCCGGATGCCGGAAAAATAGAGGATCGCGGCGGGCAGTTCCCCGAGGAGCAGTCACCGACGTTTGCGGCATGGCAACCGGCATTCTCCCCTTACATCAATTCCGCAATCGGTTCGCCAAATGGCAGAATGGGCATCGGGCGGCCGTTGTGATCGTCGAAGGTCTGCGTATCGTCGATCCCCAGGTGGCGATAGACGGTCGCCCACAGGTCGTTCGGTGTGAACGGTCGCTCGACGGGGTGCTCGCCCTTGGCGTTGGTCGAGCCGATGACTTGACCGGTGCGCATTCCGCCGCCGGTCACCAGCAAAGACATCGCGTTGGGCCAATGGTCGCGGCCCGGTTGATCGACGCCGGTCTGGCTGCCTTTGCCGACCTTGATCCGTGGCGTGCGGCCAAATTCGCCGGTCACGACCAGCAGTACTTTTTTGTCCAGTCCGCGGTTGTGCAGGTCTTCGATCAGTGCCGTGATGGCGCGGTCGTAAATCGGCAGCCGCACGCGGGCGTCGTCGAACAGATGGCAATTCACCGCATGTGAATCCCAGTTGTATACGCCGTTCTTAATCCGATGAACGCCGGACACAAACGGGTTTTCCATCACCACGGTCACCCAGCTGACTTCTGCTTCAACTAACCGGCGGGCGAGCAGCGCCCGCTGCCCCCATTGATGCCGCCCGTAGCGATCGCGGAGTTTGTCCGGTTCCCGAGACAGATCAAAAGCCGCCCGGGCTTCGGGCGACGTTACCATATCGAGGGCCCGGCTGTTGAAGGAATCGCCGCCCTCCATCGTGCCGCTGAGATCAATGTCGCGTCGAAGCCGGTCGAGTCCGCGCAGCAGCGCGGTTCGGTCATCGAGACGCCGTTCGGAGACACCGTCGACCAGCGACAGGTTTTTGATCTGGAAGCCATCTTCATTGGGATCGGCGGAAATTCGGAAAGGATGTGTTTGCGTACCCAGGTAAGCGGAGCCAAAACTGAAAGTGTCGACGCTGTTCACGCGGCCATCGCCCATGACGATGTAGTCGTACAGCCCGCTGGCGTTGGGCCGGTTTTCGCGAACCCGCGAAACGATCGAACCGACCATCGGGTTGTCGTTGACGAAACCGTCGGGTTTCTTGGGAATCCGTCCGGTTAGAAATCGCTTGTGGCCGCCACCGTGGTCGGCGAACTTGTGCGCGATCGACCGGACGATGTTGTATTTGTCGGCGATCTTGGCGTGCAGCGGCATCAATTCGCAAACGTCGAGCCCCGACACGTTTGTGGCAATCGGCTGAAAATCGCCGCGATAGTCCGACGGTGCATCCGGCTTCATGTCGTACATTTCCATATGCGGCGGTCCGCCCGGCAGCCAAATGAAAATTACGGAGGTATCGGATTGCGACCCACCGTTTGTGCCGGCCGCCGCGCGCAGCCGCAACAAGTCATGCAGTCCCAGGCCGGCAATTCCGAGAGAGCCGGCCTGCAAAAATTCGCGGCGGGAAACCGGGCCAGGGCAAATTCCTGGATTCTTCTTCATGCGACCCAAGTGAGTTTGAGTAAGAATGTAGCAACCTGACCGCATCCTAGTTAACGGCAGCGGCACGTGTCAAACTTAGATAGTATTCGGGGAGTGTGGTTTCCTCAGATTAGGAAAACTGGGGCCATAACTATCAAACTCCGCAAAGTTGATCGCGGACGGCAGAGCCTTTCGGCATTCCGAATTCGGACGGTCGCGGTGATGCGAACAAGCATCGAACGGCTTAGCCGACGTCGCCGAGGTTCAGCACCTTTCCATATCGCAGCAGTACGCGGCGGCGTAGTTCGGTGAAGGCGGTGTCGGTGAGTCCGCGGTCGGTAGCTAGCAGGGCTTCGGCATCGCGGCGCGCCGTTTCTACAACTTCGGCATCGCGGGTGAGGTCGGCGATGCGAAACGGCGGCAGACCATGCTGTTTTGTGCCGAATATATCTCCGGGGCCGCGCAGCTCGAAATCGATCTCTGCCAGTTTGAAACCATCCGTCGATTCGACAAACGCCTCCAGTCGCCTGCGCGATTCGTCGCTGCCGGGATCGGCGAACAGGCAGCAGCAACCGGGGTGATTGCCACGCCCGATGCGGCCGCGCAACTGATGAAGCTGTGCCAGACCGAATCGTTCCCCGCCTTCGATCGTCATGATCGTCGCGTTCGGCACATCGACGCCGACTTCAATCACCGTTGTGCATACGAGCACTTGATACTCTGCGGCTCGAAACTTTTGCATGACGGCATCTTTTTCTTTGCCGGCCAGGCGACCGTGCAGCAGTCCAAGTCGAAAATCGGATAATTCGCCGTTCGCTAACTGCTCAAACGTCTCGGTCAGATTGGCGACATCCCAATTATCCGATTCTTCAACCAGGGGAGTCACCACGTAGCCCTGGCGGCCTTCGCGCAGTTGTTTGCGAAAGAACTCCCACCAGCGTGCGCGTTGGTCTTCTTCAGTCAGATACGAGTTGACCGGTTGCCGCCCCGGCGGACTGTCGCGGATAACGGTCACGTCCAGATCGCCAAACAGGGTCATGGTCACCGTTCGCGGAATGGGCGTCGCCGTCATTACCAGGTAATGCGGTTGCGGGTCGGCCTGTTTGAGTTTCGCGCGTTGGCGAACGCCGAATTTGTGCTGCTCGTCAATGATGACCAGGCCGAGTCGGGCAAAGTCCGCAGAAGACTGTACCAAGGCGTGCGTTCCGATCACGACATCCACATCCCCGTCGGACATTGCGGCCAATGTCGCCCGCCGCTGCGTACCGGTCAGTCCGCCGGTCAGCACTGCGGTACGTACTTGGCTGGCGGCAAGAAATTCGCCAAACACGCGTTCGTGCTGCCGCGCGAGCACTTCGGTTGGCGCCATGATGGCAACTTGGTAGCCGTGTGCGACGGCGAGCATCGTCGCATACAGCGCTACAACGGTTTTGCCGCTGCCAACGTCGCCCTGCAGCAGCCGATTCATGGGGAAGTCGCAGGCCATGTCGGCGGCAATTTCGCGGATTGCCTGCTGCTGGCCGTCGGTCAGTTCGAAGGAAAATCTTCGGCGAATGCGGGCATCGATTTTTGCCGTCGCCGGCAACTCGGCCGCGCTGCCGAGTGCCGTGCGGAGATTGCGGCGCAGCGCCAGTGCCAACTGCAGCATAAAAAGCTCCTGGTAGATAAATCGAAAACGCGCCTGTTCGAGCATTTGCTGGTTCGTCGGCGCGTGGATTTCTTCCAGTGCCTGGTGAATGCCGAGCAGCTGATGCCGGTCGAGAAAAGTCGCCGGTAGTATTTCCTTTACGGCCCCCAAGTAAACTTCGGCAGCCGCTTCGACGACGCGGTGCATTTGCCGCTGATGGAGTCCCTCGGTCAGGGAGTATATCGGCAGCAGCCGGCCTTCCGGGTGTTCGACGTCCGATTCGATCGTCTGCACGCGTGGGTGCGCCATTTCCCAGCATGGGCCGTTAAGTTTGGCTTTGCCCGAAAGCAACACATGTTGGCCGTGGTGAAAGTGGCCCTGCATAAACGGTTGATTGAACCACATCGCACGCAGCTGGTCGTCGCCCTGCCGCACGCGTACGGCGAGAACCGTGCGTCCGGGCCGTGTATTACGCAACTCGACTTCTTCGACGTGGCCGTGAACGCTGACGAGCGTGTCTTCCTCCAGTTCGGCAATGGTGCGGACGTCGGTCAGGTCCTGATAATCGCGAGGAAAATGGAACAGCACGTCGCGGGCGGTGCGGAGGCCGAGTCGCTCCAGCAGTTCGGCCCTCTGCGGACCGACTTTTTTCATGTACTGCACGGGAGTTGCCAGCAGTTCGGCAGGAGACCTTTCCGTCTGCTCAGTCATGCACCTATTCTACCGCTGCACGTCCGGTTGTCACGCATGGCGCAAACAGACGAGCGGCAAAGATCGCGACTAGTGGGCCGAACAACGGCGAGCGTAGCAAAGCCGGTATCAGTGCAAACAGACGCAGGTTCCACCGGAACCCTCGCAGCTATGGCCGTCCGGTTCGGCAGCCGTCGCCGTTTTCCGAACGTGGCGATCAACGGGCCGGCCTACAGAAACTGCTGATACGCCGCCACCGCCAACTCATCGCAGCGCTCATTTTCGGCATGGCCGCTATGGCCCGCTACCCAAGTGAAGGTCACATCGTGAGCTGCCTGTAGTTCGTCTAGTTGTTGCCAAAGTTCGACATTCTTAACCGGCTTGAGTTGTTTTCCTTCGCGGCGTTGCCATCCATTGGCCTTCCATTTAGGTATCCATTCGGTGATGCCCTTGCCGACGTATTGACTGTCGGTTACCAATTCGACCCGGCAGCGGCGTTTGAGGGCTTCTAGGCCGCGGATGACGGCCGTCAACTCCATACGGTTGTTTGTCGTCTCCCGTTCGCCGCCGGATATCTCTTTGACCGCGCCGCTGCCGGAATGTTTGAGGACGAACGCCCAGCCACCTGGGCCGGGATTGCCCGAACAGCCGCCGTCGGTGAAAAGTTGAACTTCAAAGTTGTTGGACATGAGCGATGGCGTCCGCTATTCAGCGGGTAGAGACGCTTCACGATGGCGGGAAAAATCAGGACGTGGCGGTTTGGTCAATTCGTGAAGTTCGTCCGTTAGTTGCGAATCCAACCGCGGTTGTTCTTCGCGGACCCACGGCAAGCGGACGGTGAACCTGCTGCCTTTGCCTAGTTCGCTTTCCACCGTGACTTCACCGCCGAGCAGTTTGCATAACTCCTTGACGATCGACAAGCCGAGACCCGTGCCGGAATATTCGCGCGTCATCGCGTCTTCATCCGGATTGGCCGGACCCTGCCGAAATTTTTCGAAGACAACTTGCTGGTCATCCTGGGCGATGCCGACTCCGGTGTCGGCCACGCTCATCTCCAGCTGCGAACGTTCATTGCGTCGCGCGGCAACATCAATGCGACCGCCCTCGGGCGTGAACTTAATCGCATTGGAGAGTAAGTTGTTGAGAATCTGTTGAATTTTGGGTTGATCTTGGTGCGGGTCTGGCAAGTCGGGTTCGATTTTCAATTTCAGGTCGATATTTTTCTTTTCCGCAAGCGGCCGCGCCATGTCGCACTGCGCGGTAATGATCGTTTCAAGGTTGAAGTCCGAAAGGTGCAGCTCCAACCGGCCGCTCTCAATTTTTGCCAGGTCCAGCGTGTCGTTAATCATGTCCAACAAAATGCGTCCGGACGTTTGAATGTTCTCGACGTAGCGACGCTGCTTCGGATTCAAAGCCTCAATCGAAGAGAGCACATCAGAGAAGCCGATGATGCTGTTGAGCGGCGTCCGTAGTTCGTGGCTCATGGTCGCCAGGAAATCACTTTTCAATTGGTTCACTTCGAACAGCCGCATGTTCGCTTGAGCAAGTTCGTCGACCTTTGCATCCAAGTTGTCGTTGACGTGACGTAACTCTTCCGCGGAATCGAGTAACTGTTGCAACATGCGATTAAACGCAATCGCCAGTTCTTCGAATTCGTCGCGTGTGCTAATTTCGGCCCGACGATCAGTGTTGCCTTTGCTAATGGCGTCGCTTACTTCACGCAGATGGCTTAGCGGTTTGACGATCACATAGCGGACAATGACGTATAAGAGGATCATCGCCAAGAAAACGGTCAGAATGGCCGTGGTCAATAGAATCGCCAGGTTGCGATTGATCGCGTTGTGCGTTGCTTCCAGCGGCATCCGCACCTGGATAATTGCCTGCAAGTCGCCTTCCTGGAGGACGGTGTTGGGGTTTATGTGTCGGTGGCACGTGACGCAGTTCGCGTCGTCAGCGTACACGGGTTGATAATACTGGTATTCTGCCACTTCGCGCAATTCGGTGTTTCCATCTGGGAGTTCCATCTTCTTTTGAACCGTCATTTCGCGGGCTTCGAACGGAGGCGCCTTTTCGTCCCGTAAAATCTGTAGCGGATCGGGGATGTGGGAATTCTGGGTCTCGGTTTGCTCGTCCAGCGTGTACCATCTCTGCAGCAGTTCCTTTTCAAAAGTGTCCTCGGGCTGTTGATGTTTCTGAGGACTGTTGATTGAAGGGCGGATCGCCCGCCATTCGTATTCGCTGTCTTCAAAGTCTTTGATAATTGTAGAAGCGGCATTCTTGAATGTTTCGTCTTCAAGAACTTCCCAGTGCCATTGCAATAACGTCGTATGGACCAGAAGTCTCCCGGTCTTTGGGTTCTGGTCGTAAACAATTTGGTTCGTCAGCTCGCCGTACAGAAGGAAGCTGCCGCCGATCAGTGCCAGCAGGCTGATGCCGAACAACAAGCGGCACTTGCGCTCAAGATTTGTTTCGCCGAGAACGCGTTTGAATGAGCGGTACGACACGAATTCGACGGGCGGTGTTGAAACGAGTGAAAAGGCCGCCCCGCAGGGGCGTTTGAATCATCGTCATTCTAGGTGACGTTCACACAGCTATCCAGGTCAGCCGAGCAGCAAATGGCATTACCGCTGCAAGACGTAAATTCTTGACATGACTGGATTTCGTTGACAATCCAGAAAGGTCAGTTTATCATGGCCGTGCCTTTCGCCGTTATTCCGATTTTTTGTCAGTTGGGGTGTGTACCCGCCATGCTCGATTTCCACGGTCGCGGAACGACTCACACTTGCGACGGACTGACCCGCCGGTCGTTTCTCCAGGCCGGCACACTTGGCGCCATCGGGCTTTCAATGGCCGATTATGCGGAGGCGAAGGATGCCGGTGCGGTGCGTAAAGATCACGATGACCGCGCGTGCATCATGATTTTTAACCTCG
>JAYGDO010000291.1:0-2702 GCA_046582885.1 Pirellulales bacterium | reverse complement strand
ATTCAAAAAAACGATGGAGGCTGGCCGGAGCTCGTCTTGGCACGGCTCGACCCCAAAAAGCCGGATCAGGTTGCGACAAAACCGGACACGCCCGACCCGGCTGCGGAGAATCCCGACGATAATGAGCCCGCGGAGGGCGGCGGAAAGGAACCCGACGCGGCGTTACCGCGACCGTCGGAACCGGCGGCGCTTTTGGCCGCCGAAGGTTTAAAGAAAAACGGCACTCGCTGGGAGCTGACGGACGAGGAGCAGGCGCTTAAGGAACAGGTCACCCAGGTCAGTGCGGCGTACAAGAAAGTCACCAACGCCCGCAAGGCATTTTCGGAGAAGTCTCGCCAGGAAGTCGAATTCGCAAAAAGGCAGCTCAAGCAACAACAGGCCTTTATCGAAAAAATTAAACCCAAACCCGGCTCGGTCATTACCACGGATGAACTCAAATCATTCCGCAAGAAAGAGGCCCAGGTTTTGGCGTTCAAGGAAAAGGTCGATGCGGCGGCCGGAAAAATTCTGGAGGCCGACGCCGCTGCTGATACCGCGGCACAGGAACTGCGTCCGGTACTCGAAGAGCTCGACAAAAAAGTGGCCTTTGTCGAGGAAACCTACGAACGGCTGCGAAACGACGACGAGGTGATCGCCGCGATGGAAGCTCAGGGTGGCACGATCGCGGCCAGTCCGAAGGTCGTCAAGACGGCCAAGAGTATCGCCACGCGGGCTCGCAAAGGCATCGGCGATTAGCCCCGGCAACAAGTCGCTCGCCCGCTCGCACGGTGGGTAATGGCTCTCTACGCCAGCACCTCTTTCACAACTTGTCCGGCTACGTCGGTCAGGCGGAAGTCCCGGCCCTTGTAGCGATATGTCAGCTTTTCATGGTCGATGCCCATCAGGTAGAGCATCGTGGCGTGTAGATCATTGATGTGCGTCCGTTTCTCCACGGAGTGGTAGCCCAAATCGTCGGTCGCGCCGTGCGTCACGCCACCTTCAATTCCACCGCCGGACATCCACATCGAAAATCCACGAATGTGATGGTCGCGGCCGGGCTTTTTGCCTTTGCCTTGAAACATTGGTGTCCGCCCGAACTCGCCACCCCAGATCACCATTGTGTCCTTGAGCATGCCCCGCTGTTTCAGGTCTTTGATCAGCGCGGCGCTCGGGCGGTCGCACAGACCGCAGCAGGTATCCATGTACGGTACGAGATCGCCGTGGTGATCCCAACCTCGGTGGTACAGATGGATGAACCGCACACCGCGCTCGGCCAAGCGCCGTGCCAGCAGGCAATTGGCCGCAAAACTTCCGTCCGCGCCCTGCGTCCCATACATGTCCAGAACATGTTGCGGTTCTTTCGAGATGTCCATCAGTTCCGGCACACTCGTTTGCATCCGGAACGCCAACTCGTATTGCCGAATTCGTGTTTCAATCTCCGGGTTACTGACTTGTTCATTGCGGAGACGATTCAGCTCGTTGACCGCGTCGATTAAATCCCGCTGCCGCGGAAGATCGACGCCGGCCGGATTGCGGACGTAGTGAACCGGGTCGCCCTGTGAGTAGAATTCGACGCCTTGATGTTGGCTCGGCAAAAATCCGCTATGCCATTGCCGTGATGCGATCGGCTGCGGATTACGGCCTCCGACGCTGGTCATGACGACGAATCCGGGCAAATTGTCGGTTTCCGCGCCCAAACCGTAAGTGGCCCACGATCCCATACTTGGCCGCCCGGAGATTGATACCCCCGTGTTCATCACTGTGTGCGCCGGGTCGTGGTTGATTTGATCCGTGTGCATCGAGCGAATGATGGCAATGTCGTCGGCGACTTTCTGCGTGTGCGGCAGTATGTCGGCAATTTCCTGACCACTTTTTCCGGACCGCGAAAACTTGAACTGCGGTCCGAGGCAACGCAGCGCCTGTCCCTGAAGCTGCGCGATCGGCTGCCCCTTCGTATAGGAGTCCGGCATCGGCTTGCCGTCCATTTCGGCCAGCTTCGGTTTGTAGTCGAATGTCTCTAAATGCGACGGACCGCCGGCCATGCACAGAAATATCACCCGCTTGGCCTTTGGGGTGAAGTGCAACGGCTCAACTACGCCACGCGAGGCAACGCGAGAATCGGGAGCAGCCGCGGTCAGGTCACGCCGCAGCAGCGACGCCAGCGCGGCCGAACCAAGTCCCAACGATGCGCGTCCTAGAAACGAGCGGCGCTGCTCCAGGCAAATCCGTTGTTCATCTGCATTCATGTCAATCATCCCGCACTATCGCGCGGCGTCCGCGGCTCTCGGTTCAGTTACGTGTAATCGTCTCGTTCAGATTCATCAGTGCGCGAGCGACAGACGTCCATGCCGCCAACTCGGCTACCGGGATATCGTCCGGTCGCGGCGCCATACCGACACTCAGCAGCTTTTGCGCGGCCTGCGGATGTTCGCGGAAATGGCGCAGATGCTTGTCCAACAGTCGCGATACCACGGCGGTTTCGCGCGGTGCGGGGTTTCGCGATGTTGCTTGCCGCCAGACCCAAGTGATCCGCGCCGCGGTATCGTTGCCGCCTTCGCGGACGATACGAACGGCAAACGCGCGGGCCGCTGCGACAAAAGTTGGGTCGTTCAACAGCGCCAAGGCCGCTAGCGGCGTGTTGCTCGTCGGCCGCTGTGCCGTACATTCTTCGCGGGACGGCGCGTCAAACGCTTTGAGCATAGGATGCAGATATTGCCGCTGCC
>JAYGDO010000248.1:0-3026 GCA_046582885.1 Pirellulales bacterium | reverse complement strand
AGGCGAGGTTGGATTCCCTGCCTGCGGGCAGGACGCCGGCCCGTCCTGTTCGACGTGGAAGCGGTAGAGAAAGCCCTACGCAAACGCGGGGAGCAAACGGAGGTGCGACATGCCAGGTAGTGGCCCCTCTAAGCCGGCCTTACTGCTGAAGCCCCGGCAGGCTGCCGAGTCCCTGGCGATCAGCCCCCGCAAGCTGTGGGCCCTGACCGCAAGCGGTGAGATACCGCACGTCCGCATCGGGCGGTGTGTGCGGTATGACTTCGCCGATCTGCAGCAGTGGATCGCGGATCATAAGCGAAGAGGAAGGAGTTAGGCCGCAATGGATCGCGAGTTTTGTCACTCAGAAAGAACCGTCCGGATCTCGCCGTACAAAAGTGATCGGCTTCAACCGGAAAATCTAAATAATGTGTTAATAGCAAATGGGCCCTTCAACGATGGCAACACCATTACCAGACAAAAAGACAAGTAGTAAGTACAATTCGGAAATGGCCAAGCGAAAGGCTGAAAAGCGGCGCTTAGTAAGATTTACCACGGAGAGCGGGGCCTGTCGCTGGCGTCGCTGAACCAGCTTGGTCAGTTCCTTGGGCTGCGGATCGTGATGGATCACAAATCAAACAAGAAAGGCAGATGAACGGATGGCGAGTATCTCACGAGAAAAGAACGGACGGCGGACGATTCAATTCGTTGCAGGCGACAAGAAACGCAAGAGCATTCGGCTTGGTAAGGTCTCTCAACGCGTTGCTGAAGCAGTCAAGATTCGGGTCGAGCATCTCAACGCGGCTACGATTCACGGCCACGCGATCGACGACGAGACGAGCCGCTGGATCGCCGGTTTGGATGATAAACTGACGGATAAGCTATCGGCTGTCGGGCTAATTCCGAAGCGTGAACGGGCAACACTGGCTGCCTTTATCGACGGCTATATCGCCGGCCGAACCGACGTGAAGAAAGCGACCTTAATTGTCTGGGGGCACACTCGCCGCAATCTTGTTGATTTTTTCGGCGCAGACAAATCGCTCCGTGACATCACGCAAGGGGACGCAGACGATTGGCGGCTATGGTTGAGTTCCCACGAAGGACTTGGCGGAAATTCCATTGCAAAGCGTTGCCAGTTCGCAAATCAGTTCTTTCGATCAGCGAAGAGGCATCGGCTCATTAATGAGAGTCCGTTTGCACACCTCAAGGGTACGACCACGGCAGCGAAGAAGCACTTCGTCACACCGGAGGAAGCGGCCAAGGTGTTTGAGGCATGTCCGGATATACAATGGCGAACCATCTTCGCGCTCGCGAGATACGCGGGCATGCGATGCCCAAGTGAAATCCTGGCGTTGCGATGGGTGGACGTGGATTGGGCAGATAACCGCTTCACGGTGCATGCCAGCAAGACAGAGCATCACGAAGGCAAGGCGACTCGAATAGTTCCACTGTTCCCAGAGCTGCGGCCGGTCCTTGAGGAATGCTTTGAGCGAGCGGAGCCGGAGTGCGAATATGTAGTTACAAGGTATCGTTCAACGGAATCGAACTTGCGGACACAATTACATCGAATAATTCGGCGAGCTGGTCTCGAACCGTGGCCTAATGCGTTCAACAGCTTAAGAAGCACTCGGCAAACAGAGCTTCAGGAAACCTATCCTCGACACGTTGTCTGTGGCTGGCTTGGCAACTCAGAACCGATTGCCGACAAGCACTACTTGCAGATCACAGAACAGCACTTCGAAAAAGCGGTGCAGAATCCGGTGCAGCACGCGCACGCAACCGGCCGCACGGCACCGCAAGTTCAAAACACATCGCATCGAATAGCCCCGATTTTGCCGGGACATTCGTCACCTTGCGACTTGGCGCGATCCAACACAGTGGAGGCGGCGGGAATCGAACCCGCGTCCCGAGATATTTCCACGAAGGCGTCTACGTGTGTAGTCGAACTATTTAAAGTTTCGCCCATCAGAACCCCGATCGACAAGGTCTCAGGCAGGCTAGTCGAGAACTTGAGTTAACCCGAAGCGTGCTCAACAGTGACTTCAGGCGATTCGGAATTGGTGACCAGCTTTCAGGCCTCTCCGACGAAAGCCATCAGCCGGGGACGCCTATCTCTAGGCGGCCAGTGCGAAGTTACCTTCGGCAAATAAAATATGCGGTCAGCTTTTAACGTGGCCAACTGACCAACCACGACACGCAACATTCACTTCAGACTATCCGGTCGAACCCAGTTCGCCCCCAATCGTCAAAATACCGAGTAACCGATAAACGGCCCTCGAAACCACATCGCCTAATCCGTGAGTGGATGGCTCCTGCCCTCATTATCCACCCAGCCTCATTATATCGGCCAAACGAACGAGAGTTAAGAACTTAACTGCCAAAGAATTACGGCAAGGCCCACCGGAATGCACCAAGCGGCAAACCACTGCAGGCGGCCCCGGCGGACGACGCGGACCAACACCCGGAGGCAGGCCAGGCCAACGACGAACGAGATGGCAACGCCCGCGGCCAGATGGCTCACCGGCGTTCCCGTCTCCTGCTTCGACAGCAGGTCGAAGATTTCCAGGATCGTGGCGCCGGCGATCGCAGGAATCGCCAACAAGAACGAAAACGTCACGGCCGCGTCGCGACGCAGGCCGAGCATGAGTCCTGCGCTAATCGTCCAACCGCTGCGTGAGAGGCCGGGCAAAATCGCAAACGCCTGAAATCCGCCGATCAAAACCGCTCGGCCGTATGTGAGTTTCTGATATTCGCACGAGCCTCGTGCGGCCCGCCCGCTCCAAATCAACAGCATGCCCGTCGCCACCAAAAAAAATCCCGTAAGCAGCGGACTTTCCAAGACTGAAATTCGACCGGCAGACAGCTTTAGCGGCACACCCACCACGATTGTCGGCAGCGTGCCGACCGCCAGCAGTCCGACAACTCGCCGGTCGGTCGTCCAAAGAACCGCGACCTCGCGGCGATAATACACCAACAAGGCCGCTAGCGTTCCAGCATGCAAAAAAATATTGAATTCGACCGCGTCCGAGAGTTTCCCGGCCCCCGTCGCT
>JAYGDO010000236.1:0-11933 GCA_046582885.1 Pirellulales bacterium | reverse complement strand
GCCGTCGGCGTCCTGCCTTAGGCCGGGTTGCAGTCGGTAGATATCGCGACCGGGACCGCCGTCGATTTCGTCGCTTCCGGATCCATCGTAGAGGATATCGTTGCCGATGCCGCCGAAGATATTATCGTCGCCGCCGAATGTCGTATGGCTGGTGATCGTCGCCTCAAATACGGTTGGCGAATATTCGACCTGACCGTTGTCCCCGAGGACAATGTCATCCCCTGTCTGTGCCAGCAGCAGATCGCCTCCGTCGCCCCCGATGATCACGTCATCACCACCGCCACCGCGAATGATATCACTATCCCCGATATCCTCGGCGATGGTTTTGAGCAACCTCAAAGCGCCGTTGGCGAAAAAGTAGCCCTCACCGTTATCGCCCAGCAGCGTGTCCGCTGCGTCATCGTCGCCACCGTCGATCCAGTCCTTGCCGCCTCCGCCGAGTACGACGTCGGACCCGTCGGCCGCAAAGATATAGTCACCGCCGTCGCCCGCCTTTGTGACGGTCTCGACATACCGCCGCACACTCTGCCCGCCAACCACGTCGAAGCGGGCCGAACCGCCGTCGCCCACGATCACGTCGTTGCCCTGGTCCGTATCGGCCGCCCGCGGCGGGTCGGCGCCCGGCACCGCGTTGATGTAATCGATCCCCAGCCCGCCGAAAACCACATCGTCGCCGTCGCCCGGCAGAATCTGGTCGTCGTCCCCGGGACCCGAACTGCTGATCTCCACCAGCACGCCGCCGCTAAAGTCGGCCACGCCGTTGTCGCCCAGGATGATGTCCGCCGAGTCGTCTCGGCCGCCGTCGATCCAGTCCTTGCCGCCACCGCCGAGCACAACGTCGGCACCTTCGGCCGCAAAGATAACGTCTCCGCCGTCGGCCGCCTTTGCCGTGGTCTCCACGTGCCGCCGCACACTCTGGCCGCCGACCACGTCGAAGCGGGCCGAACCGCCATCGCCCACGATCACGTCGGAGCCCTGGTCCGTGTCGGCCGCCCGCGGCGGATCGGCACCCGGCACTGCGTTGATATAGTCGACACCCAGGCCGCCGAAGACCACATCGTCGCCGTCGCCCGGCAGAATCTGATCGTCGTCCCCGGGGCCCGCGCTGACAATCTCTACCAGCACGCCGCCGGTAAAGTCGGCCACGCCGTTGTCGCCCAGGATGATGTCCGCTGAGTCGTCCTGGCCTCCGTCGATCCAGTCCTTGCCACCCCCGCCGAGCACGACATCGGCGCCATCGGCCGCAAAAATATAGTCTCCGCCGTCGGCTGCGTTCGCCGCGGTCTCCACGTGCCGCCGCACGCTCTGACCGCCGACCGCATCGAAACTGGCCCAACCGCCGTCGCCGACGATCACGTCAGCGCCCCGATCCGTGCCGGCGGCCCGCGGCGGATCGGCGCCCGGCACCGCGTTGATATAGTCGATGCCCAGGCCGCCGAAGACCACATCGTCGCCGTCGCCCGGCAGGATCTGGTCGTCGTCTCCGGGGCCTGAGCTGCTAATTTTTATCAGCACGCCGCCGCTAAAGTCGGCCGCGCCGTTGTCGCCCAGGATGATGTCGTCCCCATCATCGCCATAAATGACGTCCGTCCCGTCGCCTCCCCGAATCAAGTCACTTTCTGAGCCGCCCCTGAGAAAATCCGGCCCGGAACCTCCAATAATGCCATCGCGTCCCGCGTCGCCGTGGAACCTCAGGGCTAGCGTCGCATTTAACGCATCGAAGTCGTCGTCGCCATCATCGCCATAAACATTGAGCCGCCGGTCCGTTGGCTGTTGCAGCGCCAAATGAGCCGGATTAGCCGGATCGTCCGCCACCGTCACGGTGACCGCGTCATCGCCATCATTGGTGTAAAGGTCGGTGATGGTAACGCTGCCCACATCGAGGCTTTGGATACTGACTGTGTCATCCTGTTTGCCGGTCCAGATCACCAGGCCATTGTCAAAATTGCCGCCCGCTGCGTCGTAACTGATCGTGCCGGGACTCAATCCACTAATGCTCGAATCGGTGACTACGACGTTCGTATCCCCGACGAGGCTTTCAAAATCGCTGATCATCAACCGGTTGTCGCCTGTTCCCGCTTGAATCGACAAGTCGCCGGCGACTTCATCCATGTTACCGTGGGCGGCGTAGCCGCCGGTCAAACCAAGCGCGGGATCGGCTGCGTCCGCGTCCGAGGTGACATCGATTTTGTCGTCTCCACCGGCCGTGTCGATGTACGTCGCCGTACCGGCTGCCGTACCCCGGACGTTGATATAATCGCCCTCGCTACCCAGGTTAATGTTCACGGTGCCTAGTCCGTGATAATTGACTCCGCTGACTCGGCGCGCCAACTCGATCTTGCCCGCGCCCAAAAGACCGGACCCGTCTGCATCGGCAATCGTGACGTTTTCATGTTCGCCGCGGAAAAACAGGAAGAACACATTGCCGAATTTTCGCACCCCAACATTGTCGGTATGCGGCAGGGCAGCGGCCGAGTTATTTGGATTCAGCAGCGGATTCAGCAGATCGAGCAGGGCCGGACCATCGGCATCGAAGGGGACCGTCACCGTTTCAATCTTCAGCGGGCTGAGCCGAACGGCCAACTCAAATGTCCCGCCGGTGGCGTCGACCTCTATCGTCTGGACGTTATTAACGGCGGGCGCGTGTGAGCCGTCGCGAACCGTGGCGACCTTTAAATCAACCGACGCATCTACTCCGGACTCTAAGCCGGTGTTCTCCAGCGTTTCGGCCCACTCGAGTTCGGGCATATTAATGCCGGCCAACCCGCCACCGAACATGATCTCGTAACGGACCGCCGATTCGTCGCGGTCTTCGACAACGCGAAGGCCGCCGGTGACATCGTACAGCCTTCGTAATTCCGCGGCCAACTCGCTGGCGGTCAAGTTGTAACGAAGCGTGATCGTCGCGGAATCCGCAGCCCGCACAATGCCGGCCGCGTTGCTGAAGTTGTCGTCGGTTCCGAACCCGGCTGTCCGCAGTTGATACGTCCCCCCGGCGGCCCGGATATCGAGCGTCTGGAATTCGGTGAGGCCGGGCAGGCCCAGTCCGGTAAGCGTGGTGGGGGTGAGGTAGGCGGTGCTGCTGTCGGTTTCGAGCCGGTCGTCAATATTGAGAGTGTCGTCGTGGCCGGTTCCCGCGATGGTCAACAAACCGCCGATGGAATTGAACCAGCCGTCGTCTCCGACATTGACGGTCCCGCTTCCCTCGCCCAGTGTGACCGTCGTGTGTCCGACTGTCGTGACGATGTCAATGACATCCCCGCCGCCGCCGCCGAAAACCTCCGTCGTTCCCGCGTGCGTGGTCTCGATCGTCAGATGGTCATTGCCCGTACCCAGATTTAGTGACACCGCTTCGAGATTTGCGTAACGAATACCGCCGTCAAAATGGACGCCGGCGATCCGGGTATCCGGCCCCATACCCAGGCCGACGATGCGTCGATCGGTGAGCGTTCCGGCGTCGTCCGACGGAGAGGCGCTGTTGAACAGGCTGAGCTTGTCGACTTGGTCGGATTCCTCGACGGCGACGTTGGGGTTGAACGGTTTGAAGAAATAACCATCGTCCGCTTCAGGCCTTAGCACACGGCCAACCAGCGTGGCGGTTTCGCCTAATTCAACTTCCGGCATCGCGCCGGTCGTCTGGAATGCAATGTCAAAGATATTGTCGCCCAGGGCGGCGACCCGAACGTCGGCGCCGACAGCCGCGAGCGAGTTTTGAAGGTCCATCTGCCACAACGCTACGTCGTCCAAGTTGATTGCGGACGTCTGCTGCCCGTCATAGACCAAGGTGAAACTGCCGGTGGGATCCTGTCCGAGGTCAAGGCGCTGGATTTGCGCCACACCGTCTCCCCCCGAACGTGTCGTAACCAGGTTAGCGGGCTCCGTCGGCCAATCGGTCGTGAACTCCACCGTTCTCTGGCTGCTAGACAAGCAGTTGGCCGCCGTCTGCATCACGACGCCCTGCGCCGGGCCGCTGACGAAGGTAAACGTGTAGGAATTACCGTTGAGCCGGGGGTCGAAGCCATTCTGCAACCCGACTGCCGGGTCGATGTGCGTCGCCCCATAGTCGGTGATCCTCGCCCTGCCGGGGCTCGAGAATTCGGTGGTATTGATGTCACCGTCGGGCAACAGGAAGTTGTTTTCGCCCGGCAGCATGAACGGTTCGGACTGCAGCGAATCGCCGCCGAAACGCACCCCGCCATCAACCGAAAGCGGCCCGCGAATCGTATTGGCCCGCTGCCCGAAGGCGGCAAAGACCTTGATGTCGCCGCCATCGATAATACGGTCGTTGATCGCATGGACGGTGACGGTCTGTTCCTGATTCCAGTTACCCTGCGTAAATACAAGTTGTGCCGCAACGTTGCCCGATCCGCCGGCCGGCGAAGTCAGGTTCGCCGTGAACGGATCGGCCGCCATGATCGTTAGCGATCCGCCACTGGGAGTCAGCGAGTAACCCGCGGGTAAGGCCGCCGCCAGACCGGCAGCGACCGCCGCCGATGTATTGAGGGCACCGGCGTAGCCGTTGACCGCGTGGCCCACCGTGTAGGAGTACTCCTCGTTCGCCAGGGCGAGCGACCACCGTTCGCCGGCATCGCCGGGATCTGCGATCGTGATCTTCGCCCGCCCGGTAGCGGCTAACACTTCCTTCTTTTCGCTGGTTCCAAAATTATGCTGCTCATTGAAACGCAAGTCCTTGTTTTGCGAGCGGGTGACCTGCGGGGTGATATCCAGAACCACCGTGTCGCTGGGCAGACCTGCCAGCACAACCGCGTAGGTATCGATGACGCCACGGTCGGCATTATTCGGATCGTAATCCGCGTAGTCGTCCTCAATCTGGTAACTGACTTCGAACACGGTTTGATTATTCGGCGCTTCGCTCCAGGAATTTTCCACCGTGTATGTTCGCGTTACGGAATCGTAGCCCGCGATTTTATTTTCCGGCGAGGAACCCGCCCGCCCAGGGCCGTCAACAACCGTCAATGTTTTGCCCACCAGATCGATCACGCTCTGATTCCTGGCGTGCTCGGGCAGCGAAACGTTGAGCCGGTAATTCAGCCCGCTAACGACATCCGCAAGACGCTCCGAGTAGTCCCTGGCGAACCAGGGGCTTACTTCGACCCGCGTGCCGATGTGGAGTCGGTACGTTCCAGCGGTATCAAACTCGTATTCGAAGAACGGATCTCGCCGGCTGACACTGCCTGCATCGTAGGTCTGGCTCGAGTTGGTATAGTCCACCAACTCCAGTAGCCCGTTGTTACTGTCCAGCAGTTTCACAAATGGCGAGTATGTTTCGCTGCCACCAAAGTAATGCGAGGTCTTCACATTGCCGTCATCGATATCGAACAAACCGGTGATCGAACGACTGCGGTCGAGGCCGGCCTTGAAGGGCTTACTGGTCGAGGTAATTTCGACTTTGGTTCCTGCGCGAATCGCTTCATACGGGCTAGTCGCCCTCGTATAGGGCGGACTTGAGTTGGAAACCTCGTATGCATTGATTTTTTCTGTTAGTTTTTTGGCGACGTGCCCGAGGTTTTTCCTGGAGGACGTCGTGTATCTGACTTCGTGTCCGTCGAAGCGGAGTACCCACTCTTCGCCGGCCAGGGAGTCGCCGCCGACAAGTTGCAAATCGACCGAGCTATAGTGCGGATCCGGATCCTCAACCGTGTCGCTTGGGTTATTCAGCAGCGAACTGCTGCGAATTCGCATGATCGACTGAAAGAGAAAGCCCTCGCCGTTTGCAATGGTGATCTCCGAGCCGATCCGGTTCGGCGAATAGAGGTCGGGAATGCGGTCGGGGTTGGCCTGTTCAATCAGACCAGCGGCCACATCCGCCAAGTTGTTGGCGGCGCCCGCGGTGTAGCGGTAGGTCACACCGTCGATAGTCGCCTCCCAGACGTCGCCCGGGGAAACCGGTGCGGCCACATCGGCCTCGAGCTGCAAGTCGGCCGATGTGTAAAAGGTACCGGCGACCGTCGTGCTCCCGGCCAGCGACACACTGCCGTCGGGCCCCAGCAGTTCAACCCCGCCGGTGACGTCTTGGATCGTACCGGCCGCCCGGCCTTCGTTGACGGTGGAGACTCCGGCTCCGGAGGCGCCGGCCAAATCGACGTCGGCAAAGACGAGTTCTTCGACATTCTTGGCCGCCGGAGCATTGTAGGTGACGTCGAAACGGCCGGTGCCGGCGGTGGTCACTGTCACCTGAATCGGATTGCCCGCGATACCGTTGAGCGCCGCTTGGATGTTGCCGCGGGTGGCGCCGTCGTTGGCCCCGACGGCGACGCTGACAGTCCGGACGTCGTGTTGCAACGTGAACGAACCCGTAACGTTCGCGCTGTCCGCGCCCAGATTGATCCGCTGCACTTCGTTTTGCGGCGTCACTGCATTCAGTCGCACAACGCCCGCGGGATTGACCGTGGCACTGTAGGCTGCCCCGGCGGGCTTTGTGCCATTGATTTTATCGCCCAGGTTGTTGGCCAGGTTGGCGGGCATCGCCGGCACTGTTACGGTGAACTCGTGCCCGTCGATAGTCACCGACCAGCTGTCGCCGCTCAAGATGGAGCCGGCGGGCTTATAGGTGGCCCATGTTCCGCTTGGATCGACATCGATTTCCGGCGACGCCGAGCGTCCGGTGATCTCGAACGATGCCGTCACCGAAGTTCCCGCCGCGGGCGAAAGAGTCAGCAGAGTGACATCTTTCTCGACGAAGCCACCCGGCCAACCCTTGCTGATTTCTTTTTTCAGGCCTTTGACTACTTTGTTCAGCCTGGTGTCGGTGACCGTATGTTCGAACCGCTCACCGTCGACCGTCACCGCCCAAACTTCGCCCGCACGCGGGGTTCCCGCGAAGGAGAGCTTGGCTGTCGTATAATGCTGCCTGGTGTCCACGGCACCATTTTGCAGCGTCCCGGCACCGGCGCCGTGAACGACCTGCCGGACATAATCACTGCCCAGATAAAACCCCGTCGGGTCTTCGATCGTCAGCAGTCCGCTGTTATTGGCGGACGCCGTATAGGTCGATTCCCGGCTCGTGTCCTGTACGATCCGATCGCGCAACCGGCCGCCGACGGCCCCGAGGGGGTTAACGGCGGTGGCATCGGCGTTGGTGGCCGGGTAATCGTACCGCGTGCCGTTGATCTCGATGGACCAGATGTCGCCGCTTCGCACTTGCCCGCTCAGTTGAATCCCGGCTTTTGTATAGAAGGTCTGCTGACTTTCGGTGCCCGAGACCGTCGCCGCGGGCGGCGCGAGCATCTCCTGGGTGATCTCAAATTCGTAGATATCCGGGGTGCCGTTCCCGGTGGCCTTGATCGATGTGTAGGGCACATTCGAGTCGATGCTGCCGCCGTTGCCGATCTTCGGGTCGTGGAAGGTATACCAGTCTTCCGCGGCGTCAATGTTCTGACTGGTGTCGTTCTGCGGTTCACGTTCCAGTACGGGACTGGGCGTGAAGGTGAATTCCGCCACCGGCCGCTCCTCGACGGAGACCTGCAACTCGTAGTCGGCGCTCTGGGGTATGACCCCCTCGCCCCAGGTGTAGCGGTTGTCAAAGAAGCGAAGCCAAAAATCGGCGGCCACTTCGATGATGTAGGTACCCGGTTCGGTGATCTCGGTTTCGAGGTAGTCGTCGATCCAATACGTGCTGCCTGCGGCGCCGTGCCCGGGATTGGCGTAGTACACTCCATCGTTTGCGAAAAGATTCGCCGCCGGCCCCGTTTCTCCCGGTTCCCGCTCGACTTTCTTGTAGAGATTCAGGCGGCTCCACCAATAAACGTTGTCTCCGGGCTCGGTGCCGTGATCGATATCGAAGATGGCGCGAATCGAATTCCCCGAATCCTCGATCATCTTCTGAGTGACTTCGAATGAGTAATAGTCTCGGGTATCGTCTCCTGTACCTTTTACCGTAATGTGCGGGATCGTCGCCGACGTATTGCCGCCGAGGTCGCCGATCTCCGGGTCGTCGACATTGCTCCATTTGCCCAGCCCGATGTCCTGCGGCGTATCGAGCCGGTCGTTGTTGCCGTTCTCGCTGATAATCGCCGTGCCGAAGCTGCCGGTAAATGTGCGGTCGGCAACACCGCCGGTAACCTGCCCGATCCCCATCACCACGCGATCGGTCGGCTCCGTCACCCGGGTCACTCCCCCCGTCTCCGTGATCACCACGCCCGGAGCATCGTCGTCGTTAATCGCCACGTCGACAGAATCAATGGCCACCCCCTGATAACGGAGATCGCCGCTGCGACTGCTGTGCGTAACCCGGGAGAAATGCCGGCCTTCCATCAGCCTGTCGTTAACTGCGGTCAGCGTCACTAACTGCGGCGCCGACCAGTTAGCATCCGTGAAGACCAGTGACTGCTTGTCGGCATTCAGTTGACCTGAATCCACACCGACGTCAACCGTCACGCTACCCGCGGGCTGCTGCGTCAGGACGACCCTGTACGCGTTGTTGACCGTCGTCAGATCCTCGTGTTCGGCAACAGATCGGTCGTGGCCGTCCAGTATGACGACCCCGGCGGTATCGTTGTCGATCACCTCCGCCACCACACTGCGGACCGACAGCTTGTCGTAGGGACTGCCGTCGCCGTCGGTGACGCCTTGCGTGACGCTGTGCTGAATCGTGACGAACTTTGTGCCTTCGGGCAAACCGTCGTCCGGCGCGGTAACCAGCAAAGCCTGGGGAACAAACCAGTTGGTTTGGTCAAACAGCAGCGCCACGCCCTCCTCCTGACCGTTGACGGCGACGCCGATGGCGCCGTTGCTCAGGTTTGCCACATTGCCCAACACAATGGCCGACCGCTCACCGGCTGTCCGAGAGGTGATGTTAAAGACGTTCGGGCTGGAACTCGCAACCTCTACGTTGGCGGATACGGCGTTCAATTTACTGGCGATCTCTGCAGCCAGATTAGCTGCCGCTGCATCGATCGGCTCGGTGGGTTCGCCGTCGTAATTGAGGATAAACAGGCCTTCTACGGCGTCGGCCAGGTCCAGTCGCTGCACCTGCGCCACGCCGGCGGTTCCGGTGGTGATTATTTCCAGCGTCACGGTGACGCTCTGTTTGGACTTCACCGGCGCCGCGGTGACCCGGACGTCCTCTTCGTCGTCCGGAGAGCGGGTGAGGACGACGTGGTATTCGGTCGATCCCATCGCCCCTTCGAATACACGGATCGGCCCCGACGGCGGGAGGATGATCACCCCCGGCTCGTCGTTGTCCCCCACGTTGGCGACGATATCCCGCGTGAACAGCCGATCGTACTCCGTCGCCCGGCTGTCGCTGCTAATCGTGTGCTCCAGCAGTCCGCTATGGCCGAGCAGATCGTTACTGACAACCGTGATCGCCTCTCCATCATTTCCTCCGGAGACATCGAACGTATCGCTGCCCTGGCCGCCGAACAGAGATACATCGACCCGCTCGTTGGTGCTGGCCACAAAGAACCGGTCGTTGCCTTCCAGGCCGTCGGCCGTGACTTTTTCGATGCCGCCGTAATTTATGAATAGTCCGGCCCCGAAAATACCGTTGTCGGTGACGACGAAGTCGTCGCCGAACGCGGTACCGATGATGGTCAGGGTATCCAAGCCGTCACCGCCTTCGATCCTCACCGGGGCGTTGATTGTGTAGCTGATAAAGTCGGCGCCCTGGCCGCCGTTGATATTGGTATAGGGAGCCTTGGGGTCGTTCGGGTCGATGGCCACAAAGGCGCGAACCAAAAACGCGTCGTCATCCTCTTCGCCAAACAGCCCCAGTTCGGCCTTGTTATGGAACACGGTGAAGGAATCGTTCCCCGGCCCGCCCCGCAGTTCCGCCGGCTGCGTGACGCCGTTACTGAGAAATCCATCCGTTGTGTGTGTGGTCGGGAACTGGTCTTCCTCCGCCAGGCCGGCGTTCGCCTCGCGGGGAGAATTGTACATCTGGCCGACCTGGAACGAGTCGTCGCCGCGCTGGCCGTAGACAACCAGCGACGAACTGGTGTCGTCGAAGATGAACCGGTCGTCGCCCTCGCGACCGTAGACGCTGGCTGCGCCGATCTCTCCGTTGTAGTTGACCCGTTCCACTTCGCCGCCGAGCTTCGGCTGACGGTTGGCGTCCAGTTCCACCGACGAGATAGAGTTTGGCCGAAACAGGAAATAGTCGGTCTGGTCGCTGCCAAAAATATCGAGGGTGTCGACGCTGCGGTCGTCCGCCGGCGTCTGATCGTGAACGTTGATCCATGCGGATCCCCGGCCCGCCAGCCCGACCAGATAGGTGTCGGCCCCTCGCTGTCCGTGCAGATTGAGGACATCTCCCAGACCGCTCTCGAACGTCTGGAGGCCGAGGTTGTCATAGTTGACGCGGATGATGTCGTCTCCACTGCCCGCCTCAACGGTGGTTGCCGCGTTGCTGGCCTGAATGTTGACGATATCGCCGCCGCCGCCGGTACGGACGTTGAGATTCTCGATGGCGTGCGTGCCGGCGATGAACACGTTGTCCCGGACGGAATTGCTGTCGTCGTCGTTCAGAGAGACGTCGGCTGTCTCAAAACCGGAGAACCAGATGCCCATCGGGTTCAAGCCACTGATCCGATCGAAGCTGAGCACGTACTGCGTATCCTCCCGGCCTTCGTTAACGGTGGAGACTCCGGCTCCGGAGGCGCCGGCCAAATTGACGTCGGCAAAGACGAGTTCTTCGACATTCTCAGCCGCCGGGACATTGTAGGCCACGTCGAAGCGGCCGGTGCCGGCGGTGGTCACTGTCACCTGAATCGGATTGCCCACGATACCGTTCAGCGCCGTTTCGATGTTGCCGCGGGTGGCGGCATCGTTGGCCCCGATGGCGACGCTGACGGCCCGGCCGTCGTGCTGCAACGTGAACGAACCCGTAACGTTCGCGCTGTCCGCGCCCAGACTGACCTGCTGCAACTCGTTCTCGGCCGTAATTCGTTCGCTGACATAGGCAGCCGGAACGTTGACGGCTGCCGGCGTGCTCTTGTTGACGGTAATTTCCTCAGGCACCACGAAGCCATCGTCATCCTGTACGGTCTGGATGTCGATGATGTGCTCGACGTTATTTCTGGCCACCACCAGACCGTCGAACAGCGGTGCGGTGATGTCGGTCCGTTGCGTCTGCTCCAATGCGCCTTCAATCAGCTCCTTGACGTTGGCGTCGGTGAACGGCTCGCTTCCGATTGCCGCCCGCCCCACGGCGCTGGCATAAGCTGCCCAGTTCTCCGTCGTCAGATAAATACCGTCTCTGAGAACATCGCTGCGCTCCACCGCGGCATTGACGGCGGGGTCGTCCTGGTTCAGTCGGCGGATGGCGACCGCTTCCAGCGCGCGGTCGCCGTTGCCATCGACGCCGTAGTAGGAGTAGGTGTAGTAGGAGGTGTCCAGGTTGTCGAGCGCGGCGACGTACTGCTTCACCTGCTCGGTTTCGTTACCCTCCAGGGGCGTGCCGTAGCCGCCGATGGTGCGGGGCGCGAGTGCATCTCCCGGAATCGAGTACTGAATCTCCAGGATGCTGCGGTTAGTGCCGGTCGTGTCATTGGCGGCGAACTCGTTCTCGCGTCCGCTGTTGCTGGCATCATCGTAGGGATCGAACCGCAGCTGGTACGCGACTTTCCGATCCTTCCAGTTCCTGGCCCGGTCGTATTCTCCAGTGTCGAAAATCTTCTGGTTGTACTTGTAGATGGTGCTTCTGGCCACCACGTCCGGGCTATTCTGGCGGTAGACTTTTAGCGCAGAATCCGCAGTCCAGCTGTAGCCCCCCTCATCAAGGTCGCGGCTGACTGCGATCAAGGTCAGGTAGTCGCGGAGACCCGCCAGCGCGGTTTGAATCGTCGTCGCGGCATTCTCGAGGTTGACGTTGGTGCTGCTCAACATACTCCGCAGTACCGTGCTGTTGAGCAGCGATTCCAGCGAATTGACGGAGAACTTGGTCTCGTTGGCCGGGTCGTCACCCGCCACCA
>JAYGDO010000204.1:0-3632 GCA_046582885.1 Pirellulales bacterium | reverse complement strand
CGTGTGCTCTTCCGATCTAAATCGATGCTGCAAACGGAACCGCGTTGCGGCGAATGTTAACGTCTGCAGTCGCAAATATCGCCGGTGTGCAAATCCAACCGGGCCAGCGGTTGGCGACCATCAAACACGGTGTGACTCGATTTCGGATCACCCTGGAGTGTTTTGAAGCAGAATACGTGGATGCGGTTTCAGGCGGTCAAAACGGCGATATGAAATGGCTGCGGCCTGCCGAACTCTCCGATTATCCGCTCAGCAGCACCGGTCGAAAAATTGCGGACTTGTTAGTTTCCTAGTCGTGGTAGTCCGCGGCGCAAGCATTGCTGCGAACCCTAGCACTCATGCTTTCGTATTTAACTTATAGCGTTTTTTCGAGTCGTAATCGCACCGTCGGCTTTGACTTTGCCTACAGGCACTAAGCCGTTAACATCCAAAGCCTTGAGAAAATTGACTCGCAGGAAACCATCCCGGCCAGGGCCTTGAGAATGCAGTGATGTTGTTGCTCGAAAACGTCCAAAAATCATATGTGGAACCGGACGGGTCCCCGCTGCCGATTCTGGAAATCCCGCGGTTTGAGTTGGCCACGGGCGAGCAAGTTGTATTGGTCGGACAAAGTGGCTGCGGCAAGACGACGCTGTTGCATATTATCGCGGGCATCAGCCGACCCGATGCAGGTGTCGTGCGGATTGGTGACGTCGATATCGCACAACTTTCCGAAGCTGCGCGCGACCGCTTTCGGGCCCAACGCATGGGCTACGTCTTCCAGACATTCAACCTGCTGCCGGCGTTCACGGCACTGGAAAACGTGATGCTGGGGATGGCGTTTGGCGGTAAGTCTGCCGACGGCTCACGGGCCAGGCGGTTGCTCGAGCGCGTTGGTCTTGGACATCGAACCACACACAAGCCGCCGGCACTGTCGGTGGGCGAACAACAGCGAGTCGCTGTGGCCCGTGCGTTGGCCAACAAGCCCGCCTTGCTGCTGGCCGACGAACCGACCGCCAATATTGATGCCCGCCACCAACAGCAAATCGTCGATTTGCTGCGAGAAACCTGTGAGGAAGAAAAAGTGTCGCTGGTGCTTGTGACGCACACACCCGAGGTTGCCAGGCAATTTGAACGTGTCGATCAATTGGATGAAATCAATCGAGTAGGATCCGTGATGTCGGAAGTGAATCCGTGATGCAGCCCAAATTTATTCACCCCACCCCGACTTTCCCCCGCTGACTCGAGAGAACTGCTATGAGCCTCTGGAAAATCGCTTGGCGGAGCAGTCAGCACCGAGCCCTGTCGTCATGGCTCACCGGTTTCTCGATGGCGCTAGGCGTTGCGTTGGTGGTCGTGGTGCTGGTGATTCACAGCGTTATTAATCGGTCGTTCAACGACGCGGCACAGGGCTACCACCTGATCGTCGGCGCCAAGGGCGGCAAGCTGCAACTTGTTTTGAACACCGTATTTCACCTAAGCGAACCAATTGAAAACATTTCATGGTCGTTTTACAAGGAGTTTATCAAGTATAAGAACAAAGACGACAAAATGGTCCACGGCAGGCATTCATTGGGAGTCCAGTTGGCCGTACCGTATTGCCTCGGCGACAGCTATAAGGACTTTCGTGTCGTCGGAACAACGCCTGATTTGTTCGACAAAATGAGTTACGGAAACTACTGGGATGGCGAGCAATGGCGACCCAAGATGTACCAGTTTGCTGACGGTGAAAACTTCCGCCACGAAGATTTCCGGGCGGCGGTGATTGGTTCGGTGGCCGCCAACAGGGCGGGCCTGAAACTCGGCGATACGTTTCCAATCACGCATGGATTAGCGGAAGACGAGAATTCGCACGTCCATAGGGAAGACCTGTTTCACGTTGTCGGAATCCTGGAGCCAACCGGAACACCGAACGACCGCGCCGTTTTCGTGAATTTAGAGGGTTTTTTGTCGATATCCGGTCACGCCAAGCCGCCGCCAATGGAAGCAAAGGCGGACCAGCATTCGCCGGATACCGGTGATTCGAAAACCGCTTCGGCTGAAACCAATATCGACGACGAAACGGAAGCCGGGTCGCACAGCGGGCCCGAAGTTGACCACACCAACGGTCAAACTGCGGATGCGGATCAAGGGGAGGGCGAGAAAATCGGGCTTCACGCTCAGTCTTTGCCGGATAACCAGCGCGAAGTAACGGCAATCCTGGTGCTGATGGAAAACGACCTTTACGCTCTGCGGCTTGAGAACATCATCAGTGAGGGCCAGACGGCGCAAGCAGTTTCACCGATCAAGGAAGTTCGCCGTTTGTTCGACGGCATTGTCGGACCGATGCAGTTGATTCTGCTGATCCTTGCAATTCTAGTTATCGTTGTTGCAGGAATTGGCGTGATGGTCAGCATCTACAATTCGATGAGCGACCGCAGCCGAGAAATCGCCGTCATGCGCGCGCTCGGCGCCGGCCGATCAACGGTAATGCGCGTCGTGCTGCTGGAATCGATCTTGTTGTCGCTGCTTGGCGGTGTAGCGGGCGTGTTGATGGGGCATATATCAATAGGATGTTTATCCCCTCTGATTGTCAGCCATACCGGAATTTCGATCGGGTTTTTCCAATACGATTTGTTCGAAGTGGTTTTGATTCCGTCGTTAGTCGTGCTGGCGGCGGCGGTTGGGTATTTGCCGGCGGTGGCGGCATATCGGACCGATGTCGCTAGAGCGTTGAGCGCGGCGCCATGATACAATGCCCTGCGGCGGCTTCGCGCACACAATATTTGAATTCGTGAGATCAAGCCATGCTTTGCCGATCGGTTCCGCTGCTAATCTGTGCGGTTAGCATATTCGTGTCTTCCGCGCCGTGTGGCGCGTGTGGCATTTGCGAAGTTGTCGCGCCAACAATTTGCGACAACATCGAATCGGCCGATATCGCGGTGTTTGCGCGACTGACCAAACGCTCGGCCGGATTTGGCGGATTGTCGGAATTTCAGATCGACCATGTGATAAAAGGAAGAGAGAAACTGGGCGACGTCCGCGTTGCGGTCGTGCGGTATTTTCCGCTGGAAACGCTGGCCGACGACACACCTTTTTATATTCTCGGCAACGCCGTGCCGGACGTGCGGTGGACGACGCCCACCGAAGTTACGCCGCGGAGCAAGCAGTACATCTTGAAAATGCTCGGTTTTCCCAAGGACGGGCCGGAGCGATTGGCGTTCGCCCTGCCTTATCATCGCGATCAGGAAGAGGTGCTTTGGAGGGACGCATACGACGAATTTGCCAAAGCACCGTATTCGACGATTGCCCAACTGAAACCACATTTGAATCCGGATGACCTGAAAACTTGGATCAAAGAAGACACCGATCCAATATCGAGACTCAGAAATGTGTATTTCACACTGCTTGGTATTTGTGGCCGCCAGGAAGATTTACCTTTTTTGGAAGAAATGCTGCGAGCGGCCAGCGCCGGCAAGCGCAATGACCTCAATGCGGTGATTGCCAGTTATTTGAGTATCGCCAAAGAGCAGGGCATTCCGCTGCTTGAGGAGCTGTTTCTCGGCAGCGGTGAATTCAAAGCGCTTCCAGCGGGTGGCATGGCGGTCGCTGCGCTGCGGTTTCACGGCGAAGAGTGCAAGGTGATCGACCGCCAGCACATCACCGCTGCGATG
>JAYGDO010000118.1:0-3802 GCA_046582885.1 Pirellulales bacterium | reverse complement strand
TCGGTGTGCGTCCAGTGATAGGCCGCTCAATTTGTTGCTGATTCGTTTTTGCGCAAAGGCTTCCGTACCGACGAGGGTAAGTGTGAGGACGGCCGCACATGCCAGGCTTCTGGAAAAAATGTTCATGGTGATCTCCTGTTGGATTATGAAAGTGGAAGTTGTTTTGAACGAATCCGCTAAAACGCATTTGGCGCGCCAAACATGAGAAGTCGTTTTACGGGATCTCTGATAAACCCGTTGACGAGGGCCACAGAAAAATCAGTTTGGTGAAAAAACGCCGGAAACCGCCGCAAAACAACGCGGTTTTGAAATCCGCGGCGAAATGGGTCAACGGTGAGGCGAGTCCGGTTACGGGCTCGTTGCGCCGTCAATCTGATAAAGCTCGTCGCAATCTGAGACGGCACCAACTGCAGTCCGGGTTCCGTCCGGCCGCGACCTGTGGGGCGATCGCGGCAGCAAGCGTTTGCCGAACGGTTTGAGCGTCAGGTCGGCACGCCGCTAGAATGGTGCTCACGGGTCCACCGGCAATCCTCCGAGGCTGAGGTAACGTTGCCGCACATACCGTCGAGGCGGCAACCGAATGAGAGCCGCACAAGTAATGAAATTCCGCTTTGAACAACATCTGGCATTAGACAGGAAATCCGTATTCAAGTATCACGAGACTCCGGCGAACTTGATGCTGCTCATGCAGGGTTGGCCCACGTTCAGGATGCTGGACCACGATGGCACGATTTGTTGCGGGTCAAAGATTCGCGTTGCAGAGCGGGTGGGCCCATTCTGGGTCCCGCTGACTTTCGAGCATTTTATCTATGAGCCACCTTATCGGTTTGCTGAACGGCAGATCGAGGGGCCGTTCCGCAGGTTTGAGCACATTCACGAATTTGTGGAGGATGCCGGCGGCACAAAAATTATTGATCACGTTGATGTGGAGCTTCCCATGTGGATGGGAGGCGGGCTGGCGACGCGGTTGTTCATGGCGCCCAAGTTGCGGCGGTGTTTCGATTTCCGCAAGAAGTCATACAGGTCGCTGTATGAGGACGGAAAAATGACGGTCGAGGAGTCATGAAGGCTGTCACCATCCTGGGCGGGACGGGGATCTTTGGCGGGCGGATTGCCGCCGGACTCGCTGAGTCGCCGGAGATTCAGGTCACGATCGCTTCGCGCAGCCCGGAACGGGCCGCCAGCTTCGCCGGCAGGATCGGCGCCAGATGTGTCGTCTGTGATGCGACGAGCTTGGAGTCGGTCGAAACGATCTTGGAAGAGACCGATCTTCTTATTCACACGGCGGGCCCGTTTCAAGGCGACGATTACCGCGTCGCTGAGGCTTGCATTCGCGGTGGTGTGCACTACCTGGACATTTCGGACGGACGCGATTTTGTTTGCGGTATCGCGGTGCTGGATGCAGCAGCGAAAGAGGGCGGCGTTGTCATCGGCGCCGGTGCCAGTTCTGTCCCCACGATCACGCATGCGATGATCGGGGAGCTGGCGACCGACTTCAGCTCGATCGAAACCATCCAGATCGCGCTCAGTCCCGGTAACCGGAATCCTCGAGGCTCGTCTACGATCGGCGCAATTTTGTCGTACGTCGGCAGGCCGATTCGTGTATGGGAACAGGGGCAATGGAATTCTGTGTTTGGGTGGAGCGATTGTCAGGTCTTGGATTTTCCTGCAAAGGTCGGGCGGCGGCGGGTCTACCGCTGCGAGACCCCGGAACTTGAACTCTTTCCTTCGCGTTGGAAGGCCGGAACGGTTCGGTTCCATGCGGGCGTGGAGCTGAATTTGATCAACCATACGTTCGATGTGATGGGCCGCTTGAGAAGACGGATTCCGCTGCCGTGGCTGCCGAGGTTGGCCGGGGTGATGACAAAGCTTTCACGCGTGGTCTTTTCGTGGGGCTCCAAAAACGGAGCGCTGTCAGTCTGGGTCAAAGGGATCGGCTCGGCCGGCACGCGCATCGAAAGGCGTCTTGCAATTGTCACCGACGATGACGGACCGGCGACGCCCAGTTCTCCCGGCATTCTCCTCGGCCGGAAGATTCTGCTGGAGGATTCTCTGCCGCCCGGCGCCTACCCCTGTTGTGGACACCTGGAATTTTCCGAAATCATGCGTCATCTAGAGCCGTTCGGGATATGGCATGCCAGCGGCGATGAGTCGGGTTGGGCCGCGGGCTAGCTACCTAGGGCATGATCCCATTCTCTCCCCCGCGAGGCAACTGCGGGGGTTCGGCTGCCGCGTCGTCCGAACGCCTTACGCTTTTCGACAGGAAGACTTCCTTCTCGTGGATCGTCGAGTCCGGGACAAGCCCGTTTCGCCGGCACTGTTCGAGCATCCGCTCTCCCTCGCCGCGATGTGCAAAAAACGCCGCGCCCGGACTGACGTGGCGGTTCCAATGCCGCTGATAGATTTCGACAAGCTGCTTTTTCTTCGCCAACGCGTCGGGCACGGCGTGCAGCATCACCATCTCACGGCGCAACTTGCGAAAGTAGCGGCCGATCACCCCGGGCAGCAGTTTCGAGAGCAGCGTTTCCTCGACCTTGTCCACGCTTCGCGGGATGACGTATCGCGGCCGGTCCAGCGGTCCCAGGGCCTCGCGCAGCGCGTCGCTGAACCGCCCGCTCTCCTCCTCGGTGGATTCCGCGAGAAACACACGGACAAAACCGCCGTCCCGCTCTCCGATTTGTACGTCCCGATGCTGCAGGATCAGCCGCGCTTCGCACAGCGCGCCGAGCACCGCCTCGCCGATTGCGCGGGCGAGCGAACCGCTGGACCACGCCTCGGCAACGCCTTGAAAAGGCGGGAAACCGCCGCTGCCGCTCATCGAAACCTCCAGCGTTTTGATCGGTTCGGGATGATACGGTTCGCCGATCCGCCACAGCGCGCGGGCTTTGGATCGCTTCGCCACGCGGGCGAGCATGTCGCTATTGAGTGCCGCGGCGGAGCCCTCGACGCCCTCCGGCTTTAGCTCGGTGAACGCCGCGTGCACGTGGCCCACGCCCTTTTCGATCGCCCCGTCGTCGGTGACGCCGAAGATCGTTTTGTGCTTGCGGCGGAAGCGGGTGTAGTCATCAAGCCCCTTGGTGAACTCTGGGGCGACGCAGACGACGTCCCAGTTGTCGGCCAGCTTTTCGGGCCGCTCGGGGTCGAGCCGAATCGAGCGGCCGCGGAGTTGGTTGACCGACATCGACGTCGTTACCGTCGTCAGGTCGATCAGCACGTTGATCCGGCTGGCGTCCCAGCCCTCGCCCAGCAGGCCGCGGGTGCCGACCAAGCACTTCGTCAGTCCGCGCTGGAACAACTCGGTAATCAGCCGGACGTAAATCCGCGGCGACCAGTCGCCGCCCCGACCAATCAGCAACTTGAACCCGTTGCGTTCTAGGAATTCAAGTCCGACATCGTGATGTTGTTCGCCGAGCCACTCGTTTGCGGCGACGAGGAATTTGTCGGCGAGGTCGTTATCGACGAGTACGCTGGAACCGGTGACGAGGACGGGATCGTGCAAGTCGGTCTGGCGGTCGCCCAGCAGCGTCTTGAAGGCGGCCACGGCGCCTCCCGCTTCGTCGTCGAGCAGGTGGCTGATTTCGGCGGTGACCGCGGAGGTCTTCTCGTAGTCGGTGACGACGACCGCGCGGATCGACTCTCCCAGCACGCGGCGCTCCTCGGCGAGGATCGTCCGCAGCGCGGCGGCCTTGCCGAGCGAGTACGCCATCACGCGACCGGCCGGCGAAGCGCACGCTTGCCTGCCGGTCTCGGTCACCTGCACGCCGAGTGACCTCAGCCCGCGAATCAGATCGGAAGAGCGTCG
>JAYGDO010000049.1:0-1840 GCA_046582885.1 Pirellulales bacterium | reverse complement strand
ACCATCAGGTAGTGCTTGCGGGATACTTTGCGACTGTGCCCGAGCCAAGACGCAATTGCATGCCCTGGACACGTCTCCGATAACTGGGTTTCGCCAAAGCTGTAGCAGTGATTTTCGCGACCAAACTAAATTCGCCTGGCGCCGTTTGTAGGTTTTTGTTGTCGGCGCACTAGGATACAATGCCCCGCGGAGGATATTGATCATGTCACAAGCGAACAGAATGAAACGTCGTAGTTTTCTAAAGTCGGCCTCAACGTCCCTTGGCCTTGGCGCGCTCGTCATTCCAGGCAGCGCGTTAGGGCTTGATGGCGCAACGCCGCCCAGCGAACGAATCACGATGGGCCTGATCGGCTGCGGCTCCCACGGCGCGGGCTGGAATCTCGACCGCATCTTCAGGAATCCGATTCAACAAGTCATCGCCGTTTGCGACGTCGATAGCAAGCACATGAATCACGCCAAAGGACGCGTCGAGCAGCATTACGCGCGGACGCTGAAGTCCAAGTACACCTGCCGTGCCACGGGCGACTTCCGTGAACTGATTAATCAGAAAGATATCGATGCTGTCTGCGTGGTAACTCCAGACCACTGGCACACGATCCCCGCGCTGATGGCGGTGAAGGCCGGCAAGCATGTGATCTGCGAGAAACCGCTGACGCTGACGGTCCAGGAAGGTCGCATCCTTGCCGACGCGGCGAAGGCCTCGGGCAAGGTCTTTCAAACCGCTTCGGAGAATCTGTCGGTCGAGAATTATGCCAGGCTGGTCGAACTGGTGCGGGCAGGCGTCATTGGCGACGTCAAAAACATCAAGGTGCTTTTGCCGCCCGGGAATCGCATGGGCAAAAAAGGCAACTTCCAAGTATCCGATCCGCCGAAGGAATTGAATTACGAAATGTGGCAAGGCCAAGCTGCCTTGGCGCCCTACTGCCCTGCGCGAGTCCATTACAACTGGCGCTGGAATCTGGCCTACTCCGGTGGCGTGCTCACCGACTGGCTCCATCACCTGCTGGCGATCGCCATGCTCGCGACCGGCACGGAAAAGACGGGGCCGGTCGAGGTTGAAGGCAAAGGCGAGTTCCCCGACCGCAATACGGTCTGGAACGCTGCGCCGAAATACAACTTGAAGTACAAGTTTGCCAACGGCATGACCATGTCCGTTTGGGACGAGGTGCCGGGGTTGAAGTTCGAAGGCACGGATGGCTGGCTGCTCTGTCGTGGCTGGCGTGGACCGATCACGGCGAGCGATCCGGAACTGCTCAAAGTGAAATTGCCGGAGGACAAACGGCTCAAGCGGATTCGCACCGACGGCCAGGGCGGCGAACACATGGATTTCACGGACGCCATCAAAGAGGGGCGGCAAGCGTACTGGCCAGCCGAAGTTGGGCATCGAGTCATTACCGTAGGCCACCTCGGCAACATCGCCATGATGCTCAACCGAAAACTCAAGTGGGATCCCGCCAAAGAACAGTTCCTCGACGATTCCCAAGCCGACGCCATGCTTTCACGAGAACAGCGCGAGCCGTGGACAATCAAGAACGTCGACTCATGGCTTAACGTCGGCTAGTCGCGAGCCGCGTGCCGTGAGGCAGCCGCCGCGAGCGGGGGGCGTAAGGCCCGGGGCGAGGAACATCAATCGTTGCGCATTCATGGCCCGGCCGCTGACGCGTGACGGCTCGCCGGTTTCGGGATTGCGAATACCCGTGGGGCCCCTCGGCGGTTTCTTCCGCCGTCTGATGGCGGTTCATGAGCTCGCCGCTCTGGCCATGGCCAGGATGTCGGCCTTGACCGCTTCGGGCAACGTCGGCCAAGCGGCGATCACGACTTCCAGATCACAGACGCTGGT
>JAYGDO010000023.1:0-11760 GCA_046582885.1 Pirellulales bacterium | reverse complement strand
CGGAAGGCGGCTTCTACAGTACGCAAGATGCCGACAGTGAAGGTGTCGAGGGCAAGTTTTTTGTCTGGACGCCGGACGAGATACGAGAGTTGCTGGGCGACGAAGTTGCGGAGACGTTTTGCCGCGTTTACGACGTGTCGGCAACGGGCAACTTCGAAGGCAACAGCATTTTGAATTTGCCCAAACCGATCTCCGTCTGTGCCAGGATGTTAAACCGCGACGAGTCCGAACTTCGCGCGGAACTGACCGCCGCCCGCGAAAAGTTGTTCGCTGTTCGCAGCGGGCGAATCCATCCGGGGCTCGACGACAAGGTTCTCGTTGCCTGGAATGGGCTGATGATCGACGCCATGGCGCAAGCGGCCGGAATCCTCGGTGACCCCCGCTATTTGCGGGCCGCCACCGCCGCCGCAGATTTTATTGTTGACCGTTTGCGGCGCGAGGATGGGAGACTGTTGCACACTTGGCGGTTAGGCCAGGCCAAACTGGACGCATACTTGGACGACTATGCCAGCCTGACCAACGCGCTCGTGACACTGTACGAAGCGGACTTTAATCAGCGGTGGATCGAACAGGCTGTCGAGTTGGCAGAGATATTGCTTTCGCACTTTCACGACGCGGCTGCGGGAGGTTTCTTTTTCACGGCCTCCGACCACGAACAATTGATCACTCGCCGAAGGGATATCGTCGATAATGCCGTGCCCAGCGGCGGCTCACTGGCAGCCACTGCGCTGTTGCGGCTGGCAAAACTGACCGGCAGAAGCGACTTTCTGAATGCTGCGGTTGGAACATTAAAGGTGGCGGAACCACAAATGTCGCAGCATCCGATGGCGACGGGGCAAATGCTGTTGGCACTCGATTTTCATGCCGGACCGTCGTACGAAATCGTTTTGGTGGGCGAAGCGTTAAATGGTGATGTTACGGAGATTCTCAGCGACATACGCAGCCGCTACTTGCCGCGTCGTGTTTTGGCTTGTTCCGTTGCCGGCGCGACGAGTACATCGGGCTCGCTGGTCGATCTGTTCAAAGGGAAGCAGCCACAAGACGGCCGACCAGTCACGTACGTCTGTCGGAACTTTGCCTGCGATGAGCCTGCGGTAGGGATTGAGGCCAGCCGCGCCGCGATTGACGCAATGGTGTAGATTCACAGCCCGTTCCGCGGAGGAATTCGGTTAGGCGGTTGGATTGAAACCCTTTCGCGCGGCATCGAAAACCGCCGAAATGGTGACACCTGACTGCTCGGCCAGATTGCGGCATGATTCGTACTCTGGCGAAAACGTGACTTGCCCTGCCGTGCGCCAAGCGATCACTCCACAAACAAAACCCCACGGCGTTTGCACTTCGTGCGGTTCCCGCCGCAGGGTCGTGCGGTCCGCGGGCCAGCGGCGGACGCCGAGCGTTGTGGTTTCGCGCAGCAGCAATTCTTGCAGCCGTCCGACATCGGATTTCTGGCACAAGACGGTGATCAAAACTCCGGGGCGATTTTTTTTCATGTGAATCGCGGTGGTGTAAACGTCCAGCGCGCCGGTTTCGAGCAGCAACTTGGTGCAGTGGCCGATTACCTCGCCGGTCGCGTCGTCGATGTTCGTCTCCAGCACCCAAATTGTCTCATCACTAGGCCCGGAGGCGGACTCGCCGACGAGCAGGCGGAGCAAGTTGGCCTGTTCCTCTAGATCGCGTCGGCCAGCACCGTAGCCGATCGTCTCGATCGTCATGGCGGGTGGAGGGCCGAAGTCGCTGGCCAGGACAGCGATAATTGCCGCGCCGGTGGGCGTGGTTAATTCCGCCTCGACGGTGGAGGCGGCCATAGGAACACCTGTTAACAACTCGGCGGTCGCCGGCGCGGGAACGCTGCAGCGGCCATGTGCGATTTCGACAAAGCCGTTTCCGGTCGGAATTGCCGACGAGACGATTTGTTCGACGCCAAGCAAGTCCCAGCCTATCGCCGAACCGACAATGTCGGCGATCGAATCGACTGCGCCAACTTCATGGAAGTGTACTTGTTCGATCGTTGTGCCGTGAACTTTGGCTTCAGCTTGGCCGAGCCGCGTGAAAATGTTCTTCGCCAAATTCTTTTGGCGCCCGGTCAGGACGCTGCCGTCGATCATCTCGGTGATTTGGTGCAAATGGCGATGCTCATGTTCGGCTTGGTGCTCGACCGTAATCTGCATCGCGCGAAAGCCGTTCTTTTTCACCTCGTCGGCGACCAGTCGGCAGTCGGGCAGGCCCAGTGAATCAATACCCGCCTGAATGGTAGCTAATTCAACGCCGGCATCCACCAGCGCGCCCAGCGTCATGTCGCCACTGATTCCGCTGGCACAGTCGAGATATGCGATCTTCATAGCAGTATTTAATTTTGGTGCTCCGGCCGATCAGCATGGCGCATACGGTGGGTGGCTTCAAGGGCTCGCAGCCAACGGCTTTGTCGCTGCAGGTGAATGCTTGTCATCATCCTCCGCGCAAATTGCCGCTTGTTTGGCTAAACCACCGACCGCCGTGGTACTGGAATCGCGGTTGGAACAGGTGATCGCCGGGATCGTCACGCTGAGGCATTTGCGCGACGAAAACTTTGACGCGGTCCTTCTTGGCCCAGGCCGTTGCAGCCGGACTTGCTCGTGTTGGTCAAGGGCTGCTGCTGGAGAGTAATCGAGGGGCGCAATCTGCCACAGCTGTTGGTTTCACCCCTCTTCGACGACAACTCACCGTATCAGCGGCGTTTCGTTGCCGCAGGCAATTGTGCAGCCTGATCACGCATCGGACCGATCGAGATGCCGATCCAGCCGTCGCGAATAACGCTTTGCGTCACGACCAGGCCAGTCAACCGTTGATCTGCTGAAAAGCTTGGGGGCAGGATATCCATGCGGTTGTTCTGAGAAAGCAATTTGCTGAACACGCCCCGCAATGCAATTTGATCCCCAAAACGGAGGCGGTCGCCTTCCAGTCGGATGGACTCGCGCCGCGCGAGGCTTAGTTTTAAACCGTCGCGCGTGGATTTGTAGTCAGCATGTACCACCAAATTGTGCCAACGTGTTTTTGAACCTTTTGCCAATTTCGCGATCGATAGGGTCAGCTTTAATGCACCATCTTGAAGTCGAACTCGGATCGGATCGTAATCCGCGAACGTTACATGCACGTTTCTGGGCATTTCTTCCGCCGATTTCTCGACGTCCGCGGCGAACTGTTTGCAGATTAACTGGTGGACTTCCGGTAGCGTCATCGTTTCGCCAGCCAGGTCAAGCTGATCAAGCGTGTTGTTTAGGACGCTTTCGTGTACTTGCATACTCAATAAGCTGTCCCCTAGCGCCTGCGGCCTGGCGGTATAGGCCGACAAATGGTCAGCGTCCGCCAATCGCATCCGTGCAACGACTCGCTGATCTGTCGTCAGCAGACTGATCGGCTTGGGATCGAGACCCAATTGCACGAGCGGACTCCAAATCTTTTCTTCAAATGAAGAAACGGCCTGGTCAATTTTGGGTTGAAGTTTGTCGTCAAACCGCTGCCGCGATTCTTTCGCAATCTTGCGTTCGGTTTCCCGCAACGCCATTCCGCGTTGTTCGGTGTGCTTCCGCTCGGCTGCCCGTCGCACAAATTCACCGAGAATGGGAACGTTGTCGTAGTTGGATTCAATTCCCACAAGATTGGTTGCGCTCTCGGCTTCCGAGTGCGATTGCTTCGTCCGCATACCTTCATGGTCGATGACAATAAGCTTGCGCACCACGAATGCGGATCGACCTCGGTTGCGTACTTTTACCGGTCCGCCCGAAGCGGTCGTATTGGATTGGATCTTACCCCAAGCTTCAACGCCCAAGCGGATTCGATTTTCATCCGGCAGTAGCAGGACTTTCAGCTGCGTGAATGTCTTGCTGCGGCCCCACACAGGATTACCGAGAATGTAATCGTCGACTTTGCTTTCCAGCGGAGCTTGTTGAGGAAGCATCCGGTTTAACAGCGTGTCTGTGACGGCGATACGCACATTAGCATTCCGATAATGCCGTTCAATTTTCTCGGCCAACTCGATTTCCGCTGCGAAACCGCTAGTACGCAACTTATTGATGGCATCGCTAACGTTCCGGCCATGACTGACCAAGCGCGTGTATTCGAACTGCTCGATCGCCTCCAATAGCGCGGGCACATCGACCTCGGCACGCATCTTGACACTCGTAGCACGCAATGTGGCCGTGTCTGCTCGAACGGATAAGGATTGATCGGTCTGTCCGTTGCGAGTTTGTGCCAATTGGCAGGCCGTCCGCCAAACTGTAATACGCCGGCGCAGATCGTACGCGGTTAGCCGCAATTCGCGCACCACGTCTTCTGAAGCGACAAGAGATTCGAGCAGCGCGATTTCGTCGACGGCCGTTTCCAGTTCATCCAGCGTTCGGGCCAGTTGTTCGTCCACCAGCGTATCGACGTTGACGAGTCTTTCTATCAGGTCATCAACACGGTTGGCCCAGGAAACGGTATAGAGATCCGCTCGCAGTCGCGTAAGCCGCGCTCGAACAATCCAGGGTTCTGGAAACGCTGAAGTTGCCGGCAGCGTCGGGGCAAGATCAACGTGCACAACCGTTCGCAGTCGGCTGCGGGCCATTGCATCGTCCCCCGCGTCGTCCGATTTTGTCGGCAAAGAGGCGACGTCGGCCGGCAGCAGCAAATCAGCAAATGCTGCCGCGGCGGGTGTTTCCGGGGGATTCTCGGTATGCGGCGATGCTTCTGGTGCGTCGGCCGCCTCCGCAGTAGAAATTTGCGTCTTCTTGGTCGGTTCGGTTCGTTGTTTTGGTCGCTCGTGAGCGACTGGTTCTGATCTGTCGGCTATGAGCTCGACGTTTTTCGAATCAGCATCAACGGAGTCCGCAGCGACGACCAACCGCGGCTCGTCTGTTTGGGCAGTCCGTTGCCAGGCTAGCGGCAACAATAAAAACAAGCCGAAGAGGACTCCCATTGTGACGAAAAACGGCCATCGCGGATTTTTGTCGTGGCTCCGATCCATGTTGCTTTCTACCCGGACTGTTAATCGAATGCTTGTTTCAAACGTTACCGCTCCCCTTCATAAAATCGGTTTTTTGAGCATCGGCGATGGAATGCGTTTCAGCGGAAAATGCGCGTCAGGAGTAGCGAATTGGCAAGACGTTACGATTGCCGAAACGTGCGGGCGACGATTACGTCAAGTTTGACGAATATAACGGCGATGCGCGAACGGGTTACGTGCTATCGTCGAGCAATACCGTGTCTTCGTGTTCATAACCGGGCGCGCAGCAGCAGAGAAACCTCAGTAGCGAATCGCCCGCATTTCGAATCTGGTGTGTCTTGCCGGGCGGAATGGCAATGGCGTCGCCGGGTCCAACGGACCGGGTTTGGGTATCGATCCGCATTTGGCCAACGCCTTCTAGGATATAGTAGATTTCTTCCGCCGCCGGATGATAGTGCGCCGCCGTGGCGGCTTCGGGCGGCAACCGTGCTTCGGCCAAACTCTGATTGCGGATGCCGGAATTCCGGTGCGCCAGCAATTCGCGAATCTCGGAACCGTCCTTCGTCGCGAATGCCGGCGCGTCGGCAATATTATGAATGTCCATATAAGCTCCCAATCAATTCGTCATTTCTTGGTCAGCATGCCAACCACGGCCGGCGGATACGAGCGGACATCCCAGTTGGCTGCGTTGGGCAGATCTCCAAAGTCGAAACGTTCGTCTGCTTCAACAACGAACATCCAGCCTGCCCCGGCGCGGTCGAGGAATCGTTGAATCAGTTCGAGCATCTCGTGGTGACGATCGACGTAAAAGTCGTACGGAGGCGAACAAAGCACGACCGTCTCGCAATCCGGCAACGGCAGGTTGCGGCGAGCCCAGAGGAACGTATCACCTGCCATAACTTCACATTGCCCTTCGACGCCTAGTGTCGTGATGTTTTGTCGTATTAACTCGGCCGTTGGAAAGTGGTGTTCGACAAACACGGCGCCCAGAGCTCCACGGCTGATGGCCTCCAGACCCAGCGCTCCTGTTCCGGCGAATAAATCGATTACCTGTTTGTCGATGATGGCCGGACCAATCAGATTGAACACTGCCTCGCGTACGCGGTCTTTCATGGGTCGCGTCCGTGGCTCGCCATGATAGCGCAGCTTACGTCCGCGAAACTCGCCGCCGATAATGCGCAAAGACGGAGCCGAGGCTCTGGTGCTGTTTGTCTTTTTCTGCGCTCGCTTGGACACACTGATGCCGTAATTTCGGGAAAGTAACAGCGAATTGCCACCTACTGAATCCTAGACCACAGCTACCACGACCGATAGCAGGCATCGCCACCTTGTCAACGGCTCTCGGATGGGAACAATAAATCGGTGATGCGCCGCGCGAATTGTGCGGCGGGTATTGTTTTGAACATAGGAGCACAAAATGAATCGATCTGGCAACTTTGTACGATTACTGTTGGCAATTCTGGCGCTGATCTACTCGGCCAGCGCGGTACGTGGAGATGACGAATCCAAACCGATTACCGCAGCGGATTTTGAACCGTGGCTAGCCGACTGGAAATCGAAAATCAAATCCCTGGAAGAACTGGCCCAGAGTTTCCAAAAGGCCAACGCGGAACGCAGGCAGCAAATTCGTGAGGAATACGGGGCGATTGTCAAATCAGCTGAAACGTTGATGGCCCGACTGGCGATCGCTGCCGAAGTGAAATTCCGTGCGGAAAAGAAAGCCGACAGCGAAGAAGCCCGTTTCCTGGTCGATTATATAAGCGACCGCCTCCGCGGGGACGATTACGAAACCGTACGGAGGCTCTGCACGCTGTTGGTCGAACAGCAGCTGGACACTTCCCGCGTGCTGCAGGCCGCGGGTACGGCCGAATTTCGCATGGCCAATTTCGATGCTGCCGAAAAATATTTTTCCGCCGCAAAGGAAAAAGACGAACTGGGCCGCGAAGCGCAATCGCATCAGCAGGCACTCGGCTACTACAAGAAGATTTGGGAGGAAGAAAAAAAGCTTCGCAAAGCCGAAGCCGAGGCCGACGATTTGCCCCGTGTGAAAATGACGACTTCCAAGGGTCCGGTAGTCATCGAACTATTCGAAAACGAGGCACCCAACACGGTGGCGAATTTTATCAGCCTGGTGGAAAAGAAATACTACGATGGTCTGACATTCCATCGCGTACTGCCGAACTTCATGGCGCAGGGTGGTTGTCCGGATGGCACCGGCGGTGGTGGACCCGGCTATCACATACCCTGTGAGTGCCATGAAAAAGTCCATCGCAAGCACTTTCGCGGCAGTCTGAGCATGGCTCACGCAGGCCGCGATACCGGCGGCTCGCAGTTCTTTTTAAACTTCGTGCCGACGCAGCATTTGGACGGCAAGCACACCGTCTTTGGCCACGTGATTGAAGGCTTCGACGTGCTCTCCAAACTCCAACGCCTCAACCCCGGCCAGGGCGGCCCCGCACCGGACAAAATTGTGAAAGCCGAAGTCGTCCGCAAACGCGAGCACGAATACAAACCCAAGACGCTGCCGGAAAGGTAGGGCGACTGGCGATCGGCCGTTCGTCCGGCGGCAACTTACTTTAGAGACAACATCCGCTTCAGCGCGGCCAGCGACCAGCGCGAGGTTTCTTCGTCGACTTCGATAACGTTGACGGACGTTCCCGCGGCCAGGTTTTCTAACGACCAGCAAAGATGCGCTAGCGTGATCCGGTACATCGTTGCGCACATACAGACGATCGGCGAGAGAAAATGAACTTCCTGTTCGGGATGTTGCTGCTTGAGCCGATTGACCAGATGCAATTCGGTTCCGATGGCCCACTGCGTGCCCGGCGGCGCGGATTCGACGGTGCGGATGATCTTGCCGGTCGAACCTGACTCGTCGGCGATGTCGAATACCTCCATCGGGCATTCCGGATGGACGAGAATCTTGATGTCAGGGTATTTGTCGCGGAACTGTTGTACGTGCGCAGGCGTGAACATCTGGTGAACGCTGCAATGGCCTTTCCACAAAAGTACGCGGCTGCCGCTGATCGCCTGCTCGCTGTTTCCACCCAGGTCGTCAGCGTGCGGGTCCCAAACGGGCATCTGATCGACTGTCAGGCCCATCTCTTTCGCTGTGTTACGGCCCAGGTGTTGATCGGGAAAAAAGAAAACGCGACCGGTACGCTTAAACGACCACTCCAGCACTGCTTTGGCATTACTGGACGTGCAGACGATCCCGCCATGTCGCCCGCAAAACGCCTTCAGCGACGCGGCCGAGTTGATGTAGGTTACGGGCGTCACGTCGTTGGTGTCGATCACTTCACCCATCGCCGACCAGGCGTCTTCGACTTGCTCGATTGCAGCCATGTCTGCCATCGAGCATCCGGCCGCCATATCGGGCAGAACGACGGGAATCCGCGCGCCGTTGCGTTCGCTCAGTTTTTCCGGCCGGTTCGCGACGATGTCGGCCGTCTCGGCCATGAAGTGGACGCCGCAAAATACAATCGCGCGGCAGCGGCTATTGTCCGCGGCCATCTGGCTTAACTGCAGGCTGTCGCCGCGCAGATCGCTATGCGCAATCACTTCGTCTTGCTGGTAGTGATGACCCAGGATCAAGAGTTCATCACCCATCGATGCGCGGATCGCTTCGATGCGCTCGGCGAGCACTTTATTGGCAAGTTCGCGGTACGGCGCGAATTCGTTAACGGCGTCGGCTAAAATATCGGTGCTCATGAGTCGCTGCTTATTTATGCCAGCAAATAGCTTGCTGTCGGATACTGGATTATAAGAGTGCCGCTCAAATTGCGACAGTGCTGCGATCGCCCGCCGCCGCTTGGCGTGGCAATTACAATGCACGATAATCAGCCGTATCAATCCAATTTCAACAGGCGCGTTGCTTTGATCTTTCTTGTCGATAACTACGACTCATTTACCTACAACTTGGTTCAGCGCTTGGGCGAGATTGATCCGGCACTGGAGCTGGTCGTCGAGCGCAATGACCAGACTTCCGTGCCGCGAATTGAAGGTCTCGCGCCGTCCCACGTCATTATCTCGCCGGGACCGTGTACACCGAGCGAGGCGGGAATTTCAATTGAAGTTGCGAAACATTTTTCCGGCAAAGTGCCGTTGCTGGGCGTTTGTCTCGGCCACCAGTCGATCGCCCAAGCGTTCGGAGCGCGAATCGTCCGTGCGGGGCGGTTAATGCACGGCAAGACAGACGAAATTCATCACGATGAACGGGCGCTGTTTGCCGGTTTGCGGAATCCGCTGATCGCCACCCGCTATCACAGTCTGATCATCGAACCGGAGTCACTGAGCAGTGAATTTGAAGTTTGCGCTTGGTCACACGCTCCCGACGGAACGCGCGAGATCATGGGGATCCGGCATCGTCAATGGCCTGTTTTTGGAGTGCAGTTTCATCCGGAGAGTTTTCTCACCGACGAAGGTACACGGATGTTGGAATCCTTTTTACGGACCGATTCTCCTGCGGCCGCTTCCTAACATCTGAAAACGCTCATGCTTTCTGTTGAAGAAGCCCTCGAAAAAATCTTGGCTGTAGCACGGCCGGGCACGACCGAGCGTGTGCATTTGCGCGACGCGGTAGGGATGACGCTCGCCGAAGATATTTCCAGCGACGTTGATTCGCCGCCGCATGACAAGACGCTGGTCGACGGTTACGCCGTGCAGTCTGCTGATTTTGCAACACGCGTCGTACAGGAACCCGGTCACCGCGTTGAATTAGAGGTCATCGAAGAAATTACCGCAGGCGCGGTTCCGACTAGCAGGGTCACCTCCGGCCGGGCTGCAAGTATCATGACCGGCGCACCGATCCCAGAGGGTGCCGACGCGGTAGTCATGCGCGAAGAGACCGAAGCGATCGCCGAACCTAGATTGCCGTACGGGGCGGTGCTGTTTCACAACCACCAGGTGCGGCCCGGACAGAATATCATGAACCGCGCGGCCTCGATGCGTCGCGGTCAGGTGGTGCTTGGAAGCAACACTTTGCTGCGGCCGATCGAAATCGGATTGCTGGCCGAAGTCGGTCGCGAGCACGTGGTTGTCCACAGTCGTCCCAGTGTGGCGGTCATGCCGACCGGTAACGAACTGGTCGAACCGGGGATCGAGCCTGGCCCGGGTAGAATTCGTAACAGTAACGGTCCAATGCTGGCTGCCTGTGGGCGCCGTGCCGGTGCGGCAGTCGTCGATTTGGGGATCGGTCGCGATGACCGTGGTCAATTAGAACAACTCGCGCGACGAGGCTTGGAGTACGACGTGTTGCTGATCTGCGGCGGCGTTTCCGCCGGCGTGCTGGATCTGGTGCCGGAAGTTCTCACTGCGATTGGTGTCGAGCAAGTGTTTCACAAGATTAACATGCGGCCCGGCAAGCCTCTGTGGTTTGGCTTGGCGCCGCGAGCGGGGTCAAGCGATCGAGAAACATTGGTCTTTGGTCTGCCGGGAAACCCTGTTAGCAGTTTTGTCTGTTTCGAGTTATTTGTCGCGAGAGCCATTGCTAAATTGGTGGGCCGTAGCGAATCCCAATCGCCACGGTTGCGGGCCGCGCTCGGCCAACCGCACCAGCAGCGTGGCCCGCGACCAACGTATCATCCAGCTCTCGTGCATTGGCTCGACGGTGCGGCAATCGTCGAGCCACTCGCTTGGCGCGGCTCCAGCGATCTGCGATCGCTGACGGCTGCAAACGCCTTGGTCATTTTTCCGGGTGAAGATCGCCAATATGACGCCGGCGACCTTGTCGATTGCGAATTGTTGCGGTGAATTCGACGGTTCGATTCGTCTGGCATCGATGCCAATTCATCCGCTACGCTGTCGTGCGGCCGACTCTCCCCGCTTGGTCGGGGGGGGCTGGGCAAGGGTGAAGGGCTGTCGTAGCGCACATGAATGAGCAATTCAATCCACGTGAATTCTCCCCACTGCAGGCCTTCCCACCGAATGGAGGACGTGTGACAACGACCGCGAGACTGGCGTTTGCGGGCGCACTATTGATGTGGCTTTCGTTTCCACCCGTAGATTTCGGTTGGCTTGCCTGGCTCGCGCCGATCTGTTGGCTCATCATCATTCGACGCGAACAACTGTCCGGCAAGCGACCCTATTTGACGTTGTACTTTGCCGGCGTACTTTTTTGGGGCGCGGTCTTTGCGTGGATTTGCAAGCCACACTGGAGTGCGGCGATCGGCTGGGTGGCGATGAGTTTCGGTTACACGGCTTTTTATACGGTGGTATTCGTAGCGGTCTCGCGGGTGGCCGTTCATCGTTGGCGTATCCCGCTGGTTATTGCCGCGCCGACGGTCTGGACCGGCCTTGAACTCGCCCGCGCTTATTTACTCGACGGTTTTCTAATGGGCGCGCTGGGGCATACACAGTACCGCTGGATTACCCTGATCCAGATCAGCGACTTAGTGGGCGCTTACGGCGTCACTTTCTTGGTGATGTTCGTCGCTGCATGTCTGGCAAGCTGCTTGCCGGTTGGAAAGGAAAATTTCCGTTGGTGGCCAGCCGTGCTCGGCGTTATGGCACTTGCGGGTGCGCTGGTCTACGGGCACTTTCGCACCAGCGGTAACGTGACCGAGCCCGGTCCACAAATCGCACTAATCCAAGGTAGCGTGGATACAAACTTCGATGTCGATCCACTCAAACATCGTCGTGCGATACAACAGCATTACACGGAGTTGACAATCGAATCGCTTGGAATCGCACCCGATGTGGACCTGGTGATCTGGCCCGAGACGATGTATGTCATCCAACCGGAGGCGGAATATTTCACGCCATTTATTTTGATCGAAGAAGGCGCCTATCTACCCGCCAAA
>JAYGDO010000021.1:0-2992 GCA_046582885.1 Pirellulales bacterium | reverse complement strand
GGTGCACTCTGGTACCAGGGTGAATCCAACAACGGCGAGGGGATGCTTTACCACGAGAAGATGAAGGCCCTGATCCAGGGCTGGCGGAAGGTTTTTGACAATCCCGAGATGCCCTTCCACTTTGTTCAGCTGGCTCCCTACCGGTACAACCGTCCCGAGGCACTGCCCGGCATCTGGGAGGCCCAACTCAAGACACTGTCGATTAAGAACACCGGCATGGCGGTCACGGTCGATATCGGCAACGTCAAGGACATTCACCCGCGCAACAAGCAGGAGGTCGGCCGGCGGCTCGCCCTCTGGGCGCTGACCAAGGACTACGGCTGCGACGTGGGGCAGTACTCCGGCCCGCTGTTTCTCAAGGCCGATCAAAGAGAGGGAAAGGACAGCATCGCGATCTGGTTCCGGAAGGAGACCAACGAGGGCCTGCGGGCGAGCGATGCCACGGTGGGAAACAACAAGCCGCTCACGCATTTCGAGATTTCCGGCAAGGATGGTACGTGGCATCCTGCTACGGCATTCACCGTCTTTGGCGACCACGTGATCGTGAAGAGCGATGAGGTCAAGGAACCGGTCGCGGTGCGTTATGGCTGGAATGAGCTGGCCGAGCCGAACCTGGTGAACCGCGCCGGCCTGCCCGCCTCTCCCTTCCGGGCAAAATTGAAATAGCCTTCATGCGAGTCGCTCGTTTTCCAGGACTCGTACTCGTACTCGCCATCGCCAGCCTGGCCCGCCAGCCGCAGCTTCAAAGCGACCAAAACATCGCGGATAAATTCAGTTCACCGCGGCCACGCTGCATTCCTTCACGCCGCCGGAAAACGCGCGGGCGAACGGGGCGAGTGCGTCAATACACCCGGACGATCGGTCACCGATCCTGTCGGTATCTGAATTGCTTGGAGAAGACGATTTGCTCGATGACCGTGTTTATTTTGTACTCTTCCTCTTTAACCTTGCGCACCACTTGTTCTAGAGACACTCGGTCAAACGGTACTAGTTTCCGGCCCAAGGCATAGGCAAACATTTGTTCCACGAAGTTTTTCACAATGTCATCTTTATACAATTCCAGCAACAACCGTTTCATTTCTCGAGGAGTTTTGAACGATTTGCCATTGGGCATCGCGCCGGCTGACTCAACGGGAGCCTTGTCTGGATAATGCGTTCGCCATCCACCGGTTGGCGCAAAGTTCTCAAGGCCCAGCCCCAATGGATCAATCGCTTTGTGACAAAACACACATTCCGACTTGGAAACGTGTTGCTTAATCACTTCGGCAACCGAAGGGTTCTCTTTGACGTTCAGCGCCTCGCGAGATTCTTCCAGCGAAGGGACGTTCGGCGGCGGTTCCAGTCTCTTGCCAATGACGGTGTTTAAGACCCAAACTCCGCGGCGAATGGGACTGGTACGGCTTTTCGAGGCCGTCAAACGCATGATGGCCGCACTGGTAATGATTCCGCCTTCTTGGTCATTTTTCGTTTTGACCAACACGGGCGGGTCATATCTGGCTTGGCTGTCCCGGCTCTTACTCTGCCTGCTGGACAATACGTCCGCGTACAGATGCTTCACGGTTTTTGCATCGATTCGATGGTAACCGTGCCGGCGGTCCCTGAGGACGGAGGATCTTTTGTAGATCCAATCACTCTGAACCATCTCCAAAAGGCTTCTATCCGACTTAATCAGCTCGTCAAAGAAAAACAGGACCTCATCGTAAGTCTCTCTGTTCCATCGTTCGTTCAAGAGGTACTCACTGTTCGACAATAAATCGTCGAAGCCGAGCCATTGTCCGGCGAAGTTTTCAGAAAGGGAGAGCCTCTCGGGCGCATTCAACATTCTGGCGAGTTGAGATTTCAGAACATCGTCTTCGAGCAGGCTTCCGGCCTGGCCCAGCTGCAGCAATTCTTTATCCGGTGCGGTTGACCACAAAAAATACGACAGGCGTGTTGCCAGTTCCACGCCCGAAATCGGGTAGGGTCTGTCCAGATTCTTGCTTTCTTCAAAGCGATACAAGAATTCAGGCGACACCAGGATCATTTCAAAGACATGGCGAAGGCTCACATTGCTGTTTTTTGAGACCCGAACATGTTTCTGATACAGGTCGTAATAGGCGTTCGTGTATTCCTGCAATCTTTTCCGATGGCCACGGTAGGCACGCAGGAGAAATCCTGAAATAACTTCTTTGATTTCAACCGCGCCGGCATCTGTCGGAATCTCCGCTCGGCCCAGGACGGCCTCTTTGGCGGCCGGATCTTTGCTGAATTTTGCCAACGCAAAATGCACGGCATTGGCAAGCTCGTTGAGCGGCGGCTTGAGTTTTTCCATGCGGCCCGCGTCATTGTCAAACCCGGATTCGCCGGGGATGTCCGAGGGCACCATGGATTGTATTTTGGAAATATCGATGCGATCCGCGATGGCATCGCGATACGGCACTTTGAGCTTGATCGATAAGACGTCTTCCAGTGTGTTTTCAAATTCGTAACGCGTTAAACGGCGGAATGGCGTTGGCCCTATATGCGATTTTCCCTCGCGCAGAACAAACGACTGATGGAACCATTGCTGGACGGCTTCTTTTTCCGCGGGCTTGAGCGGCCCCTCGTCTTCAGGAGGCATCTCGCCGCGGGCCACCATGTTTTCAAGCTTGATCCACAGCTTGGTATATTTCCCGTAGGAAGCATTGCTTTTCTGAAGCAGCGGCGTTAAATCGATTCCACCTTCCCTGGTGTCGGCGTCATGGCAAGTCATACATCGGTCATCGATCACCTCGGCAACGGCTGTAAAACTCGCGGCCCGGGCCTGACGAGGTCGCGATTCGGCGGCAAAGGCCAGAACGCACGCGACGAATGTTACTGCGTTCGATCGCTGTGTTTTCATCACGGGCTATTTCAACTCGACCTTGGTGAGTACGACAATTGTCTTCTTTCCCTCAACCATTTTGTACTCGCCTGTCACGGTCACCACTTTTCCGACGCACCGATCGAATCGCAATCTGTGGTTATTGTTGTA
>JAYGDO010000009.1:0-7960 GCA_046582885.1 Pirellulales bacterium | reverse complement strand
TCGTGTGCTCTTCCGATCTCGGCGGCCGCATGGCGGCCGTCGATTCACACGGTTCAAACAAGCATGCCCGTCCAAGCAAAGTAGCCAATCGAACCTAAGGCAATCGGAATACCATAGGGCAGCAACATCATGCTGCTCTTGCGGTCGGCGGCAATCGCGGCCAACTCGTCCGGATTTCTAATCACCATCATCTCGTTCAAAATCAGCCAAAACTGCTTGCTGTGCTTTTTCCATCCGCGACGCAGCAACACCATCACGATCGCCATCACGCCGCCGACAACGGTCGTAGCACAGAATGCGTAGAACGTGGCGGTCGGTCCAACCCAGGCACCGACGCCGCCCAGCAGTTTGACGTCGCCCGCACCCATTCCGCCAATGGCGTATGCCGGCAGCAACAAGGCAATGCCAACCAGCATGCCGAGCAGGCTCCAGCCAATTCCTTCCCAGCCAAAAGCAACACCGCTGTAAACCCAGCCGCTAACGATCATCGGAAACGTCAGCCAATTGGGCACACGCAATTGTCTGCCGTCGATCCAGGCGGCCGCGATCAGCACCGCGGTGACCAGCCAGACAGGCCCGTGTTCAGCCAACTCGGCGGTAAATGATTCAAACATGATTCTCTCGCTTTCTCACCTAAAAAATGTCGGTCCGCTTTGCGCCGGCACCATCCGCCGCGGGACGGTTTAGCGCGGCACCATGAACCAGCCGAAAAAGACGCTCACGGCGGTCAGCAGGTAAGCCAGCCCCTGCCAGGCAAACGCAACCGAATCTGCAGGAACTACCGGATACATGATTCAAGCTCCTTGTAACGAAACTTTTCGTCGTAAAACCAAAGAAGCCCCTCGACGCCGAAGTAGGGACGCCGAGGGGATTTCTAGTCGCTTCAACCTGCCCGATCACCAAGCTGCCAAACAGGAGCCTAAGGAGCGTCTGGTCTTAATAACTTTTATTAGAAACTACTATTCGCGATGCCGTCTGCAACACGGCTAAACGTCGTGTTCGCCGTGGTTCCGATCGCACTGATCGTGGCCAAGCAGACGATGATGATCAGAGCCAGCATCACGGCGTATTCAACCGCTGTGGGGCCGTCTTCGGAGACCAAAAAATTCTTAACTTTGGTGGCAAAATGTTTCATCGAAAACCTCCAGATTTAACTTGCGGGTACCGCCGTTCGGGCGATGCACCTGTTTGTAAAACAATCAGAGCCTCACAACGCGGCAAGGAACTCATTCGCCTTCGCGCCCGTGTTTCCTTGCCAGTAAAACGTATGTCGCAACTGTGGGGTGTCAATTTTAGAGGAATAGAAAACCTGTGAACTTTTTTTTAAATTCCCCTGTGTGCCTGAGGGTATGCTCGGTATCAAAATGCAAACTTACCCATTATCCGAGAGCGAGGTTGCAATATTGCTGAACGTCGTGTTCGTCGTGGTTCCGATCGCACTGATCGTGGCCAGGCAAACGATGATGATCAGAGCCAGCATCACAGCGTATTCAACCGCTGTGGGACCGTCTTCGGAGACCAAAAAATTCTTGACTTTGGTGGCAAAACGCTTCATCGAAATCCTCCAGATTTAACTTGCGGGTATCGCCGCTCGGACGATGCCCCTGTTTGTAAAACAATCAGATCCTTGCAACGCGGCAAGGAACTCATTCGCTTTCACGCCCGTGTTTCCTTGTCAGTAAAACGTATGTCGCAGCTATGGGGTGTCAATTTGGAGACTCAGCAAATCTGTGAACTTTCTCTAAATTCTTCTGCGTGGCTGAGGATCTGCCCCGCCTCGAAGTGCAAATCGCGGCGGTCGCATTAGCGGTCAGGTTGGAAAATTGTCAAAGGTGGTCTACCCGCGCAAGCCGTTATTTTCGTACCGCGCACGTTGAAAACTAAATGCCGGCGGTTGTCGTCCGGCCGCCCCCGGCTCCGCCGTTTCGTCGAACTCGACAACGACCTCCCCTCCTGTCCGTAATGCCGCGTTGGCTGCAGTCCAGGCAGAGCAAAGAGTCTCGATGTTGGTAATGGGATCGCGACCCGAACGGCCCGCCACCCGGCCAAATTGTAGCGATTGTCTCGACTGTGCCGTTTTCGCCGGTGAGCATGCCAGCGGCCCGGAATTTCGTCCCAAAAGCGGACAAAAAGGATTTTGATTCTCAACCGCCGAGCTAGGATTGTTGTTGTGTATTTTTTGCAACGTGGAGTTCGAATTCGAACGAGATTGACGAAGCAGTCGAATGTTAAAGCCCAAACCGATCCGCAGATGCGAACTGTTAAGTGTCGTGCTGCCGGTCTATAACGAGGCCCAGGTCCTCGAAACGCTGCTGACCGAAGTCACCCGCAGGGCGGAACGATCCGCCGACGGCTTGGAAATCATTTTCGTCAACGACGGTTCCAGCGACGGAAGCGGCGAACTGCTCGACCGCCTGGCCGCCGAGCACCCGCACGTGCGGGTCGTTCATTTCTCGCGCAACTTCGGCCACCAGGCCGCCGTGCAAGCCGGTCTGCAACACGCCCGCGGCGACGCCGTCGTAATGATGGATTCGGACATGCAGGATGCGCCCGCGGCCATTCCCCGTTTTGTCGAAACGTGGCAGGAGGGCTACGACGTTGTTTACGCGGTCCGCACCCGGCGAAAAGAACATCTGTTGAAACGTTGTTTATTTGGCGGCTTCCACTGGCTGCTGCACCGAATATCGACGACCGATATCCCGCCCGACGCCGGAATTTTCGGGCTGATTGATGCCCGCGTACGGCACGAGATCGTGGCGCTGGGCGAACGGGATCGCTATCTGCCCGGCCTCCGCAGTTGGGTCGGCTTCCGCCAAAAGGGGATCGTGGTGGAGCGACTGGCACGCTACGACGATTGCCCTCGCGTGTCATTAGGTGGATTGTGGCGATTGGCGAAAACGGCGATCTTTGGATTCTCATCGTTCCCGTTGACGCTATTTTATCTGATTGGCTACAGCGCCTTGACGGTGTTTGTTTGTCTGAGCGGTTATGCCTTGTATTGCAAAATGTTTACGGGCTTGGCAATTCCCGGTTGGACTTCGCACGTGCTCAGCGCGAGCTTCTTCGGCGCCCTCAACGCCCTGGGGATTAGCATACTGGGCGAGTATGTCACGCGAATTTACGACCAGGTCCGCGGCCGGCCGCTGTTCGTCGTCGCCCGTAAGGTCAATTTTGAAGGGGATGCTCAACGGACGATCGAAGAGGACCTGATGACCGGCGCGCTGATCGAAGAAGCGACGGCACTGCTCGGCGCGATGCAGTCCACTCCGCCCTTAGAATCGCACGTACAGCTCGCCGATCTGCCGGATTAACTCGCCGTGATTCTCCCGGTTAGCTGTCGGCCGACTCGCTCGTTGAACCAGGACCCGTTGAATCGCGGACCGCAGGAAATCCGCGTCAGGAGGCGATCCTGCGCGGGTGATCCGTTAGCCCGTGGTGGAACGGGTTCGTGATTGCCGATCTGCCCCAAAGATCGCGCAGCGCCAGCGGTGCCCGCGCCGCGCCGAGGCACAACAACGGTGCCGTGATCGATCCCCAGTACTGGTTGAATTCCCAGCCGACAAACGAAAACAAAACCGCGAACAACACGCTGCTCAGGCCGGCGAATTGCCCCGCCCGGCTCTGCCAACTCGCGAAGCCCAACAAAGCCAGCGGCAAATAGACGGCCGTCACCCATTGCGGCAAGTTCAGCAGGAATCCGTTCATCTGTGCGGTTGCAATAACAAAAGCCGCCCCCCCAAATTGAACCCAACCGCCCGAGTGTGCAGCGGCGTCGGCCGAGCGCAGCGGATCGATTTGTACCCAGTGCCACAGAAAGAACGCGGCGTAGGCTGCCAAGCCGCCCAGCCACAGCAGCGATTCTTTGAATCGTCGCTGCCAAATCGCCGCACACAGCGCCAAGACGCAATATGGCCCCGCCACATCGCGAAAGAATACGGCCGCGATGCCGGCGGCGACGCCCGATTTTCGCCAGCCAAGGCCGAGCGCACAAACCGAAACCGCGATCAGCACGCCGGCCCACAGCACGGGCATCACGTACAAATCACCGACGAAACACGGCAAAATTCCGCCGACCAGCAGCAAAGCGGTCAGTACCGATTGCACCCGCCCGCCATCCCGCGCGCCGATTTCAAAACCCATCAGCAGCACCGAGCCGGCCAGGATGCACAGCAATCCCTTGGCGAAGATCGGTTCGGGCGCAACGCCGATCAGGCACATCGGCAGCGGCGTCCGCCAATTGAAAACGCTGCGGGTGGGATAGCCCCGCGCGGGGAGTTCTTCGGCGAGCACGGCGTAATACGACTCGCCGCAACCCACGCGGTCGGCAAGTGCCTTGTACAGCGCGATATCCGAACCACTGGCGCCCGTTTCAACATCCGCCCGGCCCTGGCCTAGCGGCGACAGCGACACCCAGACGCAAAACACGACGGCCGCAGCGAACAGCGCAAGAACCGCGCATGCCTGCCGCCGACTGAAGCGTTTGAAACCCGTTCCCACGGACCTGATCCAATTCGGTTCGGTGGTTGAAAAACCTAGAGACAGCCGGCGGCATACTCTCTACAGGACAAGCCTAGGTTACGACGCTGCTGAATTCGTAGCAGAACCGTTAGAATCGATTCACGGGGACCAACGAATCGCGCGGGGCTAACCGTTACGACGATGTCGCTTCGCCGCTTTTCTCATCGCTCTGATCCCGGAAGAGGACGGCGAACGCCACCATAATCACGCCGGCAAAGACGGCGGGGTAAAGCCAAATCGTGTACCAGTCACTGACATTGTCTTTGGTGTTCATCATTACGTGCGCGAAAAACAGTTTGGCACCAATTCCAAGGCCGAGGCCTTGTGTTACCAGCACCAAGAACCCCTGCGCTTGATGGCGAATATCTCTCGGAGCTTTCTTGTCCACGTAAATCATGCCGGTGACAAAGAAAAAGTCGTAACAAATGCCGTGCAAAATTACGCCCAAGAGAATCATCCACACGACTTGATCGTCTGCGCCCAGTGCAAAGAGCGCGTACCGCAACACCCACGCCGCCATGCCGGCGACCAACATCCACTTGATACCCAATCGTGCGAAGAACAGCGGCATGACCAGCATGAAGATAACTTCCGACATCTGCCCGAAGCTCATTGTAAACGTCGCGCTATCGTTAACGACGGCGTTGGAGGCTTCGACAAAGTTGCGGGCCATCGCGTAGTAGCCGGCCAGCGGTATACAAATCAAAAATGAACAGATCATAAACACGGCGTAGGACGGATTCCGGAACAACCGCAATGAATCCGTGCCGAGAATTTTGCCAGCCGTTACCTTTTGGCCTTTAGACGGAGGCGGAGTGTGCGGCAGTGTAAAGCTGTAAAGACCAAGCAGAATCGCGACGCCACCCGCCATGTAGAACTGTGTCGACGATACATCCTTATCCGGCAGAAAGCTGACGGCGATATTGCCGGCGATCCAGCCAATCGTGCCGGCAACCCGAACGAGCGGAAACTGCTTTTCCTGGTTTTCCAGATTGTGAAAGGACAAACTCGTCGTCAGTCCAATGGTCGGCATGTAACACAGCATGTGCAACAGCAGCAACAGAGTGAATGGCTGTACGTAGGCAGGCAAATCGTGCAGGATGAGTCTGTAAAACAAACTCGCATTCTCCGGTGCGCTATCCAGCGTAAATGCCTGGGCAACCGAGGGCGCGATGAGGAGAAAAACACCACCCAAAAGGTGCAGGACTCCGAGGACTTTTTCACTGGCGAAAAAGCGGTCGGAGATCATGCCCAAGAAAAACGGGGCTACGATAGCGGCAATAGGTCCGACCGTATAAGCAGCACCCGTCAGCGCCGTCATACCCTTGTCGTTGATGTATCCAGTCATCGAGACATACCAAGCGCCCCAAACAAAGAACTGAAGGAACATCATGATCGAGAGGCGAATTGTGTTCGGGCTGAACATACAGGCACTCTTGTGAAGGTGAGAGACAAAGGTCGGGGCTAGCCACAATCTCGTGGGTCGCATTCTAAAGGACAAATCACGTGGAATCTACTCGCCGACCGAGCAAAAACAGGCATCCGACCAGCGCCGCCGCCAACGGCAGCGCAATCCAAACCGAGAGCCCAAAACCGACGGGAATAGTCCCGCAGATTACGGATACTCCGCCAACCAACAGCGCATAAGGCAATTGCGTCCAAACATGCCGCATGTGGTCGCAGTCGCTGGCCTGGGACGAGAGAACCGTCGTGTCGGAAATCGGCGAACAGTGGTCACCAAAGATGGCGCCCGCCAGGACTCCGCCGATCGTTGCCGTCAGCAGCGGCGCGGTTGGCTCGATCGACGGGATTTCCGCCACCAGCATTCGGTAGGTGACACCAATGACCAGCGGCATCAGCAAGCCCATCGTTCCCCAACTCGTGCCGGTCGCGAATGCGACGACCGACGCCAACAAAAACGCGATCGTGGGCATCCATACGGCCGGGATCGAGTCTTCGACCATACCTGCCAGATACACACCCGTGCCCAGATGATCCTTGGTGGTGGCGACCGAGAGGCTCCACGCCATCCAGAGGATCATCAACGCCGCGCCCATTTTCTTCGCGCCGGCGAATGCGCCGCCGCGAATTTCATCGCTCGCCAACCGGCTCTGCACTTTGGCCAGGACAACCGCGGCGGCCAACCCGGCGAGCGAACCGTAGACCAGCGCGAGATAAAGGTCGCCCTCGGCAACCAGGGAAAACCAACTTGCGTCGCCGGCATTTAAACTACGGAGTTTCTCGGCGCCGGTCTGCAAAATCAAACCTCCGGTCACCGCCACGACCAGCAGAATTGGAATAACGGCGGTTGCCCAGTGATATGACCCCAACTCTTTATTTGTGATGGGAGGATCGAAGCCGGACGGTGAGACTTTACCCGCACGGTCCGCCGACATTGCTTGTCGCTCGGCCCGCAACATCGGCCCAAAGTCGCGGCCCAGCAAAGCCACCAGCGGAACCATTAGCAGAGCGAGTAACACATAAAATCGATAAGGAATGGTCGCCACGAAAACCGAAAAACCATCCAAGTCGCCGCGAATACCCAGCTCTTCGAAACCGGCTTCGATGTAGCCGATTTCGCCGGCGATCCAGGTCGAAATCAACGCCAAACCGGCAACCGGCGCCGCCGTCGAATCGACCAGGTAGGCTAACTTCTCGCGAGAAATCTTGAGTCGATCGGTGACGGGCCGCATCGTGCTGCCGAGCAACAAGGTATTGGCGTAGTCGTCGAAAAAAATCAGCATTCCCAGCAGCCAAGTCATCAACTGACCGCCACGCCGCGATCGCGCGAGCGGCGCGAGTTTTTCGACAATTCCCAACATGCCACCACTAACTTGAACCACCCCGACCATGGCGCCCATCAGCAGGGTGAAGGCAAATACCCGCAGGTGATCGTTGCTGGTAAGTTCCGTCCAGAGCGCCGTTTCAAAAACGAAGAAAGTTGCGGCGCCCAGGTCGCCTCGGGAGACAATCAGCCCTGCCACGATGACACCGCACATGAGCGATAAAACCACGCGCCGAGTCGCCATCGCCAAGCCGATTGCCAATACGGGCGGGACGAGGCTCCAGATACCGAAGGGGTGCTCCATGCCTACGATCCGGCCAGCTTTCTCCGCAAGTCGTCGGCCACATTCGACGGCACAAAGCGAAGCAATTCGTCACGGCCGGCCAAGGTGGCGATTTGCCTGATGAGTGAACTGGATACGTGCGAATACTCCTCGCTCGCCATCAGAAAAACCGTCTCGATGTCGGGATCCAATTGCCGGTTGGCGAGCGACATCGTGAATTCCGCTTCCATGTCGCTCAGCGAGCGAACGCCGCGAACCATTACCCGGGCACCGGCCTGGCGGACGAAATCGACCGCCAGGCCGTCAAACGTCCGGACCTCAATGTTGTCGAGCTTGCTGGTCGCCGTGCAAACCTGCTGAACCCGTTCGTCGAC
>JAYGDO010000610.1:0-6915 GCA_046582885.1 Pirellulales bacterium | reverse complement strand
CGAAGAAAATGTGGTTGCCGAAACGGGGACGGTGCATTACCTCTCGCTGCAGCAAATTCGCGACTGCATTTCAGACTTCGGCTATACGCCGCGGCAACGCAATGTGTTCTATGAACTGATCGACCCGTCTCCCAAACTCACAACCGATCTGGCGCGGGTAAGCTAACTTTTGGTATAGTGGGGAATTAACAGGTCAGGGTTGCTTGTCCGGCTCGCTTCTCGCCGATTATTATTTTCGCCAGACACGCTGGTGAAATCAGTAGGACGCGGGCCTCTTAGCTAGCCGACGCTCGGTTGCAGCCTCATCATACCTTTGTCTGTCAGCTTAACACGGCCATGATTCAAGTCCAGAATCTGACGAAGCATTACGACGATCTCGTCACGGGAAAACACGTGGCGCTGGACGGAATCAATTTCGAGGCTTACGAAGGTCAAATATTCGGTCTGCTGGGTCCCAACGGCGCGGGCAAGACCACGGCGCTGCGAATCATCAGTACGGTGCTCCAACCGACCAGCGGCACTGCCACGGTCAACGGCTACGACGTCGTCACACAGTCCGCCGAAGTTCGGCACCAGATCGGGTTCGTATCGGCCAGTACGGCGGTTTACGATCGCATGACGGCCTGGGAAATGGTCGAGTACTTTGGGCGGTTGTACGGCATCACAGAAGACGTGCTTTTTCCACATATGGAAAAGATCTTTGATCGCCTGCAAATGAACGAGATCCGCGACGTATTGTGCGGTAAGATGTCGACCGGTATGAAACAGAAAGTTTCCATCGCGCGGGCCATCGTGCACGATCCACCGGTTGTCATATTGGACGAAGCGACGTCGGGACTGGACGTACTGGTCGCCCGAGCAATGATTGAGACTATCTCGCAACTCCGCGAACATGGCAAGTGTATTTTGTACTCGACGCACATCATGCGCGAAGCGGAACGCCTTTGCGATCGTGTCGCGATCATGCACCGTGGGCAGATTCGCGCCGAAGGATCGGTTGATGAGCTGCGCAACACATTCGGCGAACGTGATCTGGAAGATGTGTTCTTCAAATTAATCACGGACGAAGAGCGAATGCGTGCGATCTCCGCCACGGGAGGCGGACGATGAACTGGAAGAACATCCGCTTGATCTTCCGTCGTGAAATGCGCGACCAACTGCGCGACCGGCGGACCTTATTTATGATCGCGGTGCTGCCCCTGCTATTCTATCCGCTGCTGGGCGTCAGTTTTTTTCAGATCGCGCAATTTCTACGCGACGCGCCAAGCCGATACCTCGTAATCGGCTATGAGGCGGGCAGTACGGACATGCCTTCGCTAATCGACAAACAACAGGATCGCTTTGCCACCGAACTGTTCGAGAATCCGCAAGAAGCCAAGAAAGCGATTTTAGTTTTTAGAGACATCAAGAGCCTCATCTTCATCAAGGAAGGTAAATGGCCGAAGGACGGACGCCTCACCAAGGTCCAGCAAAATGAACTGGAACGCGAGTTGACACAGCTAAAAAAGCTACTCGACTGCAATTACGTTATTTTCTTCCAGCCCAACTTCAATTCGAAACTGCAACAACACATCGAAGAATACAAGCTGCACGTGGCCCAACAAGGGGACACCGAAATTCCACTGGAACAAGGTCCCAAACCGCTGGTCTTGTACGACACCAGCACCGACCAGAACCGATTGGCACACAGCCGGGGCGACTCCGTCTTAGAAAGATGGACCGAGAACGTCAACAACTATGTTCGCGTCGAAGCAAACATTCCGGCCGTACCGCCCGTCGGCATCACGAAGACACCCGTCGTTTACGGCAAGGACCGTATCAACGCATCGCTTTGGTCCAAAGTGCTGCCGTTTGTTTTGATGATCTGGGCGGTCACCGGCGCGTTTTATCCGGCGGTTGACCTCTGCGCTGGAGAAAAGGAACGCGGCACCTTGGAGACGTTGCTCAGCAGTCCCGCGCGGCGTAGCGAAATTGTAATGGGCAAACTATTCACGGTAATGCTCTTCAGCATTGCAACTGCGGTTTTAAATCTGGCCAGCATGTGCCTGACGGGCGCGGTCGTGATTAAACAACTCGGAGACATGGCGGTTCAGGCGGATGTCGGTCCGCCGCCGTTCACGGCGATCCTCTGGATGTCCGCGATCCTGCTGCCCGTTGCCGCTTTGTTCAGCGCAGTTTGCCTGTCGCTGGCGGCTTTCGCCCGGAGCACCAAGGAAGGCCAATACTATTTGATGCCCGTTATCGTGGTGACGATGCCGCTGATCTTGCTGCCCATGGCGCCCAACATTGAATTGAATCTGGGCTTCAGCCTGATTCCCGTCAGCGGCATGGTGCTGCTGATGCGGTCGATGATGGAAGGCACATACCACGAGTTGTGGCCCTACACATTTCCAGTCGCCGCGGTGACGCTCGCTTGCTGCTGGCTTTCGGTCCGCTGGGCAATCGAGCAGTTCAGCCGCGAAGATGTCCTGTTTCGTGAAGGCGAACGCTGGGATCTGACGACCTGGGTCAAACATCTATTACGCGATCGTGAAGACACACCAACGGTGCCGCTGGCGGTGTTGTGCGGAGTGCTGATTTTGGTCGTTCAGTTCTTCATGCGCGGTGCCATTACTACGGGCAGCATCCATCAACTCTCGTACGAAAAGCTGTTTACGTTCCAGGCGATTTTTATGGTCGTGACTGTCCTTATGCCCGCGTTGTTCATGACACTACTCTTAACGCGCAAACCTCGCAAGACACTCCAATTATCCGCACCGAGTTGGCTCTCGCTGCCTGCTGCGGGCCTCATGGCTTTGGCATTCTTGCCAATTGTCATCGCCATTCAGTCGGGAGTCATGACAATGGTCGGCCCCAGCGAAGCTGCGCTGAAAGAAATCAATGTACTCGACAAGCTATTTGGCGCCGCGCCGATGTGGGCTGTTATTCTCGTCATCGCGCTGCTGCCTGCCTTATGTGAGGAATTCGCGTTTCGTGGCTTCATCCTCTCCGGATTCCGCCACCGAGGACACGATTGGCGGGCGATTATCTTCACCAGCTTGTTCTTCGCCATCACCCATACGATTCTGTTCCAGCAATTTAACGCGTTTTTGTTGGGAATGTTGTTGGGCTACCTGGCCGTAAAATCTCGTAGTATTTGGCCCCCGGTGATCTATCACTTTGTCCACAACGCCACGGTCCAACTTTCAGCGAAAATTCACATTAGAGACAACACAAGTTTGCTGGAGTTCATCTCGAACAACGACAATTACGCGGGTGCGGCAATATTTTTCGGTACGCTGCTTGGCGTCGTGTTGCTGTTTTGGTTTCATGTGCGTCAGCCGCGCGGGCGAAGCCGGCAACCGGATTCGTTTGACCCAAGCGCACCCGGGACGGCGGCCAATTAATTGAGGCCAACCAATTGGAGCCACGAGAAGGAACTGATATGGCTCCATCATCAAATATCGCCGCGCCGCTCGCACAAGGCGGCATCGGATCTCGCAGTTTTTTGGCCCTGCTGGCCACGCAGTGTCTCGGCGCGCTCAACGACAATATCTTCCGCTGGTTCTGTGTACTGCAGGGCACCAAGACATGTTTGGGAAATTCGACCCTGTCGCTGGGCCTGATCTGCTTCACCCTGCCCTACCTGCTGCTGGCCTCTCACGCCGCATTCGTCGGTGATCGGTTCAGCAAACAACGGACGATCGTCACCTGCAAGTTCGCCGAGATCCTGGTGATGGCGATCGCCGTTAGTGCGATGGCCCTGGGCGGAGTCGACGAAAAACTGGGGATCGTGCTAGTCTTTCTGGCGGTCTTCCTGATGGGCAGTCAGAGCGCCATGTTCGGCCCGGCCAAGTTCGGAGCTATCCCTGAGCTTGTGCAGCCCGAGAAGATTTCGGCCGCCAACGGATACATGCAGATGGTGACCACCGCGGCCTCGGCACTGGGTATGTTCGCCGGCTTCGTGCTCTCGGCCAAGGCCGACCTCTCGACGTCAGCCCCGACGATCGGGGCACTGATGTGGCCGGCCGGAGTCCTGATCACGATCGCCGTACTGGGCACGCTGGCAAGCCTGCTTATCGAACCGCTAACGCCTGCGGACCCCAGTCGCCGCGCACCCAATCCGTTCAAGGAAACCATTTCCAACCTGTCGCTGCTTTTCCGGAACCGCCCCCTGTTCCGCGCCGCGCTGGGCGAGTCGTTTTTCTGGTTCCTGGCTTCGCTGGCCACATCCGCCATCACGCTGCTGGGCGACGAGGTACTGGGGCTCTCAAAGACGAACACGGGTCTACTGGCGATTGCCCTGGTGGTTGGTGTCGGAATCGGCAGCGTGCTGGCCGGGCTGATGTCCGGCGACAAGGTCGAACTCGGACTGGTCCCTTTCGGATCCCTCGTCATCGTCGCCTCGGCGTTCGGGATCTGGTCGGTGACCCACGACGTCGATCTGGCCACCCAAGCCGCGGCAACCTGGCCGGCCGCGATTTGGCTGTCGGTGCTGGGTTTGGGAGCGGGGTTCTTCATCGTGCCGCTGGTCGCCTTTGTCCAGGACCGCAGCGACCGCCAGATTCGTGGCACGATCCTCGCGGCCGCCAACTTTGTGACCTTCAGCATGACGATCATCGCGGCGATCACCTATTACCTGATGACCAACCCCGATTGGCTGGGCTGGGGAGCACCGACCGTGTTTCTCGCAGCAGGCATCGGGACCATCCCGATCCTGATCTACGTCATCTGGCTACTACCGCAGGCGACAATTCGATTTTTCGTTTGGCTTGCCAGTCGAACGGTGTATCGCGTTTCCGTTCACGGGCTGAACAACCTTCCGAGAACCGGCGGTGCGATGTTACTGGCGAACCACATGTCGTTCGTGGACGGCGTCCTGCTGTTGGTCACCTCGTCGCGGCCCGTCAGGTTCGTCGCCCATTCTAAATACGCTGAATCGTTTTGGTTGAGGTGGCTGGCTCGAACCATGAAGGTCATTCCAATCGACGGAGAGCCGCAGCAGGTCCGCCAGGCGCTACAGACCGCCCAGGCAGCGGTAGCCGCCGGGGAATTGGTTTGCATCTTTCCGGAAGGCCGAATTTCCCAGACCGGTTTGCTCGAGAACTTCAGGCCCGACCTTATGCAAGTTGTCCAGGGAACCGACGCCCCCGTAATTCCGATCTACCTAGATGGGCTTTGGGGCAGTATCTTTAGCTATCGCGATGGCCGCTCGGTTTTCAGGTGGCCCCGCAAATGGCCCTATCCGGTCTCCATTTTAATTGGCCGGCCGATTGGGCGGACGGAGAATGTTGACGAAGTGCGCAATGCATTGCAGGCGGTGGGAGTCGAAGCCGCGAACAAGCGAGAATCAGCAACGATGAACCTTCCCCTGGAATTTATCCGCGAGTGCCGCCGCCGCGGCGGACGGTCGAAAATCGCCGACGCCACAGATACCGACCTATCGGGGCGTAATCTGCTGATCCGCACACTGGTCCTGCGACGTTTACTGCTACGGCATGTACTTCAAACGGATGAAAAGTATGTCGGAGTTCTGATCCCACCTTCTGTCGGCGGCGCGGTGACCAATGCCGCATTGACGCTTAGCCAGCGGGTGGCCGTCAATTTGAATTACACCGTTTCCTCCGACGTCATGAATAATTGCATCGCGCAATGCGGCATCAAGCACGTGCTGACCAGCCGCCAGGTGATGAAAAAGTTGGACTTGGAGATCGACACCGAGTTGGTTTACCTCGAGGATTTTCGAAAAAAAGTAACCAAAGCGGACAAGTTCGCCAGCGCCATAGCCGGTATTGGCATGCCGACCGGCATGCTGGCGCGGCGACTCGGTATCCATCAATTCGATCCGGAGGAAACTTTCACGCTGATCTTCACTTCCGGTTCGACCGGTGAACCCAAAGGCGTCATGCTCACTAGGAAAAACGTCGCATCGAACATCCGGGCGATCGACGAACTTGTTCAATTTTCAGACGACGACGTGATGGTCGGAATTTTGCCGTTTTTTCACTCGATGGGCTTTACGGCCACCTTGTGGACTGTACTGATGCTCAAGCTCAAAGGCGTTTATCACTTCAGCCCGCTCGATGCCCGTGCCGTCGGCACACTGTGTGGCGATCATCAAGCGACGTTACTGCTGTCCACACCGACGTTCCTCCGCGGATTCTTGCGGCGGTGCACAAAAGAACAATTTCAACATATCGATACCGTAATCACGGGCGCCGAAAAACTTCCATCGGACGTTGCGGATGCTTTCGAAAACAAATTCGGCGTACGCCCTTATGAGGGTTACGGATGCACCGAACTATCGCCGCTCGCGTCGGTCAACATCCCCCCAAGCCGCGCGACGGGGCCTCCAAACGCTGGCTTAAAGGAAGGCACCGTCGGCCGCCCGATTCCGAACGTGATGGCCAAAATTGTTGACTTGGACAGCGGCGAAGATCTTGGCGTTGATCAACCGGGAATGCTGCTGATTAAAGGCCCCAACGTGATGCGCGGTTATTTAAACAAACCCGATGTCACGTCCAAAGTCATTCGGGACGGATGGTACGTCACGGGTGACGTCGCCAAGATTGACACGGACGGATTTATACAAATAACGGGACGCCAGAGCCGCTTTTCTAAAATCGGTGGCGAAATGGTGCCGCACGTCGGCGTGGAAGAATCCATCAACCAAATTCTGGCCAGCGAGTCTGCGAATCCCGAAGAAGACGCTGAACTGAAAACCGCCGTCACATCCGTTCCGGACGCGAAAAAAGGCGAACGGCTGATTGTGCTTCATATTGAAATCGACAAGTCTCCCGATGAAATTTGTAAAGCGCTTCCCGGTTCCGGCTTCCCGCCGATCTGGATTCCATCACCCGACAGTTTCCTGCAGGTCGACGAAATACCGGTGCTGGGGACCGGAAAGCTGGATCTCAAAGCGATCAAACAGATTGC
>JAYGDO010000586.1:0-3111 GCA_046582885.1 Pirellulales bacterium | reverse complement strand
CAACTTCATCGGCTTGAGATTCAGACGGCAAAATAATGGTTGTTACTTCTTTAGTCAAATGCCCGGACTCGAAAACGGTTTTGCAATGGCGTGTTGCCCCATCGCGGCACATGCTGCGCGACCGAGTCCCGCGATTGATGCATGTGACGAAGCGACCAACAAACCGAATTCGCCGCTTACTCGAACAAAAATAGCAAATCCCGCCAGCAAACACTGACGGGCTTTATCGATGTTTCGCCCTGCTACCTACCGCGAAGGAGAACCGTAGGGCTTTCAGTTCGATTCGACCGGAATTCCAGCTGCGGCCAGCACGCGAGCCCTCACGCCGGATGAGTTCCAGTGTTTCGTTCCACCTCGATGCATCAGAATCAGCTCGTCCGCCTCAAGGGCGAAGTCGACCTGATCAACGATCACCCTGTATGGAGGATCCAGGCCGATATGATCCGTGGTGTCGACATCGGGCTTCACGGCGGTCAGTCCGGCCAGGAAATCCGCCTCCGCCTGCGGCAACCGGTGCCGGGCACCGGCCATATCCAAGAGAAAGGCGGTTGCCGAGACAGCCGGAGCGGCCGACTTGTCGGTGTTGGGGATCGGCGGATCAGGGGGCGACACAGTTTTTCCGGCGTAGGTAATGGCATACACTTTCTCGTTCAGGTTGAAGTGAAAGACCAACTCTCCGTCCACCGTCGAGTAGGTATGGGGCATGCGCACAGTGGCCTGGTTGAACTTCCCTTGCTCCTCTGCCGTCGCGTCCTCCGGCGGCGATTGCAAATCAGCTTCCGTGACGGACGAAGGCTTCCCGAACGCATTCTCTTATTCCGCCGGGGACTTTCCGAAGTACTCACGCAGCATGGCGTGGTCATATTGGGCCGGAGCGGGAAGGCCGTCGCAGCCAACGAGGAGCGGCAGTGCCGTCACAAACATGGCCAGCATTCTACTCATAATGCATTCTCAGGGTGTTCTTGGTGAGAGCCTCCCAAGGCTGTCTATCGTATAAACGAACTCGGTCACAGATCGTTCCGTGATTCAGTTCGCTGGCCACCGTCACACGTTTGCGTGTCGCAGGTTTTCCGTCAGCATCTACGGGCAAACGGCACTGTGGGGGGTAAGATCATCGCTCGATTGCAGCTTGCCGAGATATTTTTCGACGACCGGTTCTATGGACTTGGCCCAGACCTGGTACCCTTTATCGCTCGGATGACAGAAATCGGGGAGCAGTTCTGCTTTGGCGGTCCCGTCGTCGTTGAGGAACCCGTCGTTGATGCTCATGTAGGTGATCCCGCCGCCCCATGCTTTCGCCTTTCGCTTCGCCAATGCGGGTAAATGCGCGTTGATTTCATCGACTCGCCGGCGGCCGGGATCGTAGGGTTGTTTCGCCAGCGGGAAGACCGCCAAATGCAGGATGTGCGAATCGGGGCAGCGGCGGTGGATTTCGTCCAGGATCGCTTCCAGGCCGCCGGCGGTCTCCTGGGGCGTGCATTCTTTTCGGCCGACATTGTTCACGCCCATCATCAGCACGATCAGTTTTGGCGAAATTCCATCGAGGATGCCATTCTGCACGCGCCACAGCGCGTGATAGGTGCGATCGCCGCCGATACCGTAGTTGAGCGCTTTGCGGTTTCCGTAAAACCGGTCCCAGACGGCCTTGCCGGCGCGATTGCCACCGGGAACATTGGGCTGCACCACGTTATCCCAACCGTGCGTGATGGAATCGCCGATGAAGACCAAGTCAACTTGCCCCATTTGCTTCTTGTCGGCGAGGTCTTTCTGGTGATGTCCGTTGTTTCGGTTGCCGGGGGTATTCGCGCGGTGTTGCTTGGGCACATCTCCCATGATCTCTTGAACGGTAGGTGCGATGGCTTTGGCCCAGATTTCGTAGCCGGCCTCGTTGAGATGCTGCAGATCGGGTTTCAATGCCGTCTTCAACAGCTGGCCCTTTTCGTCGAGGAACTTGTCGTGGATGTCGACGTAAATGGCGTTTTCTTTCCCTTGGCAGATGGCGGACAAGCCGCTGTTGATTTCGTCGATCCGCTTGCGAATGAAACTCATGTCCAGCCGATCGGTTTCGGTATATCCTCGTATCTTCGCGCTGGTCTTAACCAACTCGTTCGTCTGTTCGATGCTCTCGAGTATCGGGTCACCGGCGACGGCATCGCGATGGAGGTTCGAAAGAACCACAATCTTGGCGGCGGGACAGCGATTCTCCAACGCTTCGACGACGGCCTTGATCCCGGCGAGGATTTTGCCGTTGGACCGGCCAACCCAGGTCTTAACGCAATGGTCGTTGGTGATGTTCTCTCGCCCGACCATAACGGTGATCAATTTGGGGGACATTCCATAGACTTCGCCGTGGCCGATCCGCCAGAGCACATGCTGGGTGGCGTCTCCGTCTACGCCCAGGTTGAGGATGTTTCGTCCATGAAAATATCTGTCCAGAGTATTCTTGCCCTCTGTTCGCCAACCTGCGGTAAGCGAATCGCCAACCATGATCCAATCGACCCGGCTCATGGCCTCCTTGTTCAGGAGGTTCCTGTTGTGCTCTTTCATCCACCGGCCGTTTGGATTGCCGTCGCGGTGCATCGCCAGCCAAGGTGTTCGTGATTGAGCCGAGGCCAAAGGTGCGGACGATGCGAAACCGATCAGCAATAGGATTCCGAGCGATTGGGTTTTCATGGCATCATTTCAAATTGAATAACGGCAGGCGGTCGTTCCGGCGTTGTGATCCACGCCGCCTCGTTGGCGACGTCCGGGAACCGGAGTGTAGTCTCATCCGTTAGCGTCGGCAAACGGCGGAGGGCCGGAATAGACGGCGACTTCCGGAGGGATTATTTGTTCGGCGGCCCCCGTACAGTCTCGGTCCGTCCCTCTAAGCACAGGGCCGGCTATAAGCACAGGGCCGGCCGCTCGTTGGACCTTCACCCCGATTCGCTCACTCCGTTCGGCGTAAAGACAGGGGCGGGCGGGGTCACGGGGATTCGTCGGTGGCGACCACACGAATCATGAACATCTGCCGGGTCTTGTCCTGGGCGATGCCCGGCACCAGTAACGCATCGTTGTTCCGATTCCAGCGGGGGGCTGGGTCGATCCGGATGTCACCGCCATGCGAGCCCT
>JAYGDO010000560.1:0-5149 GCA_046582885.1 Pirellulales bacterium | reverse complement strand
AAGGCCCGTGGAAATTAGCCCCCGAAAGTGACCGAGCCAGAGACCGAACCAGAGACCAAGCGGGGTGGCACCGCTCTGAGATCTCAACCGCCGCAGACTTCGACGTTGGCCGCCGTCGACTTGCAGCCGGCTGACGTGACGTTCAGAATACGGTCACGTAGCTTTTGCAATGTGCATTTTTCAATTCTCATTTCTCGAATTCTCAATACCCACTTGCCCCACCAGCCAGGACACCGGTCTTCTCTTCAACATTATTCTGGAATCACCACCATGCTGCAAAAGTACCTTTGCCTTGCAATCTGCCTCATCGCCTCGTCCACTTCAATCGCAGCCGAGCCGACGTTGCTCGACGACCAGTTTCAGCTTCCTCCGGGATTTCACATTTATCGAGCGGCCCAGCCGCAGCTGACGGGTGGATCGTATGACCTGACATTTGATGGTCAGGGGCGATTGTTGGTGGCGGAGGGAAATTCGCTTCGTCGCCTCGCCGATACCGACAACAATGGCATTTACGATTCGCAGGAAACGATCGCCGACGGTGGACCGCTTCGAGGACGCGGGCCCCAGGGACTGCTGGTGCTGGGCGACCATGTTTATGCGGTCTCGGGTGACGGCTTGCAGCTGCTGAGCGGATACAACTCGGGCGGCAAGCTGAAACACGCGGGTCGACTCGGCGCGCCGTTCAACACCGGCGGCGACCATGCGGCGCATACGGTCCTGCGAGGCCTGGATGGGTACCTCTATCTAGTTTCAGGTGACGGGGGCGGCATCAGCGGTCGAAAGCATATCACGCAAGAGAATTCGCCCGTGCGCGAAGAGCGGGCCGCGTCGGTGTTTCGTTTTGATCCCAAAGGCAAGAAGTGGGAGTGCATCGGTTCGGGTGGACGCAATCCACCCAGCCTGGGCATGAACTACCTGGGCGAGTTCTTCAGCTTTGACAGCGACATGGAATTTCACGTGGACGTTCCCTTCTATCGGCCGGTGCGGTTAAACCACTGGGCAACCGGAGGCGATCAGGGCTGGCAAGGGGTCGGCGCGTATCCCCCGCACTATGTGGATTGTCTGCCCGGGGTTCTGGAAGTCGGCCGCGGCTCGCCCAACTGGGGTGTCTTCTACGAGCACACCCAGTTCCCCGAAAAGTATCGCGATGCGTTCATCGTTTGCGACTACCGCTGGAAGTCTGCGACGACCGGAGGTTACGCCACCTCGGGCCGGCTGGTCGTGTTTCATCTGAAACGACATGGCGGAAGCTGGAAAGCGGAACTAACGGAACTGGCAAAAGCGAAACCGGGCGCCAAGGACAAAAACGGCAGGCCGATCAACTTTGCGCTGGTCGATGTCGATGTCGCTCCCGATGGAAGCATCATGGTCACCGACCACAACCAGGGTGTCTGGCGGATTTTTTACGATCCCGCCGCGAAGCCCGAGGTGCCCCCAGTTGCTGCCAACTGGCCGATTCCCACGAGTGATCTGCTGGCCGAACTTCTCCGCCTGCCGCAACCGGGCTCGGAGTGGAGCCGCCTGCGAGAAGTCGCGATCAAGCAGCAAGCCGGTTTCAACGTAACCGAATCGCTGCAGCAGGCGGCACTAGATCACAAGTTGCCAAGCCGGTCGCGATTGCGGGCGATTCGCCTGCTGGCGCCCGAGTTCGAAACGCTGCCAACTGCGTTCGTGGCGAAGCTGGCCGAATCGCCGGACGAGGAAGTTCGCGGCCAGGCAGCATGGCTGGCCGGCATTCGCGGGAAAGCCGAACACGAGACCGTCTTGAAACTACTGGACGACTCCAGGCCCTTCGTGCGTCGGCGCGCCGCCGAGGCGCTGATGCGAATGCCGTCTGCCAAAGCGGATGCAAAACTGGTCCGGCGACTCGATGATGCCGATCGCTTTGTCCGCTATGCGGCCACCCTCGCACTTTCACATCGGCCGACGAGCGCGTACTTCGCGGCGTCCGCCAAGACGTCGACCCCTAGAGTGCTCAGCCGATTGCTCGTTGCCGCTCATCTGCGTAAGGAGCGGCCAGAACCGCAGGACGTCGTGGTCGTGATCAAACGGCTACTCGCAGGTCGCAATCTCAGTCCGGAAGACCAAACCGATTTGCTGCGCGTCCTGGCCCTCTATCGAAACGAGGTGAAGGCCGACGGCGAGTGTTCAAAGCTGGCAACCACGCAGCTGCTGAACAGCTTCCCACACGCCGATCGCAAGGTACGCTGGGAACAGGTTCGCCTGCTGGGTGCGTATGGACTGTCCCAAGCGTTCGTTCCCCTGGTCGACGAGTTACTGAAGGAAAAGGACGACGTCACCCGATTTCATATCGCGACTTCCCTGGCCGATCTTCCGCGGCCCGAGGCTGGGTGGAACAGGAATCGCCGCGAGAAGCTGGCCGACTGGTTGATCTCCACTCAGACCGGTTGGTTCTCCGAATTCGGTGGAAAGGGGCTACAGTTTCCAGGTTTCTGGGGAACCGTGCTCAATAAACTTGGCGGACTGCACGCCGATATACTTGTGGCTAAATTGGGAGAGCTCAAACCGGACAGCCAACTGGCGAGAATCTCACTGTCTCGCATCGATTCTGCGCCCAATGCAGACGAGGTGTTGATCGATCACTACGAACGGGCTCCCGACGATACAGCTCGGCGAAACATTCTGCAGATTTTAACACGCGTCTCCACCGCCAAGGCAACCCGGTTCATCTTGGAACAACTGCCGAAAGCCAAAGATCGCGAGTTGCGCCGAGCGGTGATCATCGCGGCGGCAACCAGAGGGAGCCAAGTAAAACAACCGGGCGTTTTCCTTTCGGCGCTGTTCGAGTTCGATGATGCGGACGTGGTGAACTCGTCCGCGCTGGGCTTGGTCGCAGCGGGCAAGACGCTGGACGTGATCTCGTGGAAGCCCACCGAACCGATCGCCGGGCACACGGGCGCAAAGGCCATCCATTTCCGATTACTCGAGCTGATGGAGCGCCATCCCACCATCGCGACTCAGCTCGAACTCGCCATGTCGGTCCTTGCTGCCCACAAGCCGGTCAGGCCCAATGCCCATCCGCGCGTGATCTGGTCATCCACGGCGCAGCTTGACGGCGACAAGGCCTGGTTCGCACGCGAGTTTGATGTCGCCGGCGGGCCTGCCAAAGCGGAACTGGTGATTACCTGCGATAACGAGTTCGCGGCATCTATCAATGGCAAACCTGTCGCGGCGAGCAAAGACTGGGGGAGTCCTCTCCGTGTTGATGTCACGTCTGCAGTGCGTGCGGGCAAGAACTTGATTGCGGTAGAAGGCAAGAACCTTGGCGGGCCGGCAGGATTGATTGCCAGGCTCACCTGGACAAACAAGCAAGGCCAGGCCGGTCAACTCGTCACCGATCAAAGCTGGCGACTGGCCCGATCGGTCCAGCCCGACTGGCAGAAGAACGGAGCGTCGCGAGGTGTTTGGGGATTCAGCGTTGACGTCACCGGCCCCACCAAGAATGTAATCGATACTTACCACGCCTTCACCCGAACGAAGCTCGGCGACGAACCACTGGCGGTTCAGCAATATTGGCATAAATGGTACCTGCGTCGGTACGGGGAAGCGTTTGTCGCTCGCGAACTAACCAGGACAGTCCAACGTCCCGACGAAGAGATCCACAAGTTGATCGCCTCGTTGAACCAGATTCAAGGCGACGCGAATAAGGGACGAGTGTTGTATTTAAAGGCCGGTTGCTATGCGTGTCACGGCGGAATCGCCGATCGAAAAACGACCATCTTCGGACCGCCCCTCAACGGCGCCACGTTGCGACTGAAACGCACGGAACTGGCGGACGCGATCGTCTATCCATCAAAGCAAGTCGTAGAACGATTCAAGGCCAGCCTGTTACTGACGACCGGCGGCAAACAGTACAGCGGATTTATCACCGAGCGGACAGACGACTTCGTGTCGGTTACCGATCTTCAAAACAAGATCACCCGGCTGCCGAAATCCGAGGTTGATTCGATCGAACTGCAACAGACATCGTTGATGCCGACGAAGTTGCTCAACGGCCTGTCCGATCAGCAGGTGAGGGATTTGCTGGCGTTTTTGCAATCGTTGAAATGACCACCCCCGGCAAAATACTGGCCGGACACTCCGCGGCCGGTGCGTGGTTCAGCGCCGCTTGGCGGCCAGACGCGTCCGTTCATCCGCGGTCAACCGGCGAACGCAGCGAAAACCGTAAGTGTCCCGCGCAAAACAGGCGTCGGTGATGCCCGGAAAATCGGCGATACGAATTGTGGCCCGGCAGGCTTCCTCGCGCGATTTCCAACTTCCTCCCCGCAATACCCGCTTGCGGCCTTCCGCCGGACCCCGTGGATCCTCCGCGGGACTCTCGCGGTAATAGCCCGGATGATAGACGTCGTGACACCACTCGAGCACGTTGCCGTGCAAATCGTGCAGCCCCCAGGCATTCGGCTTCTTGGTGCCCACGCGGTCGGTTTTCTTCTTCGAGTTGCCGGCATAGCAGGCGTAACTTTTCAGCCTGGCCGGCGGACCGCCGAATGAAAAATCGGTCTCCGCGCCGGCCCTGGCGGCGTATTCCCACTCGGCCTCGGTCGGCAGGCGGTAGCCGCCGGCTGCGAAATTGCACTTGAATGTGATCTCGTCGTAGCACGGCTCGAATCCCTCCTCGACAGACCGCAGGTTGCAGAACAGGGCGGCGTCCGACCAGCGGACCTGCTCGACCGGCCGCCGGGGGTCCTTAAAGTGCGACGGATCGGGAACCTCCAGCGCCGCGTACTGGTCTTGGGTCACTTCAAATTTATCCATAACAAATGGGGCAATCGTCACCGCGTGCCGCGGGGCTTCGTCATCCGCACCGTTGCTGCCGCCCATCGCAAACGTCCCGCCCCGGATGAGCACCATGCTCACGGCGGTCTTGGTCACGATTTCAACCGGCTCATCGGCGGTGTGAAAATTCCCGTCGGCGGCCCGTCTCTGGCAGGCCGTGCCTAGCAGCACGACCAACGACATCGCGCACAGCTTCGCAACACAATCGGGCGGACGCATCGCTACCGGCCTCCACCAACCGCCGGGGCGGGCCCGCGGAGCCAGTCGCCCTCTTTGTTGGAGAGATTCTCATCGGAGGTCAGGCGTAGCGGCTGGCCCTCGCCGTCGGCGCGCATCAGAAAAACGTCCCACT
>JAYGDO010000541.1:0-6124 GCA_046582885.1 Pirellulales bacterium | reverse complement strand
TGCGAAAGAGCAATGCCAAGTTTGCACGGAGATTTGCGCGGGTAGAGGTGAGACTGGCCGAACAGGGCCGTACGATTTACGATGCCGACCTCCGCGAAATGGAATCGCTGTACCAGGAGGAGAAACGAAAGTCGGATGCATGAATCGCAATCCGGCGGTTTTGCCGCCAATCCGAACGCAGTCGAGGCTTTCGTCGCGGCGGCGGACCGAGGTTGCTCGAGAAGAAGCGGCGGCTGTCCAGATTTAAAACTGAAATTTAGGTTGACGACATGAGACAACGAAAAAAATATGCCTGCGGCTTGGTGGCGCTCTGCCTGACTCTCGCGCCCTGCTGGGCCGTTGGGGAAGACCGCGAAGAAAAGCCGTCGCAGTTTACGCCCACCGATCAGTACGAGGTGAAAAAATTTCAAGGTTGGCGCGTGTTGGTCAACCCGGAGCTGAATAAAGACGAAAAGCTCCGCACCGCCACGCTGCGCGAGCTGCGCACGCAGTTGTACCGGATCGTCAGGCGGCTGCCCGGCGACGCGGTCGTCAAGCTGCAACGGGTGCCAATCTGGGTCGAACGCAAACAGAAGTTTCCGCTTTGCATGTGCTACCACGCAATCGGTACGGAGTGGCTGGCGGAAAACGGTCTGAATCCCGACAAAAATGGCGGCGTTGACTTAGGGAACGCTCAGAATTTTCTGGATTGGACGCACGGTCAGCCGTGGATGGTGCTGCACGAACTGGCGCACGCCCTTCACGACCGGCTGCCGGATCGATTTAAAAACCGGCAGATTATGCAGACCTACAAACGCGCGATGGCGGCCGATAAATACGGGGTGGTGCCCCATATTTCGGGCGTACGCCGCGACGCCTACGCGGCGAACAATCCGATGGAGTATTTTGCCGAGGCGACGGAGGCTTTTTGGGGCCGCAACGATTTCTTTCCGTTCGTGCGTTCCGAGCTGCGGGATCACGATCCGCACGCCTACAAATTAATGAAGGCGGTCTGGGGGCACTCCGATCGGGATAATTACATTTGGCGGGTGCCATCGCTACCGGAAACGACGCCGTGGAATTTGAAGCTGCTCGGCAAAACGCCAAAGTTTGAATGGATGGATCAAGAGGGTGAAGTCCGCTCGCTGGTCTATCACGGCGAAACGTTTCGGGGCGGACCCAGCCGCGTGTTTGCCTATTACGCAACGCCGGGGACACTGGCCGGCGACACGTACAACGACGTGTGCCTGCCCGCCGTCGTGTTGGTTCATGGCGGCGGCGGGACGGCTTTCAAAGAATGGGTGCAGTTGTGGGCCAACCGCGGTTACGCCGCAATCGCCATGGACTTGGCCGGCCACGGTGCGGATCGCAAGCCGCTCGAAAATGGCGGACCCGGCCAGAGCGACGACTACAAATTCGGCCAGATCGACGCGCCTCTCAGCGATCAATGGCCGTATCACGCGGTGGCGAATGTCGTCCGCGCCCATTCGCTGATTCGCAGTTTTCCAGAGGTCGATGAAAGCCGCACGGCCGTCACCGGCATCAGTTGGGGCGGCTATTTGACCTGCATCGTCTCCGGCATCGACCGCCGGTTCAAAGCGGCCGTGCCGGTTTACGGTTGCGGCTTTTTGCACGACGCCAGCTTTTGGCTGCCCCGGTTCGCAAGCATGACGGCAGAGCAGCGGAACAAGTGGCGGCAGCTGTGGGATCCGTCGAGCTATGTCGGCTCGGCGAACATGCCGGTTTTTTTCGTCAACGGCACGAACGATTTTGCCTATTGGCCGGACAGCTATGCAAAGACCTATGCGCTTGTCGGCCGTGATCTTCGCTCGTACCGAATCACCGTCAACATGCCGCACGGCCACCACCAGGGCTGGCGGCCCAAAGAGATCGGGCTGTTCATCGATCAGCACTTGCTCGGCAGGCCGCCGCTGCCTGTGATTCGTGATCCCGGTCTGTCGGGGGGGATGGCGGTGGCAAAGGTCGCGCCCGCCGCCAATTTGAAGTCCGCGCAACTGCACTTCACGACCGGGACGGGCCAGATCAACGAGCGGCAGTGGAAATCCGTGGACGCCCGGATCGAGGGCGACTCAATCGTGGCCGGCCCTCCCCCGGCGGATACGACCGTCTGGTTTTTTACGCTGACCGACCGGCGCGAGGCGGTGGTTTCCAGTCGATTTGTGTTTGCAGCGGCGGGAACCAAGCCAAAATCAGACGCCGAATAAACCACCAGCGGTTCAATTTTTCGGGCTGGGGACGAAACTTTTTGGCGATCCGTCGCGTCTAATTGTAAAGCTGTTAAACTGATGCGCGCGGTCACCCCACTTTTGAGGTAACGACGCCCCGCGACCTCTGAAATTTGGAACTTCACTCGGAGAGGCCATTCACAGATGAAATTTAAGCATTTAGCCACGAAAAAGCTGCTCGCGATAGCCTTTTTGGCGGGCTGCGTCGGTTCCTTTGTCGCCCTGCGGGCCGAGGAGGACGGGCCGGTCGATCGCCCGGCCCAGTGGAAGAAGGTCGAGGCGGCGCTCAAGAAAGGGCTGCCGAAAACGGCCATCAAAGCGCTGGAACCGATCATCACCAGCGCGCTGGCCGACAAGGAACACGCCGAAGCGATCAAAGCGATCGGCCAGAGAATCGCGCTGGAGGGCAATATTCAGGGCAATAAGCCCGAGGAAAAGATCACCCGCATGCGGGCGGAGATCGAGAAGGCGCCGAAAGAAATGGTTCCGGTCATGGAGGCGATCATGGCCAATTGGTACTGGCATTATTTTCAGGCCAACCGTTGGCGATTTATGCAACGAACGCAAACCGGCACGCCGCCGGGCGAGGATTTTACGACCTGGGACTTAAAACGCATCTTCACTGAGATCGACAAGCAATTTGTCAAAGCGCTGTCCGCCGCGCCGCAGTTGAAAAAGATCCCGGTCGCCGACTACGACGCCCTGCTCAGCAAAGGTACGGCCCCGGACGCTTACCGGCCGACGCTGTGGGATTTTTTGATCCACAACGCGATCGAGTTTTACAGTTCCGCGGAACAGGCGGGCGCGAAGCCGCAGGATTCGTTCGTCTTGAAGAGCGATAGTCCGATCTTCGCATCCGCCGATGAGTTCATGCGGTGGAAGATGGAATCGAGCGACAAGACCTCGCCGACGTTCAAGGCGATCCGGCTGTACCAGCACCTGCTGGCGTTTCATCGCAAAGACGACGATAAATCGGCCTTCATCGACGCCGATCTGCTGCGGCTGAATTTCGGGTTTAACAAGGCGTTTGGCGAAGAGAAAAACCCGCGGTACAAAGCCGCATTGAAGCGGTTCGTTGAAAAATGGGCCGATCACCAAATTTCCGCCCGCGGTTTGCACCGCTGGGCGACCGCCTTGCAGCAGGAAGGCGAGCTGGTCGAAGCGCACAAGATCGCTTCCCGCGGCGCGAAGATCTGGCCCAAGACGGTCGGCGGTCGCCGCTGCCACAATCTGATCCAACAGATCGAGGCCAAACAGTCCAGCATTACCGTCGAACGCGTTTGGAACGACCCGCTGCCGCAGGTTTTTGTGAATTACAAAAACCTGACCAAAATCTACTTGCGGGCGGTTCCGTACGACTTCGAGCAGTTGCTCAAGGGCCGCCAGTACCGTCCGGAATCCCTCGACAAGAACGGACAAAAGGCGCTGTTGGCCAAACAGCCGGCCAAGGCGTGGTCCGCCGACCTGCCGGCCACCGACGATTATCACCAACGGGTTGAAGAAATCGCGGTGCCCAAGGATCTCAAGCCCGGGTTCTATTTCCTCGCCGCCAGTCATCGCGAGGATTTCGGTGCGACCAACAACGTGGTCACCTTTACCGATTTTTGGGTCAGCGATCTGGCCATTGTCATGCGCGTCCGTAACGGCGAGGGCGTCATCGAGGGTTTCGTTCTAAACGCGATCAGCGGCGAACCGATTTCCGGCGCGACGGTCACCGCGTGGGCCCGCACCCGCAACCAGGTCCGCACGGCACAGCCGCCAATTAAGACCGACGAGAACGGCCTGTTCCGTTTTAACGCCGACAACAACTCGAGCTACCTGCTGCTGGCCAGCCACAAAGATCAGCAACTCGCCTCGTCGAATGACTACGCCGGCCGCAGGCACGACCTGCGGGCCCGACCCTACGAGCGGACGATTTTCTTCACCGATCGCTCGCTGTACCGGCCCGGCCAGACGATTCAGTTCAAGGGCATCTGCATCCGCGTCGATGCCGAAGCGGACGATTACGAAACGATTCCCAATCGCAAACTGGCCGTGTTGTTCAAGGATCGGAATGGAAAGGACATCGAGCGGGTTGAAGTCCGCAGCAACGACTACGGTTCGTTCAGCGGCAGCGTCACCGCGCCGACCGACCGGTTGACGGGACACATGTCGCTTTCGGCGGCCGACGGCCCGGGCGGTTCGGCCGGTTTCAACGTCGAGGAATATAAGCGGCCAAAGTTTCAGGTCAAACTCGATCGCCCCGAGGTTGCCGCCAAGTTGAACGCCAAAGTCTCGCTCAAGGGTACGGCCACCGCCTATACCGGCGCCGCGATCAACGATGCCCAGATTCGCTACCGCGTCGTCCGCCAGGTACGCTATCCGTACTGGTGGGGCTGGTACTATTGGTGGCGAGCGCCTCGCGGCGAAAGTCAGGAAATCGCGCACGGCAATCTGCGGACCGAAGCCGACGGGACGTTTACGATCGAGTTTACGGCCAAAGCCGACCCCTCCGTGCCGGAGAAGGACGAGCCGACATTCCACTTTGCGGTCTACGCCGACGTGACCGACATTACCGGCGAAACGCGGTCGGGGGAGACCAGCGTCAACGTGGGCTACACCGCGCTGCAGGCGACGCTCAGCAGCGAATCCTGGCTGACCGACGACAAGGCGGTGCCGGTCAATATCCGCACCACGACGCTCGACGGGATCGGCCAAAAGGCGGAAGGATCGCTGAAGATCTACAGCCTCAAGCAGCCCGAAAAGGTCCACCGCCGCAAGCTATCTAACCACCGCCACGTGCGGCACGGCGGAAAAATGCAAGAACCCGTGCCCGACCCGTCCAACCCCAACTCGTGGGAGCTGGGCGAGGTGGTCGCCGAGCGCGGCTTCACGACCGACGCCGAAGGCAATGCCAGTTATAAGTTTGAGTTGAAAGCGGGCGCCTACCGCGCGACGCTCGAGACGCAGGACCGGTTCGGCAAGAAAGTCACGGCCATGCTGCCGCTGCAGGTTCTCGACCCGGACGCCAACAAGTTCAATATTAAGATTCCGAGCCTGGTCGCCGCGCCGAAATGGTCGCTGGAGCCGGGCGAAGAGTTTTCCGCCATCTGGGGCAGCGGTTACGACAAGGCCCGGGCCTTCATCGAGATTGAACATCGCCGTAAGACGGTCAAAAGTTTTTGGACCAAGGCCGATGAAACCCAGGTTACCGTCACGCAGGCAATCGGTGAAGCGATGCGCGGCGGATTTACGTTTCGCGTCACCATGGTCCGCGAAAATCGCGCTTATCTCGACCAGCGGCAGGTGAACGTGCCGTGGACGAACAAGAATTTGAAGGTTCGCTGGGAGCATTTCGTTTCGAAACTCAAGCCGGCCGCCAAAGAAACCTGGACCGCGATCATCACCGGCCCCGATGCGAAAAAGGCCGTGGCCGAAATGGTTGCCGGGCTTTACGACGAATCGCTCGACGCCTACAAGCCGCATGCCTGGCAGACCGGCTTCGGCGTGTTCCGCCGCGACCATTCGCACCTGTACTCGCAGTTCGCCAACGCGATGAAGAACATGCATCACCTCCACGGCAGTTGGCCGGGGCGCCAGCAGGGCGACACGGGTCTCAGCTATCGCGCTTTTCCGTACCAGATGATTGCCTACCTGCAGGGATACGCGTTCGGCAAGAACGGGGTCCGCAGCCGGTTCTCGCGCAACGCAGCAGCGGCACTGCAGGCCGAGGCTGCCTTTGATTCAGCCGATCAATCCGCACACCAAGACAAAGCCCTCCGCAAGGTAGCGGGCGCCGCGACGCGAGAGGGCCAGGGAGCGGGCCAGGCGGCGGGCCCAGCGGCGGGCGGCCCCGACCTGAGCAAGGTCTCGGCCCGCAAAAACTTGAACGAGACGGCGTTCTTTTTTCCGCACTTGAT
>JAYGDO010000503.1:0-2497 GCA_046582885.1 Pirellulales bacterium | reverse complement strand
CCGATGTCCTCGGCGGTCGGCTGCCAAAACGCCGGGTCCACACCCGCGGGAATGGGAAATTGCACGTTGAGCGTCCCGCCCGCGATTCGCCGCGCAAAGAAAGTCAGCGGGTAGTTCACCGCGCAGACCGTGGGCTTACCGTTCGCCTCGGTCGGGGCGCCGCCGCCGTCGTTTCCCGAGTCGCCGCAGCCGAGAAACAGCAGGGGAACCGCGACGCAGAGAGCAAAACCGCGACATGCGACACGACATTCGACGCGACATTCGACGCGACATTCGACACGGGGCATCGCCGCACCTGGGATGGGATTTAGGTCTGCAAGGGCCCGTATTGTAAACAAATGCCGCCGGCTGCGCTACAAGATGAACCAGCGAATTGCGGTGGCGGCGAATTGACTGGTGAGAAACGCCAGGCCGCCGGCGATCGCCACCGCAAACACGGCAACCACGCCGATTTCGGCAAACAGGATCGAAACGATCGTGCACCGCGAACAGCCGAGCCGGTGCATCGTTTCTATTTCCCCTTTGCGCAAGCGAACGGACAGCACAAATACGAGCACCACAATCAGCAGTGTTGCCGCGCCAACCACGGCCGCGGCCGCCATGATCATCGTCCGCACGGATAGAATCGTCGCCAGGAGTTGATCGATGACATTGGTCGGCACGACAAATTGGGCGGGATCCTCTTCGGCCTGGTAGTGTCCCCGTAGCAGCGTACCGGACTTTTCGTCGCGAGGCAGGGCAATGACAACCGTTACGGGAAACGTTTCCAGATCGCCGTGAAAGTGAAAGCTGTCGATGTTCTCCGCCGTGATTTCGGTGAATTCCCGGACGGCCGCGTTGGCGGTCACATTCTGTTCCGTCCGCCGCAGCACACCGTCCGCCGCGGCTGCCGCGGTCAGGTCTTGATGGCCGTGGCCGAGCCCTTCCATCACCCAGGCGGTCTTTAGATCGACGAACACCGCCGCATCGTCCGGGCCATCCGTAGTCTCCAGGACGCCCACCACCCGCATCTTCAGCGGGTAGTTGCCGGCCAGATTGAAGGGATCCTGGGCCGTCGATTTAAGCGCGCCGCCCGGCCCCAGGCTGAGCTGCGACGCCACTTTTGCGCCGAGCACGCATTCGCCCAGCATGGCGATCTGCCTCCCCCCCGCGATCCGCAGGCGGCGGAATGCAAAATAGTCCAACGTCGTGCCGACGACCGGAAAGGTTCGCGCGCGAAATCGATTGTGAATCGGAATTGCCCGGGCGAGGCCCGTCTTGCGGACCCGGTACGTTTCGGACATCGTCACAACCGCCGCCGGCTCCGTATCGAAATACAAGGCGCTCAGTACAAGTTCGATCTTGCTGCCCCGGGCGCCGATGACCAGCGGCGTCGCCTCGGCCCGGGCGTTCAATTGTTCGGCCCCCTGTCGAACCAGCACCTGCAGGCCGGCCGGTACAAACAGCACCAGCGTAATTGCCGCGATCATGGTCGCCGTCTTGCCCCAGTGGAAGTACAAATATCGCCACGCCAAGTACAAGCTGTCCTTCACGGCGGGCCCTCCTGCCCGCCGGGCGGGCCGGCGCCGATTTCGCCGCGGTCTCGAAACGAACCGATGTCGATCACGCGCTGAAATCGCCGCAGCAGCAGCTGATCGTGGGTGACGACCAGCAGCGTCGCGTTGGCTTCGGCCGCCGTCTGGATCAGCGTTTCGATAACCTGTTCGGCCGTCGCCGGGTCAAGATTTCCGGTCGGTTCATCCGCCAGGATCACACCCGGTCGCATCAGCAGAGCGCGGCAGATGGCCACCCGTTGTCTTTCGCCTTGCGAGAGTTGGTCGACGAAGCGGTGAAGTTTTCCTGCGATGCCGACGGCGGCGGCAACCGCCGCGGCCCGCTGGCGGACGTCGTCCGTCAGTTCCAGCGCGCGGTTGATTCGGCAGGGCAGCAGAATGTTGTCCCGGACGTTGAGATGTTCGATCAAATCGAAGTTTTGGAAGACGAAGCCGACATGTTGAATGCGAAAAATCCGCCGCTGCGCATCGGAAAGATTTTCGAGTGGTGTTTCGCAAGTGGCGACTCGGCCGCCGCTCGGCACGATGATTCCGGCAATCAGGTTCAGCAACGTGGTCTTGCCCGAGCCGCTCGGTCCGGTCATGGCGGCTGACTGGCCTTCTCCAATTGCCAGTTGCGGCACCCGCAGCCGGAAGCCGTTGTCGCCGTAGCTGAATTGGAGGTTGTCGATTTCGATCATGGCTAAGCCTGGCGGCCGCGACGCGGCGGAAACGTCCGTGCGATCTATTTTTCCGTCGATTGCGAACCGTTGATGGTAACCATGATACACATTATTCGCCAAAAACATGATTGCCGAGACGGCGGTAACTGACGGCGATTAATGATCGAGTCGGCAAAGCGGTTGTTGCGGCAGGTCGCAGGGGAACTTGCTGCCGGCGGGAAAAAAATGACCCGCTGAGTGGCGAGGGCCGCTATTCGCCGAGCGTCGATTGGCGCCGCAGGA
>JAYGDO010000495.1:0-6603 GCA_046582885.1 Pirellulales bacterium | reverse complement strand
TGGCCCTATGTTTGCGGTACTTAGGCGTGGCGTTGCTGAGTTTCGGCATGGTGCATTCCTTATCCGTCCGAGTGCCAAAACGGTAATTACCGTTTTGCGCCTCGGAAAACAGGCTGCACTGCCGATACCGACAGATGATCTAAGATAAGACTTCAGCGGCGATTACAGAAAGTGGAGCGGAAGGGAATCGAACCCTCGACCTCTGCATTGCGAACGCAGCGCTCTCCCAACTGAGCTACCGCCCCGGCGGTTGGAAACGGCCTATTCTAGAACCGGCTGCAAATGGTGTCCAGAGTCGTGAGCCGCCGGTCGTGATGCCATTTGTTTCACGGCCGAAACATCCTCCCGGTTGTCAGAGGCCGTAGGTCTGCAGCAGGTATTCTAGTTGTCGCCTCGAGTTGGAATTCGGCCGCGAGGCGGATTTGGCGGGGCACAGTTTCGCGGCTGCCTGCGGGTGCTTGGGCCGCATCGCGTTAAGCAGCGCGCCGTAGGCTGCCGTCTGATACCGCAGCGGTCCGGTTCGCGCACTGATCAACACTTTGGACTTGGGGGCCAGTAACTGCACGCCGGTGTGAAAGACCTGCTGGAAAAACGGCGACTGGCTCAGTCCGCCCGTCAATACGAAGCGGTTGACGGCGGTGCCGCCGCCGGACACTTCAGCCAGCATCGCGCGGACCAAGAATAGCAACTCGAGCATGATTGAAAACTGCGTGCTGGCCGCCTTTTCTCCGAGGCTCAGTTTCTTCCAGTGCGGCGGGAACGATTCCGCGCCGTCCCGATGGAGCACGCGTCGAATGCCGGCTAAGTTGGCGCGGTCGATCTGTGCGTTTAGTGCGTCCAGTTTCCTCTTGTATTTTCCGGCGAACTGGCCGACAAAGCGATCGTACCACTTGCAGCAGTCCGCCAGCATCATCAGTAAAAGCCGATTTTTGTAGTACTCAAAGCACGCCGCGCCGCCGGCCAGTTCGGTCGTGGAGGGGCATACGCGGTTGACGGTGCCGCTGGTTCCCGCGGAGACGACCATCGTGCCAAAGTCGTGTTCGTCCAAGCCGCAACCAACGCCGGTGGCGTGATTGTCGCCGAGCCCGGCGACAATCGTTGTGCCGGCGAGCAACTCTTTAACCTGCTGCCACACTTTCGTCGTGCCGCCGACATCTCGTCTGGTCACCGGGCCGATGGCGCGTCCGCTCTGGATGACCTTAGGGAACCACGCCGGGTTGACCTTCGCTTTGCGCATCACGGACGCGGCCAGTTTCTTGTTTTGCTGTTCCAACAGCGCGTTACTGATGGCGTCCGAAGTGCTCAATCGCGGTTTGCCCGTCAGCATGTAAGCGATCCAGTCGCCCGTGGTCATCACCTGGTCGAGGCGTCTGGCAACGGCGGGCTGGGCGCGCAGCGCCCATTTGAGTTTCGGCAGAATGAATCGCTCTTCAATGCGGCCCACGACGTCTTCGGCACCCTGCCGGCGCAATTGGTCGACTTCGTTCGCGGCGGCATTGCACTGCCAACTGAGCGCCGGCAACGCCGGTCGGCCGCCGCGATCCAGCAGCACCATATCGTGTTGCCTGACGGCAAACGAAAGCGTCGAGCCGTCGAGCGACCAATTATCGGCACGCAGCTGTTCGACCACATCGAGGATCATTCCGGGGATTTCCTCGAGCTCGAAGGCCGGTTCGCCCCGCCATTCGGTCGCCCCGCGAACGTCGAGTTGCGCGTACGCCTCTTTACCGCCGCGGCTCCGCACGCCGAGCGCGAGGCCCGTTGTGCTAAGGTCGAAACCGCCCCACGCCGCTACGTGTTTTTTGAGTGCCACAATTTTCTCCGCCGCTGGGGAGGGAAAAGCTTTTGCCGCGGCCGCCTGGGAACTGCGGACCGGCAGAAGTCCCGCCCTCGCGTTTTATGAACCGGCTTCCGAACGCCGACTAGCATACCGAAGCATTTCGCCCATCGACAGGTGCGGGCTAAGTGGGCTACTTTCTGGCAGCCTTGCGACCGCGGCGTTTCTTTGGGGGGTTGCCGGCCGACCGCTGCCGCGGCGTCGGCGGTTTTTTACCGCTGCGGGCGACCACGGCGTTGGGGTGATCGGCCTGCCCGGTCATCTCGTACAGAAACCGGCTGGGCAATGCGTCGCGGGGCTTGCCCCATTTGCGGCGAGTCAGCGCGAGCGAGACGGTCAGGCGGTCCTGGGCGCGGGTAATGCCGACGTAACAGAGGCGGCGCTCCTCTTCGATATCGGAGGTCTCGCCGGATTCCACCGACCGTCGATGCGGCAGCAGACCTTCTTCGATGCCGACAAGATAAACATGCGGAAATTCGAGTCCCTTTGCCGCGTGCAGCGTCATCAGTGCGATTGCGTTGTGGCCCAACTGAGAATCTTTGTCGCTGTCGGATCGCTGATCCAAGAGTGTTGCATCAAGAAAATCGGCCAAGGACGGTTGGCGCGTTTGCTGCTGATAACTGGCAATCGCGTTGACGATCTGTTCGATGGCGGTCCACCGCGACTCCTGGTCGATCGGATCGGGGTAGCGCCGTTCCAACTCGGCCCGATAGTCCACGGCGGCGATCAGCGACTCGGCGGTCTGCGCCATCGATTTGCTCTTCGCGAATCGTGCCGAAAATGATTTTATTAAGCGGACAAATTCCTCGATTGCAGAGCGGGCGGCGGGAGTGATGTCGGGAATTCCGTGCGGATCCTCCAGTACTTGCCAAAGCGTTTGCCCCCGATCAGCGGTCGTCGAGGCCAGCGCCCCGACCGTACGATCGCTGATGCCGCGGGCGGGGGTGTTGATAATCCGCCTCAAGGCCATTTCGTCCTGGGGAAAGGCCGCCAATTTCAGGTACGCCAACACGTCGCGTACTTCGCGGCGGTCGTAAAACGACATTCCGCCGATCAGGACATACGGCAACCCCACCCGCCGCAGTTCGGTTTCGAAGGGCCGCGGCTGCTCGTTGGTGCGGAACAGAATCGCGAATTGTCGGGGTTGCACCCGCGGGTGTTTGAGCAAGGAGGCGATGTCTTCGACCACCGAGCGGGCCTCGGCATCTTCGTCCTGAAACTGCAAAATCCGCGGCGGCCGGTCGCGCTCCCGCGCCGAATGCAACTGTTTGTCGTGACGATGCCGGTTAAAGGCAATCAGTTCGTTCGCCATTTCCAGTATTTCCGGACGGCTGCGGTAGTTTTCTTCCAGGCGGACGACCGCCGCATCGGGCCAGTCGATTTTGAAACGGAGAATGTGTTCCACTTCGGCGCCGCGCCAACCGTAGATCGATTGATCGTCGTCGCCCACGACGCACAAGTTTCGATGTCCGGCCGCCAGCGCGCGGACAATACGATACTGGCTGCCATTGGTATCCTGATACTCGTCGATCGACACGTGGTCAAATCGCCCGGCCTCGTCATGGCGAACTTGATCGAAGCGGACCAGTAACTCCTCGGTCAACAGCAAGAGATCGTCAAAATCGACGGCTCCCTGTGCCTTAAGGGATTGCTGATAACGGCGGAACGCTACCGCCGCCAGATGCTGCCGGTCAGTTTCAGCGACGGCCTTCGCTTCGCGCGGGTCGATGCTGCGGCACTTCCAGGAGCTAATTTGATACAGCAGGTCTGAAGGTCGCAGCGACTCGCGCGGGGCGCTGATCTCGGCCAGTGCCGTTCGGGCGAGGCCTTCCTGGTCGCCCCGGTCGTAAATTGAAAAGCGGTCGGGATAACCAAGTTTTTCGATATGCCGCCGTAAGATGCGGACGCACAAAGAATGAAATGTAGAAATCACCGGTTTTGTCTTACGGCGGCGCCCGAGCAGGTCGCCGGCCCGTTTTTGCATTTCGTCGGCGGCCTTGTTGGTGAAGGTGACGGCCAAAATCCGCTCCGGCTTGATGCCGCTGCGAATGAGCTGCGCGATGCGAAAGGTGACGACGCGCGTCTTGCCTGTGCCGGCTCCGGCGAGGACGAGCAACGGGCCGGAAAGGGTGTGAACCGCCTCGCGCTGCGCTGGATTGAGACCGTCAGACATCCGTGAATCGAGATGGGTAACTTCGTGTTTGTGCTGATGGACGTTGAGCCGTTGACACCACTTTAACGTGTTGGCCGCGTCCTCGCGAGGATGCGCGCCGCGATCTTGACGGAATCCGTTTAGGGGGCATATACTCCGGGCTTGATCTTCCCTTCCCGGAGAACGGCCTGCCATGAAAGGCAAACGGCGAAACGAACTGAAAACCAACGAGTTGGCCGATTGGGTCGGTCAGAAGATCGAAGCCGTCAAGCCCTATACTTCGTGGTTAATCGGCGGCGCGATCCTTGTTGTGATTGCCATCGTAGTCGTGATCATGCGGTCTTCCCGGATTGAAGATGAAAGGACCCAGGGGTGGGAGGGCTATGAGGAGGCAAAAACCGATGGATTTGACGCGATCCAACGAAATCAGCAAATCCGCCTCGAGAAATCGTTGGAACGGCTGAAAAAGGTTGCCGCCGATTATGCCGGCGAACCGCTCGGCGTTTACGCGAAGCTGACGATCGGCGATCTGCACATGGCGACCGGCGCCCGGCAAAACAACTCGAATCGGCCGGCGGCGGTTGAACATTTCAAACAGGCCGCGGATCAGTTCGCCGCGGTGGAACGCTCGGATTCGGAATTAAAAGACCGCGCGGCGCTTTCGTTGGCGATCAGTCTGGAATGGCAATGGCAGCTCAACAAAGCGAAAGCCCAGTACGCAAAAGTTCAGGGGCCCTATAGCCGCTTCTCGCAGGTCCGCGCGCGCGATCTCGACCGCAGGTCAACGCAATCTTTTTACGACACGTTGGCGACGTGGAAACCCAAACCTCCCGGCAGTGACTTGTTGGATAAACCGGACTTTGATTTGGATGATGACGGTCCGGTCGCTTTTGATTACGACCGTTATTTGGACGCAACCGCCGCAGGGCTTGATGTTCTCGATTCCCGAGGCGGGGAAGCGGCGGCGGACGATGCGACTTCGGCGACCGGCGGAAAAGAAACTCCCGACACGACCGCCGAGCAACCCGACCCCGCTTCCGAAGCGTCGCCGTAGTTGACGATGTCTCCGCCCTTGCTTGTCCGTGCAAGGTCACCCGGCTTCCGTTCCGGCAGTTTGTTTTCCGGCAGTTTGTTTTCCGGCAGGTTATTAGACACGTGCCCGATTTTGAGTTGATTCAATGGGTGATTTCCGCCGAGCGGGCCGGCACACGGTTGGACGTTTTTTTGGCGGAGGAGCTGTCGGACTACAGCCGCACATTTCTCCGCAGACTGATCGACACCGACGCCGTTCACGTCGACGGTCGCCGGGCCAAGGTCGCTTACCGGTTGAGTGAAGGCCAGCAGGTGACCTTCGCACCGGTGGAAGTCCCCCGCGGAGGCCCGGTGCCGGAGAACATTCCGCTCGATATTCTCTTCGAAGATGAGCATCTTGTGGCGGTCAACAAACCGGCGGGTATGGTTGTGCACCCGGCCAGAGGGCACTGGTCGGGGACGCTCGCCAGCGCGTTGGCTTTCCATTTTCGGCAACTCAGTTCGGTCGGCGGGCCGACTCGGCCCGGGATCGTTCACCGGTTGGATCGCGACACCAGTGGAGTTATCGTTGTCGCCAAGACGGACGCGGCTCACATGCAACTTGCCGCGCAGTTTGAAGCACGCGAAACGAGAAAAGAGTATTGCGCAATTGTCGCCGGAGTACCGGACCGCGATCGGGATGAAATCAACGAGCCGATTGGCCCGCATCCGACACATCGCGAAAAGAAGGCGATTCGCCGCGACCGCCCCGATGCCCGCGAAGCGGTTACGTTTTACGAAGTGGACGAACGTTTTGGCCGCTTTTCGACGGTTCGCCTGCGGCCGAAAACTGGGCGGACGCACCAAATTCGTATTCATCTGAACCACATCGGGCATGCTGTCTTATGCGATCGTTTGTATGGCGGTCGGGCATCGGTGACGCGGGGAGATCTCTCCGGCAATCCGGAGGATGGCCAGATGGTACTCGACCGTCAGGCACTTCACGCACGGCGGCTGGGGCTGAAACATCCAGTCACGGGCAAACCCGTTGATTTCATCGCGCCCATACCGCCAGATATCGCCGCAGCCATCGAGGTTCTTCAATCCGTCAAATTTTCGTAACACTTGGGGGTGTTCAGCGCCATAGCCCCGTGCCTTTTTCTTTTTCGCCAATTGTACGTCGAGGGAACGGCCATGAACGCATCAAAGTCGATTAGTGCACCTCCGGTTGTTGCTCCGCCGCTTCAGCTGGTGATTCCACCGCTGCCGCCGGAGCAAAATACGTCCGCCACCCCGCCGTTTGTCGTTCGGGATTCCGCGGGCATTCATCCGGGAACTGTCGCCTCCAGTCCGGTCCGTCGCGGGCGTCAATTACGGCGAATTTCAACCGCATTAGCCGTGATATTTCTGGTGACGTTGGCCGCCTTCGGTAAGCTGCCGCTTGATCGCCTGCGATTTAAGATCGCCTCGCCGAATACCCAGTTGGCCGAGTCACGACCGGCTTCGCCCGCCGATCGGGCGGGGCAGGTGCCGGATGAGAAAAATCGGCCGGACCCGTCGCTTCAATTAGTCAGTTGGAGTCGGTCCGAGCGGCGGGCCAGCC
>JAYGDO010000491.1:0-5162 GCA_046582885.1 Pirellulales bacterium | reverse complement strand
GTCGGCGGGCTGCGACCTGTGCAGGCCCGCCGCCGTCAGTCTCGCCGCAATAAACGAATCAATTGGATTGGCAATCGGCGTCCCGTCCGTGCCTGGTGGCTGCGGGCGCACAATCGGCTGAAACGACCAGTGATCCGTCTTTTGGACCGCCGGCGCGCCGGTCGGGTCCGACATCTTCGCGCCTTGATCGATCCAGGCGCGAAGCATGTCGATTTCCGACTTTGCCAGGCGATTGCCTTTGGGTGGCATGACAAGGTCGGGGTCGGCTCCGGTTACGAGTTTGATCAAATAGCTCTGTTTGGCACTGCCAGGAATAATTGCCGGTTCGCCGGAATCGCCGCCACTAAGCAGGTTTCTTGGGGAATCCACACGAAACCCATTTTTCTGCTTGGTCGGGCCGTGACATTTGAGGCAGTGCTGCTCAAAGAGGGGTTTTATGTGGCGTTGAAATGAAATGGTTTCCGGTTCCGCTGCCTGCACGTCAAAACGCCAGCCGTGGGTTTGGCACAGTACGGCGAAGAGAATCAGCAGCACATTACGGCCTGTCATCGGTCGCCACCACACAGTCTGCGTGAATTATTGGAAAGTTTCACATCGCCCAGACGCTCAGTTTACTCGAAATCGCCTCACAGCTAAAGTTTTGATAGCGAACCGGTTCGTGTCGCGGCGGCGGGTTTGCCCCGGACCGTCGCGGGGACGGGAATTCGCTGTTTTTTAAGGATTGGTGCTTCAAGCGATGGATAACGGTCGGCGAAAAGTTTCGCCGAACCGATTGACCGTTGTTTATCGGGTGTTGAGCGCCGGGTCGTCCTCCGCTGCGGCGACCGATTTTAAATAGGCCAATAAGTCCAGTATTTCTTCCTTCGTTAGCACGTCGATCAGGCCGGTCGGCATCGGTGAGATCGCCGAGAGTTGGGACGACTCGATTTTGTCACGAGGTACGGCGGTTTTTGTTCCGGTCAGGGGATCGGTTTCGATTACGATTTTCCGGGCGCTGACGCCTACCGGTCGACCGGAGACGATTTGTCCGTTGGCAAGTTCGTAGACCGTGTGACGGTATTTGGGATCGACGACCTTCGACGGCTCGATGATCGATTCCAACAGTCCGCGGGTATCGAAGCGTTTTGCGGCATTTGTCAGGTCCGGACCGACAAGCCCTCCCTCGTCGCCGATACGGTGACACTGCAGGCACTGCGCGGCGGCCACTGCGCGGCGGCCGGATTTTTGTGAACGTTGGTCGGCCTGAGCTAAGCCGGGTAACAGGTCGGCCATGGTCCAGCGATGGACAATTGGAAGGGGGGGAACGGAGTCCGGCTTCTTGAGCGGCCGGGTCAGAATCGCAATTTCCTGTTTGAATTCCTCTTGTTCTTCCGCCGTCATCGTCTCCAGGATGTTACGGCGGATGTGCCCCATTATATCGGACAGGCTGCGGCCGCGAAATTGCCGGGCGGTAATGAGCCACAACAGCAGTTGCCGCCGCGTGACGGACGTCCAGCCGTGCTTTGTCTGGGAGAGAGTCTTCGCGTGGTGAATTTGATCTTCCTGGCTGGCCGTCGGCTTCATAAGTCCGAGTGTCTTTTCGATAGCGCGGGGGGAGCGAAGATAGACCAGCAGTTCGCACAACTCCCGGTTCACACTGGCGTTTTCGTGCGGGTACAAGCCGTCAAGGCGTTTGGCGATTCCCGCGGCCGAACGACTAGGGGGAGGACCTTGGCGAATGAATGTCAGGGCGTACGTCCGAAGGAGTGCCAGCAGCTGCTGTCGGCCCAGTCTTGCGAGCGGTAGCTGAGCGAGCGATTCGAGCAAGGCCTGTTGATCGTCGGCACTGCCGGAACGGGCCAGGGCAATGAGTGCCGTGATACGAGCGACGGGAGCCTTTTCGTTCAGCGCCCGTTGGCGCCAGCGCTCAACCGGCTGACGTTCGATTGCAAGTCGTGCCGCATGACGAATCCAGTTATCTGGGCTGCCTAGATGAGGCCAGGCGAAATCGATTGCGGCCGGATCAATGCTCGTGTGAAAGGCCTCAAGTTTTTGCCGCAGCCGTCTCGCTGCGGACGAGGGTTCTTCAGCCGGCCGTTCTGTGGCCTCAGCTAGTTCGTCCCCATTGATTGCCCCGACGTAATTTACCCGGTACAGGCCCGACTGCGAGCCGCGGCCGCCGGTGATAAAATAAAGAGCGCCGTCGGGGCCAAATTGCATATCGCACACATTGAGTGGCCCCCCCTCCAGAAACAGTTCGTACTCGCATCGGTAACTGGCCCCGGTCGGCTGCATATGCACCAACAGAATTCGGCCGTTTTGCCAGTCGGCCATAAACAAGCCGCGTTGGTACACGGGCGGAAAGCTGCTCTTGGTGCCAAACGTTAATCCCGTCGGCGAGCCGAGGCCCGTATCGAGGATGGCCGGGAGGCTGTCGGCGTAATAAGCCGGCCATTTTCCCGTTTGCCAGCGCCATCCGTAGTCGGCACCGGAGACGACATGAATCAGCCGGGTTGGCCGATACCAGGGCATTCCGACATCCAACTCCATATCGGCGTCATAGGTGAACATCTCGCCGTCACGGTTGAATGCTAAGTCGACCTGATTGCGCAAGCCTCCGCTAATCACCTCCCACTGTTTCCCCCGGGGGTCCGAGCGGAGGATGAATCCAACGCGGCGGTCGTGCCCTTCGTCGGCGGAAAATGGCAGCAGCCAATCGTTGCGTTGATCGCGATAGGGCGAGTTTTGTGAGACGCCCTTGGGGAATGACACATCGTTACCAATGACCCAATAAATCTGCCGATCCGGACCGAGCACAATCTGATTCGAACCGTGACCGTAGCGACTGCGGTAATCCAGCTTTTTGAGGAGGGCCGAGTCGTCGAAACGGTCGTCGCCGTTGGTATCCCGGAGGCGATAAAGCGCGTGAGTGTTGGTGGCCGAAACGTACAGGCTATCATGCGCAAATAGCACACCGCGGCAATGTTTCAGCGAATTGTTGATTCGCTCGAATCGTATCTTCGTCCCGTCCTCGGGAAGTGTCAGTCGGGCAATACCGATGTCGTCGAGCCCCAAGATGATACGACGGCGGTCGTCGAACGTCATGCTGATCCAGGAGCTTTCGCCCGCCTGCGCGGACCTCAACAGGGTGGCTTTGAAGCCGTCGCGTACGCGAATGGAGGACACCGGCGTAGCCCGCTCGGCGAACGACGGCCCGGCTGCTGCTAAAAGCATTGCCGAGCACAAAGCGTAGCGAATCCGGTTCAAGAGCATTACTTGCTGTACCAGTTGACGGTCTAGTTGCCGTGGTCATGCTCCTGGAAGAGCTTGTGTTTTTCATTGCCACGAGCGTAGATGTAGCCGAGGAGATCCAATATTTCTTCACGTCGCAGTTTGCTGAGTTGTCCTTCCGGCATAATCGACTTCGCGGACTTCTCCCGTACGTCGATATCGGCCTTCTTGATGACAACCGGCTTGCTCTTCGCTAAGGGGTTCTCGACGACGGATACCGTCTGCGGTGTCTCGGCAACGATCATGCCCGTGACAATCTTTCCGCTGGTCAGTTCGAAGATATAGGACTGATATTTTTCATCGATTTTCTGAGACGGTTCGACCATCGACCGCAGGATATCGATCGGCTTGTTTTTGGGGTCGATTTTTGTCAGATCCGGGCCGATCTCGAAGCCGACTCCATTCATCTTGTGGCAGGCGATGCAATTCGCCGCCGTGAAGAGCTGCTTGCCGACCGCATACGACCGCCCGTGCATGAAATGCTCCATGTAGGTGGACAAATCGGTGAGCTTCCATTCCGTTAGCTGCCCAATTGTTTTCAGCAAGGCATCTTTCAGCGGTAGCTTGTTGGCTGCCAGATACGCCGTCGGATTCGCCTGGTAATCTTCCAGGTTCCCAACCACGTAGAGGGCGCCAAACATCCGCCGCCAGTGCCCGGGGTAGGTGCAGACGTAAGGGTAGACGCCAGGCTGGGTCGGCGCGTCGAATGCGAGTGCCTGGGATTCGCCGGGTTGCAGTAACTTGCTGGCCAATAGAATCTTGTCCGACTTTGGAATGTAATCGCGAGCCATGGCGTCTGCGTCCCGGGCGGTCGCTTCGGCGAGCTCACCGACAGTTTTCAGGCTGCCGGGCTGCACCACCGCAAAGTTGTGCGGCATGTGGTCGGAGTTTGAAAATCGAAACTCGACAGGCTTGCCGGCCTGGACGACGATGGTTTCCTTGTCGTAGAGCATGCGGGCGGGTACGGTGCCGATGGCGATCACTCTCACATCAAGATTTGCGAGTCGCGACTGAATCGCGCCGGCCTGCCTGGGCGGAAGTTTTCCGGCGAGCGTCTTGGCCAAGGCAGTCGCGCTGGTCCCGGCGGGGCCGGTGCGGTATTTTGCCGGGATTTCGCTTAAATAGGCCACCAGGTTATCGGCCAAGGGGTGAAGTTGATTCGCGGCCCAGTGCTGCTGTGGAATCGCGCCGATGGCGCGAATGGCGCTGGTGCGATTGCGGCCGGCTTTGATCAGCCGGGTGAGATCGTTAAATTTGTCGGCGTCGTGTCCGGGAATTGATTGGAGTGTGCGAATCGCGATATCGTGCAGCGTTTCGCCTCCGGAAACCGTGAGTTTAGCGGCGGGAATCGCCTGCTTTTTAACGCCGGGGCCGGCATAACTGACAGCGAGTCCGTCGCCGCCACCACTGTCAAAGTAGGTCACGGTGATCGGGTGCGCGCCACTAACTAATTCGATTGATCCGCTTCGCTCCTGCATCCCGTGGTTGCCATCGTTATCGACGACCAGTTGTTTTCCGATGTAGAGCCGGGAGCCGTCATCGGAGTTCGTGAAAAACGTGTACTTGCCCGTGCGGCCGACTTGAATCGCTCCCGTAAAGCGGAGGGCGAAGTTGTCGCTTTGTTTTTTTTGCGGCACGTTCATTTTGATGGTGGGTACAATCCCGCTGTCTTGCGGCTTGAGCTTGGCGAACGTCTCGAGGGCGGCATTCGACGGATTCGGATGAAAGTAGTCTACCTTGATGCCGTTTTCGGCGATTGTCGAACTGCCTTTCTCGCCTGCCAGACTGCCGGGCAACTCGAAAATCAGCGGCCGGACCCGCGCGTACATGTCGGCGCGTATTTCCTTGCTGGCAACCAGGCCGACGGCGTCGAGCAATTCCCCGAGGGCCTC